>NIUT01000075.1 GCA_002254365.1 Nitrospira sp. UW-LDO-01
ATGTCTCAGGGGAAGAATCGCCTCGGCAGATCAAAATGCGGGGGCAGCGGTTGGGGATCGAACATCCGCATCTGTTGATTTTGGCTGAAACGTCTCTCGAACTGATCTTGAAGTCAGTTCAGGAAGTGCGACCGGTTGCGGTGGTCGTCGACTCCATTCAGACGGTGTACACGGAACAGATCACGTCAGCTCCCGGCAGTATCAGTCAAGTGCAAGAGGTGGCCGGACAACTGATGTGGTTTGCGAAGCGCGCCGGCGTCCCGGTCTTCATCATCGGCCATGTCACGAAGGAAGGGGCGATCGCCGGGCCGCGGTTGTTGGAGCACATCGTCGATACGGTGTTGTACTTCGAGGGTGACAAGGGCCACAGCTATCGCATTCTCCGGGCCGTTAAGAATCGATTCGGATCAACGAATGAAATTGGTGTATTCGAGATGAAGGACGCCGGGCTCGAAGAAGTCAGTAACCCGTCCGAGTTGTTCTTGGCTGAACGTTCCCAGCGGAGTGCTGGATCGGTGGTGGTGTCGAGTCTCGAAGGGACACGACCGATCCTTGTTGAGCTACAGGCGCTGGTGTCATCGACGAGCTACGCTATGCCTAAGCGGATGGCGAACGGGGTGGAATTGAATCGTGTCTCCCTGTTGCTCGCGGTGATGGAAAAACGGCTGGGTGTGCATCTCTCCGGACAGGACGTCTATGTGAATGTCGTCGGTGGCATGCACATCGACGAGCCGGCGATTGATGTGGGGATTGTGGCGGCGGTCGCATCGAGCCTGCGAGATATCCCTGTTGAACCGGGGTTTTTGATGTTAGGCGAGATCGGCTTAGGCGGGGAGGTCCGCGCGGTCAGTCAGGCTGAGGCGCGCATCCGTGAAGCGGCAAAGATGGGGTTCAAGCGCTGTCTCTTACCAGAGCGAAACTTGTCGAAGCTGGATCCGATCGAGGGAATAGAGTTGATTGGGATTCACGAGGTCAGAGAGGCGCTCGACGTGGTCTTGGCGTAGTTTGTTGGCAGAGAGGCAGAGTTCATCACAGATGATCATGACGCGTCTGTTCTTCGTCATTATCCTTGGGCCGCTCGTCTTGCTTACGGGCTGCGCACTGGTTGGTCCTAAGGAAGAGCTGTCGCTCAAGCGAGTTACGGTGGAGGACCTCACCACCCTGTTGCGCCAACGTGATACCGCAGTCCATTCCATGAAAGGCTTGTTCAGCGCCAAGGTGCGTGGCGGGTTGATTCCGATTCTCTCCCGAGTCGAGGGAACGGTCTACTATCGACGGCCGAATGCCCTGAGGCTCAAGGGCTTCACTCCATTCGGAGGCGAGCTGTTTGAATTCGTGCAGGCTGACGAGTGGTATAGGCTTCGGCTCCCGATGGAAGGGAAAGTCTATACCGGTTCGCAAGCCGACCTAAAAGATCAGGGGAATCTTGCGCGCTTCTCCCAATTGAGTGCTTGGGCCATCGGAGGTCTTTTGGGAGCGAACGCGCTTGCCAAAGACGAAACGGCCAAGCTTGTACTGGAGCGGAGTCGGTATCGTCTTGATATCTACGGGACAGCACGTGGGGTTGGCCATTCGTCGCGGACACTCATCCGCCGTCTTTGGTTTGATCATCGGCTGTTGGTGGTGCAGGAGGATCGGCTTGGTGGGGATGGGGAGATTGAGGCCACGATTCACTACGATGATTTTAGGGTTTTCGATGAGGGAGGTGCCGTGTCGTCGCAGGTCATCACCGATACAGAGGCTCGGTTGCTACGCCCGTTCAAAATTTCTCTCGAGGCTGGACGGGGGCAGGGAGCCGTGCAAATCACCTTCCATGAATTGCATCAGAATCAGACAATCACAGCGGAAGACTTGGGACAGGCGTTGTAACCGCAATGAAGATTCTCGCAATTGAAACAGCCACCACGTGGCAGAGTGTGGCGATTCTCGATGAAACCGGCGTGCTTGCCCAGCATGGGCAGGAGGCTGGTGGGGCCCATGGCGCATTGCTTTTGCCGACCATCGATCGCCTGCTGACGCAATCGCAGGTGAAACTTCATGAGCTGAGCGGGCTGGTCTGTTCCGCTGGGCCTGGTTCGTTTACAGGGATTCGAGTCGGTCTCGCCACAGGCCTCGGACTCCGGGCTGCAACCGGACTTCCCCTGATTCTTGTCCCAACATTGGAAGCTATGGCCTGGAACGTGGATAGCACCATACCGATTTGTCCCCTCTTGCCCAGCCGTCGGGGAGAAGTGTATTGGGCGATCTTTCGCCGAGGCGTGGATGGGCATGTCGAGCGTGTGTTAGGGGAGCAGGTCGGGACGGAACATGCGTTCGTTCAGAGTCTCCATGAACCGACATTGGTATTTGGAGCGGGATGGACGACGATGGCCCCCGAGACTCGCGACCACCTGGCAAAGGCGGGTACGGTAACGGTCGGACCGGAACGTCTCTTTACGCCGTCTGCCGTCTCAGTTGCTCGTGTTGGGATGAGTCAGCTTCAACGGGGGGAGGTTGCCGGTGAGGTCGTGGCTCCACTCTATGTCCAACGGGCTGAGGCCGACATCCAATATGAACGATCGGGAGGGCTGTCACCCGTCGCGAGACGTCAAGGCCGTGTTGAACGGAAGACGGCAGAGCGATTGGCGCGAGGTCGGAAACGGTCGAGGGTGTGATTCATCTGTGCGGTGGGAGAGCGATGTTGGATCTGCACATTCTTCCAGCGACAGCGGAGATGTTGCCCGAGATTGTTTCGCTAGAAGAGGCTTGCTTCTCGGCGCCTTGGACGCGCAAAATGCTGGAAGCTGAGTTAACGGGGAATCCCTTCGCGCATTTTCTTGTCGCACTCCGCCAGGATTGGTCGGGGGGAGAAGCGAACTCAGTGATTCTCGGCTATCATTGCTTTTGGATTGTATTTGAAGAGCTGCGGCTGATGAATTTGGCGGTCCAAGGGACGATGCGCAGGCAGGGAGTAGGACGGGCGTTGGTGATGGAGGCCTGCCGCTTGGGGTTTGAACAGGCCGCTACTCGAGCGATCCTCGAAGTCAGAGCCTCGAACGATGCTGCACGGTCGTTGTACACGCAGATGGGGTTTATTCAGGTCGGCAAACGTCCGCAGTATTACACCCATCCCACCGAAGACGCGCTCTTAATGGAAATGAATCCGCTTGTACTGCCAGGTGAGCGGCAGCGAGATCGAACATGCCGCTCAGGAGGTGATTCACTGTTGTCAGATTCACTCTAACCAGAGGAGGTGTCGTATGTTGAATGAAGATGCGATCATGTTACAACTTCGCCACACCAACACGGAATTTCGAGAGCTGGAAGAGTCTCACCATCGCCTGGACCTTGAACTCAATGAGCTGCAAAGACGTCATGTGCTGACGCCAAACGAAGAGATCGAGAAAAAGCGGATTCAAAAAGAGAAGTTGGTCAAGAAAGACAAGCTGGCAGAATTCATTCGTCTGTATCGGGACCAACAGCTGGAGCCAGCACGGTAATCAGCTACTTGCCATACAAATTTAGAACTCTTAGCCAGTTTTATGCAGCACGTCGTTCATCCGCTTGCCCTTCACATTCAAGCCGTCAAGCGTCGATTGCTCATCATCGGGGCGACGGTGGTGGGCTCGCTGGTGCTCACGTTCACATTTTCGTCGGAAATGGTGGCCTGGCTGAATCGGCCATTCCCCAACCAGCTGGCATTTTATGGGCCGACGGAGGCGCTCTTCGCTTCGATCAAGGTCTCGTTGTTGGCGGCAGTAATCCTGAGTCTGCCGGTCATTTTCTACCAGTGTTGGAAGTTCATTGAACCAGCGTTGTTGCCGACCGAACAACGCTGGGCCATCCCGCTGTTTATGATTGCCGGCGGGTTGTTCGCATTAGGATTGGTGTTTTGTAATGTGGTAATCCTGCCGCTCGTGATCGAGTGGTTTGTGAGTTTTGGGTTGGACCGCGACGTGACCCCACAACTGAGCGTGGGGACCTATATTGATTTCAATGTAAAGTTCTTGCTGATCTTTGGGTGTGCGTTCGAATTGCCGTTGGCGATGACTCTTGCGGCAATGACGGGATTCGTTTCTGCACACCAGTTCGCCCATTACCGTAAGCATGCCATCTTGCTCTGTCTCATCGTCTCGGCGGTCGTCACGCCAGACGCCACACTATTTACGATGCTTCTCATGGCCGTTCCTCTCATGGCGCTGTACGAGGTCGGGATTCTTGGCGCGCGTATGTTTGGACGGAATCCGACTCACAGCGACGTTGATTTGCCGCTTGATCCAGATCTGCCGATCAATACTGCGGGAACGAGGGTGCGATGACGGCTCGGCTTGTGAAGGTTTGTCGGATCGGTCTTCTTACGGTGACTATGCTCGTGGCGGCTGGTTTTCAGTATTTGGTAGAGGGTGAGACCTTTCAGGCGCATCTCGTGTCGTCTCCGATCCTCACCCCTG
Source organism: Nitrospira sp. UW-LDO-01 (assembly GCA_002254365.1). Classification (GTDB taxonomy): domain Bacteria; phylum Nitrospirota; class Nitrospiria; order Nitrospirales; family Nitrospiraceae; genus Nitrospira_D. Next base: position 4,431 of record NIUT01000075.1, read on the forward strand.
TGGCAGATCCCTCATCATCGCCTGGCCCTTTTGAGCAGTCCGTCGCGAGTGTGCAAGCGCTCGTTATGGATAGCCATGGCACGATTTACGCCGGGTCATTTGGACATGGCATCTTTCGTAGCGCCGATCGCGGGTCAACATGGGCTCGAGTGGGGGGAGGAGTGACTGATCCATTTATTCTGAGCCTCTCCTCCACCAAGGATGGTACGGTCTATGCCGGTACGTTTCGTGGGGGGGTGTTTCGCTCGCGTGACGACGGCCGCTCGTGGCAACCGGTGAGCACCGGGCTCAAGCAGATGGAGGTGAAGGCCCTCCTGGCAGTTGATCGGGAAGTCTTTGCTGGAACGGGTGATGGTGTCTATCGTCTGCGGCACTCGGACGATCATTGGATTCCCGTCACGACTGGATTGGACGATATTTTGGTTCATGCCTTGGCTCGCTCGGCTGATGGGACGTTATTCGCCGGAACATCGGGAAAAGGCCTCTTTCGCTTCAGCCCTCGTTCATCAGGGTGGGTGCGGCTGCATCATGGCTTGAAAGACCATGAGGGGCTGATCGAAAACTTCATCCGCGTCCTCGTCATTGATCACGACCAGAGCATTGTCGCCGGAACGTTCGATGGCGGTGTCTTCCGCAGTGCTGATGCTGGAATGACCTGGCGACCGATCAGTCGGGCATTGCCCAATGATTCTATCCGGGGTATTGTGTCGAGCGATCGGACATTGGTCGTGGCGACGGGGAATGGAATTTTTAAGACGGTGGATCAGGGGAAGCAATGGACTCCGGTGAATAAGGGATTGACGAACCAGGCTATCCAGGTGTTGATCGGCTCTAAAGAGACAGGACTCTATGCCGGAACAAGTTCCGGAGTGTTTCGGAGCGACGACGGGAGTTCATGGATTGCCGTGAATGAGGGGTTGGAGGCTGGAGTTGCGCCACCGCCGTTTCTCTTTCGATAATGTGAGAAAGGATACATCGAATGGCTGAGAAAAATGACAAAGTCCAAGCGACGATTGCTGTAACGAGCAAGGGGCAACCGATCGGTGACATTGTGCTCAAGTTTTTTTCCGATGTGGCACCCGGTCATGTCGCGAACTTCATCAAGCTGTCCAAAGATGGATTCTACGACGGGACAACGTTCCACCGAGTGATCCCTGGATTCATGATTCAGGGAGGGGACCCGAATAGTAAGAGCCCAGATCGTTCCTCACATGGTATGGGTGGGCCTGGGTACAAAGTGAAGGCGGAGTTCAACAGCACTCCCCATAAGCGAGGGATCGTCTCGATGGCTCGAGCCAATGATCCGGATAGTGCCGGGTCGCAGTTCTTTATCTGTGTCGCCGACGCAAACTTCCTCGATTGGCAATATACGGTCTTTGGAGAGGTGGTGAGCGGTATGGACGTTGCCGACAAGATTGTCGGTATGAAGCGTGATGGCAGGGACAATCCATTGGAGCGTGCTGAGCTGACCGTCACGATCAGCGAGGGGTGAAAAAGGGGGAAGGAGGGGTGAGATATCGGAAGTCGCACGCTCGAAAACTCAACACGGTGATGTCGATGCTCATCGTGTTTCTGACTCTTTCCCCCATCATATTGTTGATCGGTTGCGCGGTGCCGCACATTCCGTCACGGATTGTGTACGAAGATCCTGTGAACTATGTGCGGCTCGAAGAAGATGCCGATGTGCTCGCTGAATGGCCACCAACCCACCATACCCATCCTTTTCTCATAGAAGCTGGCACCATACGTACAATCTTGACGGGAATGAAGGTGCAGGAACACCGGACCGTACTGCAACGGTGGCTTCTTGGGGAGTCTCCATTGGTTCAGGCTTTCACGGATGAGGAGATGACGCTCTTGTCGGCCCAACTGGCGGAAGCGTTGGCAGAAGCCGCCTATAACGAGCGTGTCACGTTTTATCTCAGCCAACCGCAAACATTTGCTCGGCGCATTATTACGACGGGTGGATTGTATATCCATGGCGCGGAGTTGCATTTTTTGCTGGGTAATTGGCGGATCATTTACGGGATTCCAGCCTATGGCATGATCTACGACCGCCGCTATCCTATGAGGCCGACTGCGGCCAAGGGTTTTGATCTGCTGTTTCAGCCGGTTGAGGCGATGATTCCCCTGCAAAGCAGCTTGCTTGATGGGGTCTTTGCCAACGCTAAAGATGAGCTGGTTATTGATTTAACCAAACTTGAATCTTCTGAGCCGGACACATTGCTCATAGGACCCTGTATGAATCGCCAGGCCCTCTGTTCACGGAAGCCTAGCTGATCCCTTCTCGGGGGCTTGTGGAAGGCGACGAGCAAGACTGCCTACAAGTCCGGAGGGGAGAGAGGCTTTATTGACTCGTTGATCCTCTAAAGCACATCTTGGGCACTTCCATCAGCCCTTCGATGATCGATGCCCACCCCAGCTTGCTCTGACCTAAGATACGGTCGCTAAATCGAATGGGGAGTTCACTGACCGTCGCTCCAAGCTGCACAGCTCGCCAGGCTAACTCCACTTGAAAAATGTATCCCTTGGCTTGCACGGTCGACAAGGCCATCCTCTCCAGCAGTCCCCGGCGATAACACCGAAAGCCTCCGGTCCAGTCTTGAATGATCGAGCCTAGAAAGAGGCTCACATAGCTATTGCCGCATCGGGACACGAGGCGTCGGCGGGCGTTCCAGTTTTCCGTTCCACCGCCAGGAACATAGCGACTGCCAATGACCAAGTCGGCTGTGTGGCTGCGGTGAACTAAGCGGGGAAGATCCCACGGGGCATGACTGAAGTCGCAATCCATCTCAATGATTCGATCATACGGTCGCTGGAGGGCCCACTGGAAGCCCGCGATGTAGGCCGGCCCGAGCCCTTCCTTTCTTGGCCGATGGAGCACATGGACATGAGGGTGTCGGGTGCTGAGCTGATCAGCCAGTTCACCGGTTCCATCCGGTGAATTGTCATCCACTATTACAATATCGGTTACGAGATATTGGCCGATTGCCGTAACGAGTGCCTCTAGATTGGCACGTTCATTATAGGTCGGAAGAACCACAAGGATAGATTCCTCAAAGGTGAATGGTGAGGTAGGCACGAGCTGCAGCTCTCCCGCCACTTGAGAGTATCCCGGATCATGATCGTTCACCGAGGCTCTATCGCTAATTGCCACGCGAGCGCTATTAACGCCTTGAGCAATGAGTACTTCGGCTTGGTCAAAATCCGGTACAAGGTATGCTTCGTCTCGGCGCAATCGCTTGGGAGAGACTGGCTGACCATCCTTGCAAGCCGGATGGAAGTGAATCGAAGTGGCTTGGGGCCCAGCGTCTGATGAGGCAGTCGCCCGATGCGAGGACATGAAGAACCTTGCCGAGTCTCACTGGTTGTGATGGATCTGCCTAATCTAGAACAAGATAGGCATTGGAAGTCCTGGATATTTAGGAAGCAAGGCCGAAACGCATATTGCGTGTGATTCGCCCACCTCCTGTCGACGCGTGTGGATTGTAGACGACCGGCAAGAACTGTGCAAGTAGAGGCATATGGGTGGCCTTTCCCTTTAGTAACCAATACTCTGTCCATTTTGACAGTGCGGGAATCGCTATGCTACAGTCCGCCGATCGTTGATAATCAAGGCTTTTCTACGTACATCCTGAAGGGCGATTGAACATGAGTGGATTGCAGACACATGTCGTTATTGTGGCAGGAGCAGGGCCGGCTGGTATGGCGGTAGCGGCTGCTCTCTCAAAGGTCGGGCATGAGGTGATCATCCTAAACCGTGACATAAAATTTGGTGGGTTGGCGGAATATGGGATCTTCCCATCCAAGTTGAAGCTTCGCGGTGGTCTTAAAAAACAGTACTGGGATCTCCTTCAACAGAAGAACGTCCACTATTTGGGGAATGTCACGATTGGGAATGGCAAGGACCTCACAGTTGAAGAGGTGTGTGGGGTGGGAGCGAGCGCGGTTGTCTTTACGATCGGTGCTCAGGGAACCAAAGCCATTGGTGTGGAAGGAGATTCTGCACAAGGCGTGTTCCACGCAAAGGACGTCGTCTATCACTTTAACCGACTCCCGGGCTTTGGGGATCGCCCGTTTGATATGGGAAAACATGTTGCGGTGATCGGGGCTGGTGATGTGATGGTGGATATCGCTCACTGGTTAACCCGCTATAAACAGGTCGAACGGGTTACGGCGATCGTGAGACGTGGGCCGGTCGAACGAAAATACAACCCCAAGGAGATTCGGAGTATCTGTGCCAATATGGACCTTGAGGGGATCAGCGCTGAGTTTACTCGCATCAAGGACCGTCTCACCAAGGTCGGCCAAAACCCTGATGAAGTCCTGAAGGCATTTACCGGCGAGTTTACCAAGTGCGAACCCAAGGTGTCTGAGACAAAGATGGGCTTTCGTTTCCTGGCCTCTCCAAAACGGATTCTCATTGATTCCAACAATCGTGTTCGCGGACTTGAAATGGAAGATAATCGGCTCGATCCCAAAGGAGCGGATACGGTCGCTGTCGGCCTAAAAGCATACTATGAGTTTCCTTGCGATTCAGTGGTGTTTGCTGTCGGCGATAGGGTCGATGAGACAGTCGGTCTTCCCTATAAGAACGGAGTGTTTACCACTAATCCAAACAAGACTGGGAATGATCCTGATGATGCCCTGTTTCAGGCTTACGATGAATCGACTGGTAAGGTCATAGAGGGGGTGTTCTTGGCGGGTTGGGCTCGAAAAGCCAGTGAAGGCCTCGTTGGTGTTGCAAAACGTGATGGAGATTGGTGCGCGGAGGTGGTTGAACGGTATTTGGGCGCTAAGACTGGCGGGGGAGGCGTGAACATCGTACTGGACCGCCTGCACACGAGGTTAAAGCAACGGCAGAGTCATCCGGTTGATGTGAATGGGTTGCGGGCTCTAGATGCGGCTGAACGTTCATTCTCCGAGAAGACCGACTGTATCGGTGAGTTCAAGTTTTCGGCGAATCAGGACATGCTGAAGTATATCGAACAAACGAGTACTTGAAGCCGCTAGATCGTTATCCCGTCCTTAACTATGTCCCCACTTTAGCTTTTCCCGTAACACTTCATAATAGTGGCTTTCCGGAAACCTGATGAGCCTGGTCCGGCTCTCTGAAGCTTGGATAACGGCGGTGTCGCCCTGTGTCATGGCCACGCCGACTTGCCCATCTAGCGTTGCCATCGATCCATCATCTTTACTTGTCAGTGTGACTTCAATGACGGCATTGTTGGGCACGATCAAGGGTCGGTGAGTTAAGGTGTGCGGACAGATTGGTGTCAGGATGAGCGCCTGGAGGCCGGGATTCATGATCGGGCCCCCGGCCGAGAGTGAATAAGCGGTAGAGCCTGTGGGGGTTCCGATAATGAGGCCATCTCCACGAAGATTCGTTACGAATTGGCCGCCAATTGCAACATGTAGTTCAATCATGCGAGCCAAGGTGCCTTTGCTGATCACCACATCGTTAAGCACGACGCCTTGCGCGACTGTTTCTCCATGCCGGTGGATATGCGTGGTAAGCATCAGCCGTTCATCAAGGGCGAAATCGTTGGCGAAGACTCGTTCGAGCGATGGATAGAGGTTGTCGAGTCGGACCTCCGTCAGGAATCCGAGCCCCCCCATATTGACTCCCAGGATCGGAATACTTCGTTCAGCTGAAAGTCGTGCTGCGCTGAGAATGGTTCCGTCCCCTCCCAGTACCAGCAGCACATCGGCTTGTTGCGCGAGTTGAGTTTTAGGGACTCCTCCTAGTTCGTTCAATAACAGTGCGGAGGTCGTGTCAAGTAAGACATCGATGTGATGCTCACGAAGCCACGCTACTACGCCGAGCAGCGTGGTCTTTACCTCAGGGAACTTCGGCTTCGTCAGAATCCCAACACTTTTACTTTTCATGAATGCCAAGCATGTGGGTGGGCGGATGGGAATAGGTATTGTATCGGGATGCGTAATTTTATGTCAACGGAAAGGCTGTTGGGTTTTTCGTGTTGTCTCTGTAAGGAGTGTTTGAGCAACTTTTTTATTCTGCCAGCGTGCAATCCGTAGCGACCCACTGGACCACAGCCTAGCAGGAACGGATGCGTCTATTGAATCTATGACTGGAGGGCAATCGAGCTTTCCTGCAATCTACTGGTACAGGAGGCCACGGAATTCATAAACCAGAACCTTGCTTCTCAGTCTCGTTCTCTACTCAATCTTGACTCTCAAACGTACTGTGGTTAGAATCAGAGCAAGGTTTTTCAAGGGTTTGCTTGAATGCGGCCGGGGTTTCACTCACCGAGAAGGAGGCAGGATGTTCGAACGATTTACGGATAAGGGTCGAAAGATCATCATCCTTGCGCGTGAGGAGGCTGAGCGACACCAGAACGACTATCTGGGCACCGAACATCTGGTCTTGGCGATCCTTCGTGAGTCCGATGGGATTGCTCTCATGATCCTGAAGAAGATGGGATTGTCGACTGAGCAGATTCGACTGGAAATCGAACGTAACCTGCCCGGCGGGGGTACAACGATGACGTTTGGGGAAATCCCCTTTAGCCCGCGGGTCAAGAAGGTCATTGAATATGGGGTTGAGGAGGCTCGGTTACTGGGCCATAATCACATCGGGAGCGAGCATCTGCTCCTCGGGCTGCTGCGTGAAGAGGAAGGGATCGGTGGGAAAATCCTTCGAAGCCTGGGGGCAAACTTATTGACCGCACGTCAGTTAACCGTGACCTTTTTGCGGAAATCTGCTCCTCGTGAGCGTGATCGGAAGAGCAATACTCCGGCGTTGGATGAATTCGGTCGAGACCTGACCCAGTTGGCCCAAGAAGGTCAATTGGATCCAGTGATTGGTCGGGCAGACGAAATCGAGCGCGTCTTGCAGATTCTTAGCCGGCGAAGCAAGAACAACCCGGTGCTCATTGGAGAGTCGGGTGTCGGGAAAACAGCCATAGTCGAAGGGCTTGCTCAAAGAATCATCCAATCAGAAGTGCCAGACAACCTGCTTTCACGTCGAGTCATCGCGTTAGATTTAGGGTCTCTTGTGGCAGGGACAAAATACCGTGGACAGTTTGAAGAGCGTCTCAAAGTTGTGATGAAGGAAATAGTTCAGGCCGGCAACATCATTATATTTATCGACGAACTTCATACCCTGGTGGGTGCTGGAGCGGCTGAGGGGTCCATTGATGCATCGAATATGTTGAAACCAGCGCTTTCGCGAGGAGAAATTCAGTGTATCGGCGCGACGACATTAGATGAGTACCGGAAGCATATCGAAAAGGATGGGGCATTGAAGCGGAGATTCCAACCGATTTATGTCCAGCCACCGAATATGGATGAAACCGTCCGTATTATTCAAGGACTTCGAGATCGCTATGAAGAACACCATGGAGTGGAGATTACAGAGGATGCGATCGTGGAGGCCGTCAAATTGTCCGATCGGTACATTACTGATCGGTTCTTGCCTGATAAGGCGATCGACCTGATTGATGAAACCGGATCACGCGCTAAGCTGCAGACCTACGCACTTCCTTCAGAATTGAAGGCCATGGAGCAAGAACTGAAGAAAGTTGCCCGTGAGAAAGAGCTCTCAATTTCTACGCAAAATTTTGAGGAAGCGGTTCGGCACCGTGAAGAAGAAGAGCGGTTACGCAAACTCCTTGATGAATCCAAGAGAGAGTGGAAAAAGAACCAGGAAAAAAACAAGCCCGTGATCGGCAAGGAAGATGTCGCTTACGTTGTTTCAAAAATGACGGGTATTCCACTCTTCAAGCTGGAAGAGGAAGAATCAAATAAGCTCCTGAGAATGGAAGAATTTCTTCACAAGCGGGTGGTCGGCCAGAACGAGGCGATTTCAGCCGTTGCCCGAGCCATTCGGCGTTCTCGAGCTGGTCTAAAAGAGACAAAGAAACCAATTGGCTCCTTTATTTTCCTTGGGCCGACAGGGGTCGGAAAGACGGAACTTGCGAGGACTTTGGCGGAGTTTTTGTTCAACAGCGAAGATGCCTTGATTCGCGTTGATATGTCAGAATATCAGGAGAAATTCACCAGCTCTCGGCTTTTCGGTGCCCCTCCGGGCTACGTGGGGTATGAGGAGGGAGGCCAGCTGACGGAAAAGGTTCGTCGTCGACCTTACTCCGTTGTCCTGTTTGATGAAATTGAGAAAGCGCATCCCGACGTGTTTAATGTGCTGCTCCAAGTGTTAGATGACGGGGTTCTGACCGACAGCCTCGGCCGAAAAGTCGATTTTAAGAATACTGTGGTCATTATGACGTCCAACATCGGGACGAAGATGATCCAGAAGGGTGTGTCGCTAGGGTTCCAGAGTACGGAAGGCGAAGCCGCACGTCGGAAAAAGGAAGAGGTGCTCGGAGAGCTTCGCAAGTCATTCAGCCCAGAGTTTTTGAATCGTATTGATGAAATCGTTATTTTCCATCAGCTCGAGAAGGAACAACTCTACAATATCTTGGACATCCTGCTCCATGAGTTGAATCTGAGGCTGGTTGACAAAGGGATTGAAATTGAGGTCGATGATGAAGTCAAACAGTGGCTCATTAAAGAAGGTTATGAGCCGCTCTATGGGGCACGGCCGATGCGGAGGGCCATCCAACGTGCCATCGGCGATCCCCTCTCTGATGAACTGATCAGAGGGCGCTTTAAGGAAAGCCGTAAGGTGAAGGTGGTCTTACGAGATGGGGCTCCGGCCTTTATTGAGCAGGAGGCGATGGCTGGGGTGTAATGCCCGTCTGTGGTTGTTCAGCGATTCAATACGATGGACATGGCCTCTGTAGCATCTGGCTACAGAGGCCGTTTTGTTTCAAGAAGGTTTGGTGGCCTCGTCAGCCATGATGGCTGTCGGGATTTGAGCACAGGAAGATCCTCGCTAGATGGTCTGGAAATCAGGACCGATCCTCGGTATCGAATCTTCGTGTGATGAAACCGCCGCTGCGGTCCTTGGTTCCAATGGAGCGGTGCTTTCCAATGTTGTGGCGTCGCAGCACTCCGTCCATGAAAAATTCGGTGGAGTGGTTCCAGAATTGGCAGCCCGGGCCCATCTTGGAAAGATTGATATGGTGGTAATGCGCGCATTGGAACAGGCTCAGGTTGAGAAACGTCATCTTCAGGCTCTGGCAGTCACTCAAGGGCCGGGATTAGCTGGGGCATTACTTGTCGGGGTGAACTATGCTAAAGCCCTGAGTTACGGACTACGCATTCCTCTTATCGGAGTCAATCATTTGCAGGGTCATATTGCTTCCGCATGGTTAGCCGATCCGACATTTCCTCTTCCTTGCATTGTTCTGGTTGTATCCGGAGGACATACGCATCTTTATCGCCGTGAGGTGAATGGTGAGTGTGTTCTGCTTGGACGCACTCGTGACGATGCAGCCGGCGAGGCTTTTGATAAAGGAGCCCAAATGCTCGGGCTAAGCTATCCTGGAGGACCGGCCATTGACCAAATTGCTCGGGCCGGAGATCGACAGGCCATTCCATTTCCTCGGTATCATGGGGCAAGGGGTAGTCTTGAATTTAGCTTCAGTGGTCTTAAGACCTCGTTACTCTATAAGCTACGCGGAAGGACCGTTCCGCTCAGGCCTGAGCAGGTCGCCGATCTTGCGGCTGGTTATCAAGAGGCCATCGTACAGGTTTTGGTGATGAAGTCTTTGGCGGCTTTGAAGCAGTCGAAACTATCTGCGCTTGCGGTGGTAGGGGGCGTGTCAGCGAACTCGCGGCTACGTGCGCTATTGAACGAACGCGCGGAGCCTGGGCAGTTCCAACTTTCGCTTCCTCCATTGGAGTTCTGTACGGACAATGCAGCTATGATTGCGTCGGCGGGGCGTCAACGGTTGATGCGTGGAGAGCCCTGTTCTTCAGATCTGGACATTTCTCCGATGGAGGGGTCCATGACGTTGACTGAGAGGCGCTTGGCCACGACGGGTTTCCCAAAGTAGAAGGAGAACGACCATCTCTAGCATCCGTGGTCATATTGCTGGGCTTCGGGCGAGCCAGCTCGTCGCGCTTGAACGGCTGTATCGTCGTCGCGTGGCGACTGACATAATCATGTCGCCGGATCTGGCCAAGGTGATGGGCCAGCTCACGCTCGAACTACGTCGACCAATCGGTGTGCTGCTGACCAGGCGAGGACAGGTTCAGGAAGTCATCGTGGGGACGGAGTTGACGCTCTCTTCTGCGACACTCACCTTGTTCCGTGTCGGCAGTCGGGCGCTTCGTGGGTTGCGATTTATTCGGACGCAATTGCATGATCAGCCGCTGAACCAGGAAGTGCTCACCGATCTTGCCTTCTTACGACTTGATCTCATTGGCGTCCTCAGTGTCGCTGCAGATGGTCAACTGGGTCACATGTACATGGCGAGTTTGCTGCCTCCGAACGCCGGAGGCCAATTGTTCAAGGTGTGGCAGTCGACTCCCTTTCACAGCATCAGGGTTGCGTTCGACGAGTTTATTCAGGGGCTCGAAACGGAACTTCAACAGGCTTGTGCGCAGTACTCGGTTGCACATGGAAAGGAGGCAGCAATTCTTGTGAGCGCGTCCGCGAAAAGCCGAGCAGAGCAGGAGGAACGCTTAACTGAATTGGCGGAGTTGGCGGTCTCGTCTGATGTGACGGTTGTCGATCGCATGGCCCAACGAACATCGGATGGACATCAGCGCTATCTGTTGGGAAGCGGCAAAATGAAAGACGTCTTGATTCAAACCCTTCACCGTGGGGCCGACATGGTCATCTTTGACCAGACGCTCTCGCCGGCCCAGCTCCGGGCCATTTCGGAAATGACGGATATCAAAGTCATTGATCGCACACAACTGATTCTGGATATTTTTGCTCGGCGTGCGCATAGTCGTGAGGGAAAAATTCAGGTCGAATTGGCACAACTCCGCTACCTGTTGCCACGATTGTCGGGGCGTGGCAATCAGCTATCCCGTTTGGGTGGAGGCATCGGGACGCGGGGGCCTGGTGAATCGAAACTCGAGACGGATCGACGACGAGCTCGCGAGCGGATCACGCATTTAGAGCGTGAATTGGCGCGGTTTGCGCGGCATCAAGACCGGCGACGGTCCCGACGAGGGCGATTTGGGCTTCCTGTGATTTCGTTGGTGGGGTATACCAATGCTGGGAAGTCTACCCTGCTCAACGTCTTGACCAAGAGTCAGGTTTCAGCTCAAAACCGGCTATTTGAAACACTTGATACAACAAGCCGACGGTTGCGATTTCCCGAGGACCGTGAAGTCATTATTACGGACACCGTGGGTTTTATTCGCGATCTTCCGCCAGAATTAGTTGGCGCGTTTCGGACGACACTTGACGAGCTTCGCGAGGCGGATCTCCTGCTCCACGTCGTCGATATCAGTGCCGTCGATATTGACGTGCAGATCACCGCGGTGGAAACCATCTTAGCCGAGCTTCAGCTGACTACGATTCCTAGAGTGTTGGTATTCAATAAATGTGACCGGGCATTGCCGCAACAAGTTGAACGGCTCTGCCGACGGTACGAAGCCGTCGGGATCTCTGCGCTCCAGCCGCCCACGCTGCGTCCTCTGCTGACTCGACTGGAGGCGCACGTGAAAGCATTGTTGCCTGTTGATGATCAAACGGCCGAGGTGTCTCACGGGAATGGTGCGGTTGCTCTTGCAACTTACGAGTAGGCGCTGCACAATCGGGCGTCTATGATACCGATCAATCGTAGAAAGGTCGGCTCTCCCTCCGGTCGTGCAGCGAAAATCGCATTACACCTACGTCAATCCATACCGGAGGTGAGGATAGAGTTAGCACACCGGTCTCCCTGGGAGCTCTTGGTTGCCACGATGCTTTCCGCACAATGTACGGATCGGCGGGTGAATCAGGTGACACCGGCTTTATTCCAACGATATCCAACTCCACAGTCGATGGCGATGTCGGAGCAGGCCGATCTTGAGTCGCTGATCAAACCGACGGGCTTCTACAAGAGCAAGGCAAAAAATCTGGTCGGCTGTGCGCAGGCTGTGTCGACCCGTTTTGGTGGTCACGTACCGAATACGATGGACGAACTGACGTCAATCCCCGGTGTTGGGCGAAAGACTGCGAACGTGATTCTTGGGGGGGTGTTTGGAAAACCGGGAGTCGTCGTTGATACCCATGTGAAACGTATGGCGAACCGCTTAGCCTTGAGCCGATCGCAAAACCCTGAGCAGATCGAGCGTGATCTTCAGGCTCTCTACCCACAAGCTGAGTGGACGGATGTTTCACAGCGTCTGTTGCTTCATGGGCGATACGTGTGTCTTGCACGGAAGCCCCGTTGTCGTGCTTGCTTGCTCTCTGATGTTTGTAAGTGGGAAGGGAAACTGACCAGATGATCACGAGTATGACCGGTTTTGGTCGCCGCCAGGGAACCTCTGGAGAAGCGACCGTCACGATCGAGGTGCGATCCGTCAACCATCGTTTTCTGGAAACATCTATTCGTCTGCCAAAATCAATGGGAGGGCTGGAGGACGTCCTTAAGAAGACCATCCAGCAGCATTGCGCCCGTGGACGTGTGGATATGACGGTCGTGATCCAGGGAACGCGGGGGAATGGGCGAGTGCCTCAACTTGACGAGAATTTAGCAAAGCACTACCATCAAGCTCTTCGGGCCCTCCAACGCACGTTGAAGCTGAAAGGATCGATTGACATCGCCATGATGGCTGGGTTTCGCGATGTCATCGTGCTGTCTGAGCAATCAACCGATGATCCAAAGCTCTTCAAGCTTGTCGAACAGTTGGGAGCAAAAGCGGTACGTGATATGGTCGCCATGCGCAAGAAGGAGGGGGGGCTGCTTGCGAAGGACATTCTTTGTCGACTAGCGTGTGTACGGACCTGCAAGACGGTGGTTTCCTGCCGTGCTTCATTCGTGACACAGGACGCATTTGATCGGATGAAGCTGCGTGTAGAAAAACTGGTCGGAGATGCCATTCCGGACCTTCCGCGACTCAACCAGGAGCTGGCCATCTATGCCGATCGATGTGACATTACGGAAGAATTGGTCAGACTGGATGCGCATATGGTACAGTTTGAACAGGCTGTTCAGCACAGCGAGCCTGTTGGGAAGACGTTGGACTTTCTTCTGCAGGAGATGGGGCGAGAAGTGAATACCATTGGCTCAAAGGCGAATGATTCGGCGATTGCCGCAGAGGTTGTTCGAATGAAAGCAGAGTTGGAACGGTTACGTGAGCAGGTACAGAACGTTCAATGAGTAGTCCAGCGACCACACGCCATCTGTCTTCCGGGCCAGCTGACGGGCAACCTGCGCCAGGGCGTCAAGGGATCCTGTTTATTGTTTCAGCCCCTTCAGGGGCAGGAAAGACGACGTTGTGCAAACAGATTGTGGCCTCGATATCAGGGGTGTGGCATTCCGTATCCGCGACCACGAGAAAACCTCGTTCCGGAGAAGAGCATGAACGAGAGTATTTTTTCATTGAGGAACAACTATTTCACGACATGGTGAAGCGTGACGAATTTTTGGAATATGCCCATGTCTATGGCCACTGGTATGGAACTCCTCGGGGGCCCCTTATGGACAAGATTCAGCACGGCGTTGACGTCTTGCTTGAAATTGACGTTCAGGGCGCCCTGCAGATCAAGAAGGGGTTTGTCGATGCGGTTTCTATCTTCATCCTACCGCCATCGATGGATGTTCTCCGTGCTAGACTTCAGAGTCGAGCTTCGGACTCTCAGGAGGAAATCCTCAGCCGACTCCGCAAGGTGAAGGATGAAGTCTGGCGTGTTCGTGAATACTCCTACATCGTTCGAAATGATGATCTTGAGCAGTCTCTTCGCGAGTTACAGAGCATTTTTCATGCTGAACGTCTGAAGACTCAGCGGATGGACCTGCAGTGGCTTGAGCGGAGTTTTACCGATGGGTCGAACGCAGTACCGGCAGATTAAGAGCCTTTATTTACATTTTATCGTATAGGGAGAGAGCTATATTATGATCGATATGCTGAATTTGTTGCCGCAGTATACCTCCAATGAATTCGACTCCAGACACCGATTGGTGATTGTCGCCTCGCAGAGGGCTAAACATTTGACCCAGGGTGCCAGGCCTGGTGGACCCTCTCGGTTTACGAAGGAAACCACCGTTGCGCTTGATGAGGTGTTGAAGGGGCAAGTGAAGTATCTGATCGGTAAGGAAGCACGTGATGCGATGAAAGAGGCGAAGCGTGGGAAAGAAGGCGAGACAGAGCGTATTGCGATGATGACCGGGGAAGATGCGCGAGAGATCAAGAAAGAGCTCAGTGTCTATGTAGATGACACGGCTCAGCCGGCGGTAGTCCAAACCGAGGAGTAGCTGTGGACGAAGCGAGGTCCACCATGACTCTTGGTGGTAAACACCTCGTGTTAGGGGTGACAGGAAGTATTGCCGCCTATAAGGCCGTCGGTGTGCTTCGCGCAGTGAGAGATCAAGGGGCGTCCGTATCGGTTGTCATGACTCGGGGGGCGACAAAATTTATGACGCCTCTGACGTTCGAGGTACTCTCAGGTCATCGCGTCATCACCGATCTCTTTGAGACTCATGAAACCATGCCGCATTTGACCATGGCCGAGGGTGCCGATGCGGTTCTTGTGGCACCGGCGACGGCGCATTTTCTGGCGAAGGCGGCGATTGGCCTTGCAGATGATGTCTTGACCACGATGCTGCTGAATGTTCGATGCCCTGTCATTGTTGCCCCCGCTATGGACGGCGAGATGTGGACGCATCCAACAGTTGCTCAACATGTGGATGCGCTTCGATCGCGTGGGGTGGTCGTGCTTGACCCTGAAGTAGGCCCACTTGCATCAGGTCGGGTCGCTCAGGGGAGGCTCCCAACAGAGGCAACAATTCTGGACACAGTTCATGCTGCGGTGTTTCGTCAGAGCGATTGGCGAGGCCAACGGGTATTGGTATCTGCCGGGCCAACTCAAGAGCCTCTCGATCCGGTGCGGTTTATTTCCAATCGTTCGTCAGGGAAAATGGGGTATGCCATTGCAGAAGCGGTGCGTGCTCGTGGAGGGGAAGTGGTCTTGGTCACGGGACCTTCTGCATTGACACCTCCTTCGGGGGTTACCACGGTTCACGTGAAGACTGCGAGTGAGATGGCCGATGCCTTGTCTCGGCACTTTTCTTCCTGCACAGTCCTGATCATGGCGGCTGCCGTTGCCGATTTTCGTCCACGGGTGACAGCATTAGGGAAACTGAAAAAACAGGGAAAATCTGAGATGGAGCTGGCACTTGAAGCAACGCCGGACATTCTTGCGATGCTCTCAGCAAGGCGTACATCACAGGTTGTTGTCGGGTTTGCAGCAGAAACGGAACAAGTGCTAGCTCATGCCAAGGACAAGCTGAAGGGAAAAGGTTTGGATCTAATTGTCGCCAATGACGTGACGCAAACAGGTGGCGGGTTCGGCAGTGATGAGAATGCGGCGGTCATTCTATCAGCGACAGGAGAGCAGAGAGTATTCAGCCTGATGCCCAAGCGGCGGTTGGCAGATGAGATTCTGAATGCGGTGCGTGATTTGTATTTGGTGGCACCGCGCGGTGAGTCACTCGTGGAGTAATCCTGTTTATGGCTTCTGCTTCCAAGAAGACGGACAACGCTGCCGAAATTGATCGATTGGCCATGGCGTTCGCCAAAGAGCCAGGATCAAAAGTCTTTATCCCTCTGGCTGAAGAGTATGGGAAAGCTGGCCGGTGGGAGGAGGCCGTCGTTGTGCTGGAGGATGGCCTGAAGACCTATCCCGGTTTCATTACGGCCATGGTGGCGTTAGGGCGTGCGTATGAGCAGGTGAACCAGCCAGTGAAGGCCAAAGCCATTCTTGAAGAGGCCATAAAAGTAAGCCCTGATAATCTGCGTGCGCATCGAACATTGGCCAAGCTCTATGCGACTCAAGGGGCCAAGGATGCCGCCATCCGTTCTTGTAACGCTATCTTGGCGGTGAACTCACAGGATCAAGAAGCGTTGGCCCTGCGGGCAAGTCTTGACCACGTAGTGGTCAAGGAACATGTTCCGGCTCCTTACCAACCAGCCGTGGATTTTGAGAAGCCTCAGTCTGACGGTCTTGGTGGAGCACCCATGGCATCAGTTGTGGGAGGGGCGGCTCAGGTACTAGAGAATGATAGTGACGATCATTTGGCTCCGATCCGACCTGGCTTAGCCGAATGCGCCGAGCCAGTAGCTGCTGGTCCATCTTTGAGTCTTCAGGAAACGGATAGATCGGTCGTTGCACGACTTGAGCAGTGGCTTCATTTGATCCAAGCGCGCCGCCGTGATGTTTCTGGCCAACCGCAACCTGTCCAGAAGACGTCTGTGTGACGTCAACGGTTTGACCCTCTGAAAGCAGACTGCTAGAATGCCGCCTCCGGTACGTGGGTGGTCTTCTTTTGGTGTGGAAGGGGGATACGCGCCGTGCTCCGTGTCTTGGTTTTGCATGGTCCCAATCTGAATCTGCTTGGTAATCGTGAACAGTCTATTTATGGGACTACGTCTCTTGAAACGATTGACTCGTCTCTCCACAAATTGGGAGATGAACTTGGAGCTGAGCTTGTCATTCGACAATCCAATCATGAGGGAGAGTTGGTGACTTGGATTCAGGAAGCCCGCCGAGATTGTCAGGGGATCATCATCAATCCGGCAGCCTATACTCACACCAGCATCGCGATACGCGATGCGTTGGCGGCGGTCGACCTCCCTACGGTCGAGGTTCATCTGTCAAATATTTACCGGCGGGAAACCTTTCGGCAACAGTCCTATGTGTCTGGAGTTGCTGTCGCGCAGGTTTCCGGGTTTGGTCCATCCGGCTATTTGTTGGCTCTGCGTGGACTATGCGAGTATGTCACGAAGTCCATGTCGACAGGTTCCGAACCAGCGCTCTCGCCTGCAGAGAGAGGCAGGACCGGCCTGACATGAGCCTGGTTGTAGGCTAGGAGTGTTTCTTCTCATCGAAGGGGGTTTAGAGTGATTTCCACGGTTGATTTTCGTGGTGGTGTCCGTTTGATGGTTGAAGGGGAACCTTTCTATATCGTTGAATTTCAACACGTCAAGCCTGGCAAAGGTGGTGCATTTGTCCGTACCAAGCTGAAGAGCTACCTCTCAGGGAATGTACTGGATCGCACATTTCGATCTGGAGAACGATTTGAAGAGCCGGATCTTGAAGAGCGTGATATGCAGTTTCTCTATGCAGCCGGCGAGGCTTATACGCTCATGGATACGGAGAGCTATGAGCAATTGACGTTTGAGAAACGTCAATTGGGAGAGAATGCCGATCTGCTAAAAGAAAACATGGTCGTCAAGATCCTCATCTATGAACATCGCCCAATCGCGGTGGAACTGCCGAACTTCATTGAGCTCAAGGTCGTCGATGGAGAGCCGGGTGTGCGGGGAGACACAGCATCCGGAGGAACAAAACCGGTCATCGTGGAAACAGGAGCCACCATTAAGGTGCCGCTGTATCTGGAGGTTGGGACGGTGATTCGAATCGATACTCGTACGCGATCCTATGTGGAGCGTGTTCGGTGAGAAGTCGTCGGTCAAAGCCAAAAGCGCGTCGTATTGTGTTGTCGGAAAGGCCGGGGCCACCGCTTGGCCAAGCCACGCTCACCATCGGTTCCAACAAACATCTCCAGGAACTTATCGATCTTCTTCGGCGTAATAACCTGACCGAGCTGGAGATTGAGCACCAGGGTGTTCGGATACGGCTGAGGCACGAGCTTACGGCAAAGACTTCTGTGGCGGTTCATCAGGAGTCAGCTCCGACCACTCTTCAGCAACCGTCGCATACGGTATCCTCTGCAATGCCGGTAATGGAAGGCACGGCCGGGTTTGTGACGGTGACCTCACCGATTGTCGGAACGTTTTATCGCTCCCCTTCTCCAGATGCGGATTCATACGTAGATGAAGGCGACTTTGTCAAGAAGGGCCAAGTCCTCTGCATCGTTGAGGCGATGAAGCTCATGAATGAGATTGAGTCTGAAATAGATGGTCGGATTGTGAAAATCTTAGTGGAGAACACAAAGTCCGTTGAATATGGTCAAGCCCTGTTCCTCATCGATCCTAAAGCCACCCCATAGGTTATTCTCACGGTGATTCTCTCCATCGTGTCGGAGCCAAGACGTGTTTAAAAAAGTTCTGATTGCCAATCGTGGAGAAATTGCGCTGCGAGTCATTCGCGCCTGCAAGGAGCTAGGCATTCAGACCGTCGCGATCCATTCCGAGGCTGATGCGCTGGCGATGCATGTACGGGCAGCTGATGAAAAGGTCTGTGTCGGACCAGCTGATTCCGCGCTCAGTTATCGGAACATTCCCAATGTCCTGAGCGCAGCGGAGATTACCGGAGTCGATGCGATTCACCCCGGGTATGGCTTCCTCTCCGAGAACGCCCATTTTGCCGAAGTGTGTGAATCGATCGGGATCAAGTTCATCGGCCCCAGCTCAGAAAATATCGCCATGATGGGGGACAAGGCGAAAGCGCGAGAGATCGTAGCCAAACGAGGTCTTCCCGTCACTCCAGGGAGCCCCGGTGAGGTGCGGAGTGAGGAAGACGCGTTACAGGCTGCACAGAAGATCGGGTTTCCGGTCATCATCAAAGCAACGGCGGGTGGGGGAGGCCGTGGGATGCGCGTCGTCAATCGAGCCGAAGACTTGGGACGCGCCTTCCAAGCCGCTCAAGCTGAAGCCAAATCGACATTTGGGAACGACGGTGTCTATCTTGAACGCTATTTCTTGGAGCCGCGCCATATCGAAGTGCAGGTCTTGGCTGATCAGCATGGCCGCGTGATTCATCTTGGAGAACGTGACTGCTCCATTCAACGGCGGCATCAGAAGCTGGTCGAGGAGACCCCGTCCCCGGTCGTCGACGACAAGCTTCGTCGAGAGATCGGACGAGTGGCAGTGGAGGCCGTCAAAGCTGCGCACTATCGCAATGTGGGGACCGTGGAGTTTCTTCTTGATAAGGATCGCAACTTTTATTTTATGGAGGTCAACACCCGTATTCAAGTGGAGCATCCAATTACTGAAATGGTGACGGGTATCGATTTGATCAAGGAACAGATTCGGCTTGCGGCCGGACATCCGCTCTCGCTACGCCAACAGGACGTGGTGCTGGCCGGCCACAGTCTGGAGTGCCGCATCAATGCCGAAGATCCTGAGAAGTTTACCCCATCCCCCGGAACCATTACCAAATACAGCCCCCCGGGAGGATTCGGTGTGCGAGTGGATTCTGCGATGGAGTCAGGTTCGATCGTTGTGCCGCATTACGATTCGATGATTGCGAAGTTGATTACGCATGGTCGTGATCGACAGGAGTCGATGGCACGGATGAGGCGAGCCTTGGGTGAATTTGTTATCGAGGGGATCAAGACGACGATACCGCTTCACCGCCGAATCCTTGAAGACTCTGATTTTCAAAAAGGCCATGTCTCTACCACATTCTTGGAGCATTTCTTGGCAAGGTAGCGTGTGATCGTTCCTTCCTGATCCTCCCGTGTTCGAATTTTCCTCTGGCCGTGCGTTCAGTCTCTTAGCCTCGTGCAGCCCACATGCCCCTCGAGAGGGATGGGTATGCCAGAAAGATCATATGTCTCGGGATTGGGGAAGCGTGATTCTTGGTAGTCTTCCTGATAGGATGGAACGATAGCTCTAATGCGAGTATGTGTAACATATGCGACGAATTGGATTAATTCTTAGCGTCCTAGCTGTCGGCCTCGGCATCGGAGGCTATGTGTTTTTCAACGGGGAGCGGAAGGCCCCTGTTCGATACCGAACGGCGCCGGTTGAGCGCGGGCAGGTTATTTCCGTCGTCAGTGCAACCGGGACGATCAATCCCGTGGTATCCGTCCAAGTGGGTACGCAAGTGTCGGGCATGGTCAAGAGTCTTCATGCCGATTTCAATTCACAGGTCAAAGCCGGGGAAATTGTGGCGGTCATTGACCCGGAGCCGTTCAAGGCTCGTCGGGAACAGGCCGCGAGTAACTTGGATATGGCACGGGCGAGCGTCGCGCGTGCGCGAGCCGATTTGGCCCAACGAAAACGAGAACTCAGCCGCGTTGAAGTGCTGTTGCCGGAGCAGTTTGTCTCCCAAAATGATGCTGATGTGGCCATCACGAATTACCACAGTGCCGAGGCACAGGTTCGAGTCACTGAGGCACAGGTCAAGCAGGCTGAGGCGGCGGTGAATGCCGCGGATCTTGAGCTGAAATATACGGTGATTCGTTCGCCTGTCGAAGGGATTGTGGTCGCGCGGAATATCGAGGTCGGACAGACGGTTGCGTCCAGCTTCGCCACGCCCAACCTTTTTCTCATCGCACTGGACTTGACCAAAATGCAAGTCGACACCAATGTGAGCGAATCGGATATCGGAGGGATGTCGGAGGGAAAGGAAGCGGTCTTTACCGTCGACGCTTACCCAGGGATCTCGTTTACGGGTATCGTGAAGCAGGTTCGTCTTGCGCCGATCAGCGTACAGAACGTGGTGACGTACAATGTGGTGGTCAGTGTGGATAATGCCGACTTGCGGCTCAAGCCAGGCATGACCGCGAATGTCTCGATTGTAGTCGCGCAGAAGGACCAGATCATTAAAGTTCCCAATGCCGCGCTTAGATTTGTGCCACCAAAAGGTGAAGGGAGTCCACGAGATGTCGGTGGACGATCAAGCAAGGGAGAAGCCGCTCGTCCTGTTACGACCGAATGGCGACCCATGGTGGCGCCAAAAATCGTCTGGAAACAGGGGGAGAATGGAGACCTTGTTCCGCTGCCGGTACAGACCGGAATTTCCGACGGCTCTTCAACGGAGATCATTTCCGAGGGACTTTCAGAGGGGGACGTGATCGTCATCGGGATTGACCAATCGTTCGACGAGAAAAAGGAGGGCAACGGGCTTCCTCCAGGGTTCGGCAGTTCGCCCCGTCCTCGAAATCGCTGAGGCCGCGCCAACATGTCAGAAGGTGGCGAGGAAGTCCGTAGCTACTGGATAAGGCACGAGATCGTGACACATCTGAGGGTGTCCGTATTTCTAACCTCCTACCAATATTATTGTAGAATTGTCTAGGGATATGGTTCCGCTCATCGTCTGCGAAGATCTCTGGAAAGTGTACCGAGTCGGTGACATTGAGGTGCAGGCATTGAGGGGCCTCAACGTGACAATCAACGATGGCGAGTTTGTCGCCATTATGGGGACAAGCGGCTCAGGGAAGTCCACGCTGATGAATATTCTTGGTTGCCTGGATCAGCCGAGCAAGGGGCACTATCGGTTAGGCGGTGTTGAGGTGGAGGGATTGCAACCGGATCAGTTGGCAGAGATTCGGAATCGGAAAATCGGTTTTGTCTTTCAAAGTTTCAATCTCATTCCGAGAACCAGCGCATTGGAAAACGCTCAATTGCCGCTTCTGTACCGAGGACTGTCCTTAAAGGAGCAGCGAGCCCGTGCCTCTACAGCACTCGAACGGGTCGGACTGAAGGGCCGGGAGCATCATACCCCCACGCAATTGTCAGGTGGTCAACAGCAACGGGTGGCCATCGCTCGGGCACTGGTGACCTCGCCATCTTTGTTACTTGCCGACGAACCGACGGGAAATCTTGATACAGGGTCGAGCTATGAAATCATGGCGATTCTTGAGGGATTGAATCGTGATGGAATTACGGTCATTCTTGTGACGCATGAAGTCGATATTGCCGCCTTTGCTGCGCGTGAAATTGTGATCAAGGACGGCCAAGTCCTGAGTGACCGTGCCATTCAGGATCGGGCTCATTAGCAAGGGGTGCTGATGCCGACGTTTGTGTGGCTGACAGTTGTGACTGCGCTGCGAATTTTGCAACGAAATCGCCTGCGTGCTGGATTGACGATGTTGGGGATTATCATCGGAGTCGGTGCAGTTATTGCCATGGTGAGTATCGGGGAGGGGGCAAAACTAGCCGTGCAGAAACAGATCGCCTCCATGGGGGTGAATAGTATTCTCATTTGGCCAAATTATTCGGTAATCAGCGGTGTGCGTGGAGGGCAAGGTGCCGTGGTTACCTTGACAGTGGCTGATGCGATCGACTTAAAAAAGAAGATTCCGCTTTTGGCTGAAGCAGGCTGGTCTCGATCGGGCTCGATGCAAGTGATGAGTGGAGGCCGCAACTGGAGTACGACGGTGATAGGGGCTTCGCCGAGTGTGCTGACGATCAGAGACTGGGCCTACAGCAGCGGAGGTCCATTTACCCAAACGGACATGGATACCGCCGCCCGTGTGGCACTGATTGGTCAGACGGTGGTGGACAACCTCTTTGAGTCGGGAGAGGAGCCGGTTGGGGCGGTTATTCGTGTGAAAAATGTTCCGATCCGGGTTATCGGTGTCTTGAGTCCGAAAGGGCAGAGTCCTTCTGGCTATGATCAGGATGATGTGGTGATTATTCCTTTCACCACTGCTGAGCGAAAGGTGTTGGGGACATCGTTTCTTGGGTCCGTCAGTGGCGTCCATGTTTCTACAGATCGGACGGAAGATATATTTGATGCGATTGAACAAATACGGGAGGTATTGAGATCACGCCATCGATTACAAGGGGATCGACCGGATGATTTCCTGATTCGTACCCAGATCGATGTTGCAAAGATTCAAGAAGGGACCAGTGAGACCTTGACGGGCATGTTGCTTGTCATTGCATCCGTCTCCCTTCTTGTCGGAGGCATCGGCATTATGAATATCTTGCTCGTGTCGGTCACTGAACGCACGAGAGAGATCGGAATACGTATGGCGGTCGGCGCCAAACGGCTCCACATCATGATGCAATTTCTCATTGAGGCCATGACGCTCAGTATGGTTGGGGGAGGGATCGGTGTGCTCTTGGGTGTGACCGCGGCCAAGCTGACGTCCATTATTGCCGGTTGGCCGACCATCATCTCAGGAAAGACGATTGTGACTGCATTCGGTTTTTCTCTGGTGGTTGGCCTATTTTTTGGACTCTATCCCGCCAATAAAGCCGCCCGGCTGAATCCGATCGAGGCCTTGCGCTACGAATAGGTATGCTGGTCGGTCGCGTGCACTGCTCGTCAGCTTCATTACGTGATGACCGCTTCTATGGCACGAGTTTGCGGCCCATCGGGTTGATCCGCCAGATTGACGGTGAACGGGTCCGGATAGGTCGTGCCTTCTGGCTGGTGAGTGATGGTGATGATCGGCTGGTGCAATGTCTCTTGATTCAACGTCGTTACCACGCCTCGTTCCTTCGTATTCAGCCGTACCTGGCTATGCACCGGATAAATGCCCACTAACCCAATAAATGATGATAGAAGCTGCTGATCGAGCTTATTCTGTCGAGCTTCTTGGTAGAGCCGCTGAAACGTCCGGTGCGAAGGCAGCGGTGTGGCCCCGCCGAATCCACTTAACAGTTCATCGTACCGATCAACGATCATAAGAATTCTGGTTCGGTCCGAGGTAAATTCTCCTCGAGCTTCTTTCGGATATCCGCTGTCATCGAGATAGGCATGATGGTTGGCGATGAGATGGAGGATGGCCGTCTCGCTGCTGCCTGCTTGTTGCAATGTTCGCACGCCGATACGTGGATGAGTCTCAAACTCTCGTTGTTGAGCAGGGGAAAGACGTTGGTCGGCATGCGCATGACGAACGAGTGCAGGGGCTATCTGCAGCAATCCGATGTCATGCAGGAGCGCGGCCGTGGCCAGTTCTTGCAGCTCCAATGGGTTGAACTGAAATGTCTGTCCGAGGATCAATGCCAAGGTACAGGTTGTGAGGGCATGCTGGCTCAGCATTGGATCGCCGGCTCTATTCTGGCTCAAGGCCATGAAGACGGATGAGGGGGTGAGCGTTCTGGTCACAATCGTGATCTCGTGGACGGCATCGGCTGCTTGTTGCGCATTGACCGTTCCGGTACTCGCAATCCTTGTGAAGACAGTCTGAACAGACTGTGTCAACTGCTGCTTTGCTAGCGCAGCTTGCGCATATTCTTCGTTGAGTTGGGCAAGTGTTTTGATCGGCTTTTTGTCCTGAATCGCCGGGGTGTGGGGTGTCGGGGGTTGTCGGTCTGTCGTATCTTGCTCAGGGTGAGGGCTGATCCCCCGGTCAAGATCGATAGTCACTGTCTTGACTCCGGCGCGAAGCAACTTCTCGATTTGCGCTGGTCGTTCGACCTTGAAGGAATGACGAAGGAAGGGGGAGCGAAACCATGGGAGATCCAGACCTGCGACGTACATTCCGATCTGAAGTTGGCTGATGGGTACGCGCATGGTCGAGATAGAAAAAATACCATCGAGAAAGTTCCGAAGTCGATGGCTTCTTAACCTATCGGCAGAAGATGGACAGAACTGTAGCTGCGGGAAGGAGAAAGTCTATTGTCAGGACTCGTGGGTTGAAGGCGATAAGCACGAAAGGGAGAGTTCAATGCGGGGGTTGAGTTTGTCGACGTGCTTGTAGAGATGAGTTTCAATGATCCGATTGTCATTGACGTCGAGACCTTCACAGATTGCGTCCTGGGCGATCTTTAGCCCTCCGTCCAAATCTCGTCGTAATGATGTAGCAAAAAAGAATCGGATCGAGAGGGCAAGTGGGCCAGACCGGAGGCGGTCGCGAAAGGATGGCGCCTCAGGTGACTGAGCCAGGGTTACCCACACCTGCTGACCGACCTGCGCTTTGTATGAGCGGCCGGTCGATGAGAGCAATCGACGTCCATTCACCGTGGCATATTGATGATTGATGCTTGGAGGAACCGGCAACGTCATCGTTAGGCTGTCAGCCGTGACTATAGGTGGGTGGGATGGACTGTGGCCGGTGGCCTTGGCGTTTGACCGAATGGACCTCACAGAACCGGAAGAGGCCTTCACTAAACCGGAGGGAATGAACCCTGGTCGAGATCGCGTCTTTCGAGATGGAATTGTTTTTGCGAGGAGGGTACTGGAAGCGAACACGATACCTCGTCGCTGGCGTGATGGCATAGGGCCGACTAGAGGAGGTTTGTGATCTTCGTCATGTTCTGTTCGTAGCGGTCTTCCGTGCGGGCAATATACCGGCGCCAGTCACTTGGGTTCCAGAGTTCCATGCGGTGATAGAGTCCAACCAGTATGATCTCCTGATCCTCATCCACAGGGACCAGCTTTCGTAAACGGCCAGGGATTAAAATCCGTCCGGTCTTATCCACGTCCGATGAACCGGCTTCCGACACGACAAAGTGCATGAACAGCCGACTTTGGTCTTCATCCAAGGACGACTTTGTTCGGTCTAGGACCTTTTCCCATTCCTTCATGGAATAGAGCAAAAGAGACTGTTCTGGACCTTTCAAGAACATCACAGCCTGGCCCTCGGCTTCAATCTGCTCGCGGATCGGAGAAGGGACGATAAATCTCCCTTTTTCATCCACTTTGCAAAGATATTCACCGGCGAACATTATAATCCCTTAGCCTTGGAATTGCCCAGATATCTGGTTTGGGTGTCTTGCATCCACCGTTCGAGATCCGAACGAACGAATTGCCACTCGTTGCCAAGCTTGAACGCGGGGCTGTCTCGGCGCTGAAAATATCGATAGCGTGTATGCTGTGGAATCTTGAGGAAGCGGTGGGTGTCCATGGCTGTCATCAGCTCGCTCTTGGGAGTCTGGCCCATTACTCCACTTCGTCATAGAGCGCACATGCCGCATAACACCCCCACTATGGAGGTATTCTAGAGGTCGTTGTAAGAAAGTCAAGTGAAAATATGTGAGAAACATCTTAGATGTCGTCGGCGTGGTCGATGCTTGAGTCGTCTCCACCGGGTTCGTCCAACATGGCTTCGACGTCACTGACGTCTTCACCCAACTCCTGTCCCATTTTCTTCATGAGTCGGGCGACGCTCCGGGGATCCGATTCATCGAGTCCGCCGAGGGTGGTGGGATCGGCAAGTGACTCGAGCCTGGCCTCCTCCGACTTGGGAGCGGAAAATCGTGAGAGGAGGCGATTCATCCTTGAGCTTCCACAGTGGCGGCATTGCACCGGATCGACTCGGTGGGGGGTCAATATCAGGATCGCATTGCGTTTCGTGCAGTCTTGGCACAGGTACTCATAGATGGGCATAAAGTTGACCTTTCAATTCAATGACTTGAAAATGGATAGGGTGCTGGAGATTGCGTTCGATCAGGGATCAGATTCTGGTCGATGGTTCGCGCCAAGGTGAGGACGAAGACGTCGGCTGAACCGGATCGGCGCAAAGTTCTGGCACATTCGTTGACAGTCGTGCCGGTTGTGAAGACATCGTCAATCAATAAAATACGTTTGTTCATGAGCTGAGTAGGATGCCGTACCGCAAATGCGTGGCGAAGATTTTTGAGCCGGCTTTTGCGGGAGAGGGAGGTCTGAGGTGCGGTGCAGGTGGTACGGACCAGATTGGTGTACGAAATGGAAATATTCAGATGTCGTCCGATCTGATCAGCCAGCAGCAGTGCCTGATTGAACTCTCGCTGGCAGAGCCGCGCGTGGTGCAATGGAACCGGTATGATCAGGTCGATGGTATCCAGCTGTGGAAGTGTGGTGAGCATCAAGTTGGCAAGGGGTGTCACGAGGGAAACCTTGCCCTGGTACTTCAACAGGCGGATCGCATCTTGGAGGGGAGGAGTGTAGGGATATAGTGTCCAGGCTCGTGTGTAGGAAGGTGGACGTTCAACGCAGGCGTAGCACAGGTGCTGTGGGCTATAGGCAGTCGCCACTCCAGAAACAAATGGTCGATCACATCGTGCACATCGAGCTGGGGGCATCGACTGAAGCGCGCTCCAGCAGCCGGTACAAAAATGAGGGATGAGGTCATCTGCCAAGGGTGCACCACACACGACACACTGAATTGGGAAGAAAAAGCGCGTGACACGACGTAGGAATGTTGAAAGTAGAGGAAAGGCAGCCATGGCAGCCAGAGATGAATCCTTGCGCTTGTTTCATTATGGCGAAGCGGCAGCTCCTGTCAAGGTTGTCCTGTTCCGAAGGGGTGTGTTATAGGAGTACGCGTTTCAGAAGGTCTAGGACTGTGTCGTTCAGGAGCATGTGGAGTCGGTGGTTACGATCAGAGGGCTTTCCAAGACGTACTCACGCGGTGAGGCCATGGTGACCGCCTTGCACGATGTGGATCTTGAAATTCGGCAGGGCGAATTCTGTGCTTTTGTCGGTCCTAGTGGGTGTGGGAAGAGTACCCTTCTCAATCTTGTCGCTGGGCTGGATCACCCCACTTCGGGTGAAGTTGTGATTGATGGACGGTCCACGAGCACGCTGAACAGTCAGGACTGGACGACGATGCGGCGTGAAACAATCGGAATTGTGTTTCAAGCCTTCCATCTTGTTCATGGACTGACGGCTGAAGAGAATATCGCACTCCCGTTGATCTTGCGGGGAGACCAAGGACGTGATATTGCTGCACGGGTTGATGATCTGTTGCATCGGGTTGGTATGAGTCATCGGCGCCGCCATCGTCCAGGTGAGCTCTCGGGTGGCGAGCAGCAACGAGTGGCGATTGCGCGGGCATTAGTCCACCAACCACGGCTTCTATTGGCTGATGAACCGACCGGTAACGTGGATTCGCATCAAGGTGCAGAAATCATGACGCTGATCCGTGGGCTCGCCCAGTCTGGGGGACAGACGGTGCTGTTGGTGACTCATAGCGCACAGGCTGCGTTGGCGGCTGACTATACCTGGGCGATGCGTGACGGTAGACTGGTTTCACGCACGCCCCCTGTTACTCAATCGGTTTGCCCATCATGAACCTCTCGACGACGATTGCAGGCGTGATGTTCCCCAGCTGTTTTATGAATGCAGCCGGTGCGCTTTGTGTCACGCGAGAAGAATTGGAGGCCCTCGGAGGGTCCGCCGCAGGGGCGATCGTCACAAAGTCGATGACGATTGAGCCGCGTCATGGGAATCCAGAACCGAGATATTATGGGTTTCCGGGAGGCTCCATCAACTCCATGGGATTGCCAAATCTTGGTTATCGAGCATATGCTGAATTAATTCCGCAGCTCAAACGATTTGGCAAGCCCGTCATTGCCAGTGTAGCCGGACTGACGGAGGACGATTTTCCGACGATTGCCGAAATGATCAATGCCGTACAACCGGATCTTATTGAGGTAAATTTATCCTGTCCCAATATCCCTGGGAAACCGCAGATCGGGTATGACCCGGATGCCTCTGAACGAGTACTCAAGAAGGTGCGTCCAAAGATCACTGTTCCCATGGGGGTCAAGCTGCCGCCCTACTTTGATCCAGCCCACCATCATGCGATGGGGACCATGCTAGGTCGATGTGGAGTGGACTTTCTGAACCTGATCAATTCAGTCGGCAATGGACTCGTGGTTGATTCGGAGCGGGAAACGGTCGTGATCAAGCCGAAAGGTGGATTTGGTGGATTAGGTGGACGCCTGATCAAACCCGTGGCGTTGGCGAATGTCCGTGCCTTCTATAAGATCTTTGGAGAGAAGATACCCATCATTGGCACGGGTGGAGTGATGGATGGCGGTGATGCGTTTGAACATATTCTCTGTGGAGCATCGGCGGTGCAGGTTGGAACAGTATTGGTGGAGGAGGGGTTGGACGCCTTCCGTCGTTTAGAGACAGAACTCGGGGCGGTATTAACCCGAAAGGGATACCGATCGATTCAGGAGTGCCGCGGACGTCTCAAGGAGCTCTAGCTCATTTGGTGCCGAAGTTGCGCGGCAAGAGATTTTGCTGCAATGCTTGGCGTAGTAGCTGGGCCACGTTGCGAACGTTCAGCCGCCGCATCAAGTTGAATCGGTGGACCTCAACCGTCCTGACACTGATCCCCAACGATCCGGCGATTTCACGATTTGTATGGCCGAGTGCGACGAGTCGCAAGATTTCACGTTGCCTGGGGGTGATGGACACTGCAGACTTAGGGGGGCGGGTGGTTCGTACGAGATGTTTGGATGCTTTTGCTGCTGTGCGAGAGTGTCTTGCCATTGGTGCTCCTTCTGTATAAGTACGCGTCAGTCTAGCAAACGGTCCTCAGCGTGTAAACGAAACTCAAAGAATTTGCAGAAACAGGTTGGGACGGTCAGCTTCGGGTGGTCAGTCTCTGGTGCGTGTCCCTCGTGGTTCCGCTTCTTCTACCTTCATGCTGTCCTTTATTAAAGTCGTTCTTCTGATCCTTCTCTCCCACCTGCGACAATGGCCATTGCGGACCGCACTGACGATCGGCGGTGTGGCCCTTGGAGTTTCAGCATCCGTGGCTGTGCGTACGGCCAATGTGGATGTGCTGAGCTCATTTGAGCAAGCGGTGCTGACCGTGGCCGGTCCGACCACCTTGGAGGTGGCAGGAGGTGAGGCAGGTCTTGATGAGCGACTGATCACGCACCTACGTACTGTTCCCGGCGTGACCACAGTATCTCCCGTCATTCTTCAAACAGCCGTTCAAATGAGAAGGGATCAACCTGAACAGGCGATTCAAGTACTTGCTCTGGATCTCTTGGCTGAATTCAATACGAGAGGGTTTCGTGTGAGTCAGCCGACTACCGAACGCCAGATGCTTGACATGATCCATCCAGACTCGGTGTTTATCGGGGAAAAACTAGCGACCGAATGGAACCTGTCGGTAGGGGATGAGGTTCATCTTCTCATTGGGACCGGCAGCTGTCGTTGCCGAGTTGCAGGAATTCTTCACGGCGAATCAGATCAACGTTCGTCCTGGGAGCGTCTGGCGGTCATGGATATTGCTGCCGCTCAGGTGACTTTTGGCATGGTTGGTCTGGTCGATCGGATTGATCTTGTGACCGATCCAAACCTGTCTGTTGATGAGGTGGCAGAGAAGGTACGAACGGTTCTGCCGCCACATGTGACGGTCGAGCGACCGGTGAACCGGACGAGTCAGGTCGAGCAAATGATCAGTGCGTTCCGCTTGAATCTCACAGTGCTTAGCTGGGTCGGCCTGTTGGTGGGGATGTTTTTAATTTATAACACCATGGCCTTCGCCGTTGCACAAAGACGGCGGGAAATTGGTATCTATCGAGCGGTGGGGATGACTCAAGGGCGGGTGGCGCTGTTGTTTCTCATTGAGGCTGGGCTGTTCGGTATCCTGGGAGGTGTTGTCGGAAGTCTCGCGGGAATGGTGTTGGCGCAGCAGCTGATCTCACTGCTGAGCCGAACCATCTCAGATCTCTACGTTCCGGTGAGTGCCGGTGGATCAGAATCATTATGGGCCGGACCATGGCTCACGATGGGGGTGGAAGGCGTGCTCATCGGCTGTGCGGTGTCCATGATCGGTGCAATCGGTCCCAGTGTGGATGCCAGCCGGACGGCGACCGTTCGTGCTCTTGCTCCGGGAGATTATGAAGCGAGTCAGCAGCTGCGAGTGGGTCGTCTTGCTCTCATGGGATGTGCACTGCTTGGCCTGGCAGGATTCCTGAGCTGGCCAGGGCCGATTCAAGGGGTTCCGGTCTTGGGCTACATGGCCACGCTCTGTCTCTTAGCTGGGTTGGCTTGCCTGGCTCCATTATGTGTCACGAGAGGAAGTGGTCATCACCGATCGATCGGTCCAACAACCGGATTGCCAGGGGTGATGAGAACGATTGCGGTGGAGCACGCGTCGAGAAATCCCGGTCGAAACGGTGTTACGGTCTCAGCGTTTATGGTGGGGCTGGCGATTATGATCGGGGTGCTGGTGATGGTGCGCAGCTTTCGGCATACCGTGGAGGTCTGGGTTGCCGATACGGTTTTAGCCGATGTGGTCGTGGCGCCATCACTCTGGTTGCGTGGCACGGAGATCGGGACCGTCGGGCGGAGCCTGCCGCCGGCGTGGACGACGATACTATCCTCGATTCCTGAGGTGGCGGCAGTGGATACCTACCGTGATGTACGTATTACAGTACAAGGCCATCGGGTGGCCGTTGTTTCGAGAGATTTGCGCTTACATGCGCAGTGGAGCCAGTATCTGGTCCGAAACGGTGATTCGTCAGAGCAGCTCAATCGGGCGGCTGAGATCGGTGGCCTGCTCGTTTCCGAAGTGTTGGCCGATCGCTTGGGTATGCGGGAAGGGTCCGTCCTTGACATCATGACGCCAAGTGGGGTGAGGCGGTTTCCCATCGTTGCAGTGTTTTATGACTATTCAACGGACGGGGGTAAGCTCCTCATGGATCGAGCCCTCTATCAGTCCCTGTGGCACGACGAGTTCGTGACCGTCTTCCCTGTATATTTGCATGAGCGAGCCAGTCTGGATCGTGTACGAGCTCGGATTACTGAACAATTGAGCGTTGTAACCAAAGGAGGACTTCCCCCATTAGTCATCAGTAATACCGAACTGCGGAAAGAAATCCTTGAGATTTTCGATCGGACCTTTCTCCTGACCTATGTCTTAGAGGCTATCGCCGTCGTCATTGCGATGCTGGGGATTGTCAACACACTCATTACCTCCGTGCTCGAACGACGTCGGGAGTTCGCCACTCTCCGAGCCATCGGTGGCAGCTCGGGGCAAATCCAACAGCTGGTACTCTGGGAGGCCATCTATCTTGGTGCGATAGGGATTGTGCTGGGACTTATTGGAGGAGGTCTACTGTCGCTGTTGCTGATCAAAGTGATCAATAAGCAGTCGTTTGGATGGAGCATTCAAATGATCATTCCGATCGGCTCGCTCCTTCAAGCCGTGGCCCTTGCCGTATTGGCAACATTGGTAGCTGGCTACTTTCCTGCCCGATGGGCCGCTCGGCAACCGGTTGTGGAGGGGTTGAGGGACGAATAGATTTTGAGATGGATTTGCCTACGATAGTCGAATAAGTGAAATCTTCACATGATGTTTATGAAATCATCTATTGATTAGCTTTACGTCGATACTGATCAAGTAATACTTGAAGTTCGTGTGGGATGGGCATCGGCTTAAATGGAGGCACTCGAGCGCCTCCGGTATTGCCGATTGGAACCCAGATTCTCGAGAAGAACAACGCGCCTAGGATCCGTGGAATCTGACCAGTAATTTCTACGATATCTCGATTCCTTACGCCAACCTTCAACATCCACCAATGAGTTCTCGCATGGGCAATCGAAAACGATTGTCCTAAGATATGTGCGCGCTCAAGGTGGGAAAATGCGAGCTGGAGATCGCCGGCATTATACAGCCTGGCTGCTGTCATCATTTCTGTATCATAGGCTCGTCGAAGTTCAGGGTGCATGGGTGAGTTTCCGCCGGAGGTGATTTTCATACTGTACGAGATGTGAAGGTCAGAAGCTAGACCAGCGTGGAGCTGATCAGGGCGTCCAAAGACTGGTATACGGTGGAGAACGTCGAGGGGGCACCCACCGCCAATGATTACCAAAAAGCATTTGAATAGTCGACGGGATGCACAAGCGCTGTGCAGAGTATAGGAAAGTTGCATGGTCCGATCCCGTCGCCATGAGTTATTGGAAGGGCTACGAGTCGATCAAGCTTGGTTTGGTGGCGGTGACCCGCTTTTAAATTGTTTTGGCCCAGAAACGCGGGTGCTTTTGCGACGAAAGACTGCCTAGCGTCTTCCGGGTTCTACCCCGTTTCCACGGACAGTTCAATTAAGAGGTTTTTGTCCTGCGGTTGAACCGCCAGTCTTCGCCGCTGCCAGGGATTGTGCCATCGTTCGATATAGTCAAAGACATCGGCTCTAGCCTCGGCCCTCGTCCGGTGCTGCCGCCGATTCACCCGATCGCGTTTGAACACCCCAAAGAATTTTTCGGCTACCGCATTGTCAGCGCAACGCTTGTCCCACGCGATGCGCATCTCAGCTCCTCATATTTTCAAGAAACAGTTGAGACGGTGTCGGTGTTCGGAAGGCCAAAGGCAGCGGAGTTGCCGAAGCCCGTGGATAGCCAAACAGAAAAGACGGAGGACGTGATGGAGGTAACGAAAGAGGCCAAAGCTCTTACGGGGAATTCAACCGTACCAAAAACCGGAAATTCTGAAAAAGGGGACGAGGGCCGATGAACAGCCGAATCAGAAACTGCAGAACTGCTGAAGGTTTTTGGTGGCGGTGACCCGGATTGAACGGGTGACCCGCGGCTTATGAGTCCGCTGCTCTACCAACTGAGCTACACCGCCA
>NIUT01000076.1:0-11716 GCA_002254365.1 Nitrospira sp. UW-LDO-01
CCCTTGTGCATCGATTGGATCCGGCTCTTTCGTTGAACAGCGAAGCCCGCCTCTCGAAACATTGCTTCGACTTTCTCGGCTCGTTCGATATGGCGCGGCGCCACCATCAATACCGAGTCTGGATGTTTCTTGACGATCTGTGCATAGGCCGAAGCCAGGAGTTCCTCTTCCCCAGCATGGGTACTGCCGGCAAGAATCAATTGTTCGCACTTCCCAACCCCTAAACTCTGGCGGAATAACGCCTCCGCCTTCACCTCCGGGAGAGGTTGATCAAACTTGATATTACCTGTTACATGAACACGTGAAGGTTCCGCTCCCAACGCCACAATACGCTCCTGATCCCTGTCCGATTGCATCAAACAAAGCGTCAACGTTTGAAGAACAGTCCGATAGAAGGAGCGAATAAGAGGCAGATCCTGACGACCGAAGGATCGGGAGGACAACCGGCCGTTCACAAGGACGGACGGCACACCGTGATCATGCAGTGCCCACAAGAGATTGGGCCACAACTCAGTCTCGACAAATACGTACAGCATCGGCTGCATGTGACGGATCATCCGCCCCACCGCCCAGGTGAAATCAAGGGGCGCATACCGATGTTCGGCAATACCCTTTAATCGCTGCTCGACCGCTTCACGGCCAGTCTCGGTCACCGTTGTCACGATATAGCGGAATTCGGGATGGTGTTCGTGCAATGCCTTGACTAGTGGCGAAACAGCGACCACTTCACCGAGCGACACGGCATGAACCCACACCAGCGGTCGAGACGGTTGGGTCCCGTCAGAAATAGGTAGCTGCCAGCCGATGCGCTGCAGGAAACCAGGTCGGCAACGTGGCTTGGCAAGGAGAACACCCACGATTACGGGTGATGCGAGAAGAAGGCCAATGTTATAGAGAAGCTTCCACATGGGAACGAAGTTAGACGTAAGAGGTAAGCGGTGAAACGTCGTGTAAAACTTCTGTACCTCCTACGCTTCACGTCTCACTGCTCACGCTTCACATCTTCCTCGGCCTGATCTGTCAACTGATTGAGGGCTGCCTCAAGTTCCGCCCGAAGGGTTTCAAGCATGGCAGCATCAGCCTCGCGCGGCACCCAGAGCGGGCTTCCATAGAGGAATAGGCCTCTGGAGAATGGGTACGGGACCATGAAGCGATCCCAGCTCGCAAAGAGTTTTTTTTTGAGCAGGCAAAGATCATGGGCACGATGGGAAGCCCGCTGGCTTTAGCCATTTGAATGACCCCAAGCTTGACCACCTGCCGAGGGCCCTTAGGACCATCAGGAGTCACAGCGACATCTTGGCCGGACCGGCCGAGTTTGATCAACGCTCTCAACGCTCCCGCCCCTCCTCGGGTACTGGAGCCACGCACCGCCTTGTGACCAAATCGGGCCACGATGCGCGCAATGATCTCACCGTCGCCATGCTGGCTGATCAATGCATGTGTGCCCGTTCCTCGGTAGCCGAACAGCATCATCAACTGCTGCCCATGCCAAAACGCCAGAATCGCGTGGTGGCCTGCCCGGTACAAAGCATCCACCGCCTCATGGCCGTGCGTTTCATACCGCATCGACCGGGCGACTCCGCGCATGAGGGCGGCCGCCACCGGAGGCAGGACCGAAAGCTTCAACCATTTCACGATGGGCGAGTGTCTCATCGGTTTAGCGTGTCAGCTCCTCGGATTGGAACTGCATCGCATGGAGTCGGTGATAGGTTCCGCTCTGCCGAAGCAATTCCTCGTGTGTCCCAATTTCAACAATGGCTCCCCGTTCCAAGACCACAATGCGATCGGCATTTTGGATCGTGGAGAGCCGATGCGCAATCACCAAAGTCGTCCGATTCTTCATCAGATTCGCGAGCGCCAATTGCACGATCCGTTCAGACTCCGTATCCAGCGCTGAAGTCGCCTCATCCAGAATCAACAGCGGCGGATCACGAAGAATGGCGCGCGCAATGGCCAGTCGTTGGCGCTCACCTCCCGATAACTTGAGCCCACGCTCCCCGATGACCGATTCATAGCCCTCAGGGAGACGGAGAATAAAGTCGTGGGCATACGCCAGTTTAGCAGCCTGCTCCACATCCGCTTGGCTCGCACCAGTCCGTCCGAACGCGATGTTTCGTCGGATGGCATCATCGAACAAGACGATTTCTTGCGAAACGATGCCAATATGCGCTCGCAGTGACTGCAACTCATACGAGGCCAATGGAAGGCCATCGATGAGGATTCGTCCAGATGTCGGCTCATAAAACCGAGGCAGTAAACTCACCAATGAGGTCTTTCCACTCCCACTGCTCCCCACCAGGGCAATCACTTCACCCGGCTTAATGACCAGATCAATATCAGTCAGGGCGGAAATCGTGTGGTTCTCATAGCGCAAGGACACGCCCTGAAATTCAATGGCCTGCTTGATACCCCTCAACGGGGCTGTCCCGTGATCGTGAGACTGTTCCGTTTTCATGTCCAACATCTCAAAGACGCGTTCCGCCGCCGCCAGTGCCTGCTGAATCAAGTTGTTCGACCCCGACAACTTTCGAATCGGCGTATAGGCTAATATCATAGCCGCCATGAACGAAAAGAACGCACCGGGAGTCATCGTTCCGTTGATCACGAGATAACCACCATACCAGATCAGTGTGGCGACGCTGATCACACCGATAATTTCCATGTAGGAATGACCGATCGCCCACACTTGATTCGTTTTTAACGTCGTAGAGAGATAGGCCCGGTTCCGTTCTCGGAATCGCTCCCCTTCCGCATCTTCACGGCCAAAGGCTTTGACGACTCGGATACCCGCGAAGATTTCTTGCAGCGTCGACGACATGTCGCCCATCTGCTCTTGTCCGCTGGCAGCTAGTTTCTTCAACCGTTTCCCCACACGCACCATCGTCAGGCCGGCCAGTGGAAGCACGATGAGGGAGATACCGGCCAATCTCCAATCCTGATAGAGAATGATCCCGACCATGGCGAGAAACGTGAGTGCATTCTGAAAGGTGTCTTTGACGACATTCGAGGCTGCATTCGCCATCAATCCCACGTCATTGACGACTCGAGAAACCAAGCGGCCGGAGGTGTTCGAATCATGAAACCCAACCGGCAACCGCATGAGCTGTTGAAACAGCTCTTGGCGAATATCGGCCACCACTTGATTGCTGACATAGGCCATAAGATAGTTCACCCCATAGCTGAACACCGCCTTCACGGTCGCGATCCCCAACAGCGCCAAGGGCAATACCAACAGCAGCCGTTCATTTTTTTCGATAAAGATGCCGTCGAGCACCGGGCGGGCTAGCCATGCGTACACCCCGGTCGAGAGTGCCACGAGACCGGAGCATACAAACCCGCCCACAAATCTCGCCCGATACGGACGGACATACTGCATGAGCCGTTTAAACCGCTCTACGCCCGACATACCGCCAACACCCTCTCCGCCGCTCTGGTTGACGCACCCGGTGCGCCTAACGCGTCTCGTACCTGCGCCAAGTTTCGCCTCATCTCAGCATAGGCTGTAGGATCTTCTAAGATTCGCAATGCCTCTTCGGAGAGTCGCTGACCCGTGGCCTCATCCTGCAAC
This sequence comes from Nitrospira sp. UW-LDO-01, assembly GCA_002254365.1. Taxonomy (GTDB): domain Bacteria; phylum Nitrospirota; class Nitrospiria; order Nitrospirales; family Nitrospiraceae; genus Nitrospira_D. The sequence continues at coordinate 3,569 of NIUT01000076.1, forward strand.
AACTCCGGTACGATGGATCGATCTGCCACCAAATTCACGAGCCCGATCCATTTGACTCGCAGAAAGAAACTCGCAATCCAAAATTCCCACGCCGACGTTCGATAGAACAACACCATGGGAGTCCCTACCACGGCGGCTTGCAGCGTGGCCGTCCCGGACGCCACCAATACCAAATCCGATGCTGCCATCACTTCACTGGCCTGTTCTTTGACCAGTGTGATAGAAACCGAACTAGTTCGTAAGAGTGGCTGCAATAGATTATCCTGAATTGTGGAAGCTTGCGCCAAGATAAACTTTGTTTTAGGCTCTCGATGGGCTAATTTCTCTGCGGCGCTGAGCAGAATCGGCAGCAGAACCTGTACCTCATGCGCTCGGCTCCCCGGCAACAAAGCAATCACGCGTTCTTCCTGAGAAAAGCCAAACTTTCTGCGTAACGCCCCCTGATCGTAGGATCCTTCGACTGCATCTAAGATAGGGTGGCCGACGAACGTGCACCGCATACCCGCTTTGTCATAGATCGGTTTCTCAAACGGTAATATGACGAGCACCTGATCGACTCTCTTCTTAATCCAGTAAATCCGCCATGGCCCCCAGGCCCAAATCTGCGGCGCAACATAATAGAGTACGCGCAACCCGGCGCTTTTGGCAAAATAGGCATACCGCAGGTTTAATCCTGGGTTATCGACAAAGATCACCACATCCCATGGTTCGGACCTAAACAACCGCCGCATGAAGAAAAACCGTCGAACGATTGCCACCAACACCAATGGCCCGACCATGCCCATCACGTCGAACTGTCCCATCCTACAGACTAATTGCACACCAGCCGCCTCCATCGCTGCCCCGCCGATCCCAGCGAGCGAGACCTGGGGATCCTTGGCCCTGAGGGCCTTGGCAAGATTCGCCCCATGGAGGTCTCCTGAGGCTTCGCCCGTTACAATTAGAATGCGTGCCATGATGGCCTATCAAGCATGGTCAATACGATTCGGTTGGTTGGATGAGTCCAGCCGACAGAACCTGATCCCACTGATTCAGCTAAGGATACCCGAGCCGTTTCTGTTACCCCGCCACCTTCATTGCAGCCAGCACGCGATGAGCCAGCTCCACTGCGGCTGCGCCATCTTCGCCTGACACGACAGGGCACGTTCGCTCACGCACAGCATGAAGGAACGACTCCAGCTGTAATTTGAGAGGCTCTGCATCGCCGGCTTGAATCTCTTCCATTGCCATCGTCGGTTTTCCACCAGACGCAACCGATCGGCGCCCGACCATCCCTTGGCGAGACTGAAAATCGATCGTGACACACCCGTCGGGTTGGAACACGCGCCATTGACGCATGGCCTTTGGCGAGATTCGACTAGCGGTGAGCTGTGCAACAGTGCCTTCCCTGAATTGGATGCGCACATTGGCGACATCATTGGTCTGAGAAAGCAGAATTCCACCGGTAGCCCAAACCGCCTCGACAGGACCAGGGTTGCAGGAAAGCAGGAGATCAATGTCGTGAATCATGAGGTCCAACACGACGTCGACGTCGGTACCCCGTTCACTATACGTGCTCAATCGATGACATTCGAACAATATCGGAGTGTGGATATGAGGTCGCATCAACGGCATGATGGGATTGAACCGCTCACTATGCCCCACTTGCAGTGTACAATCCTGACGGCTGGCCAACCCCACAAGGTCCTGTGCCTCACCCGACAACACCGCAATGGGCTTTTCCACAAGAACATGCTTTCTTGCTTGGAGACATACCTTTGCAACTGCATAATGGGCGGAGGTGGGTACGGCAATGCTGACGATATCAACCTGTTTCAGAAGATCCGGCAGACTTCGGAATGCCTGTGTCCCGTAGTTCTGGGCGATCGCGGAGGCCCGTACATCATCTTGATCCAGGACACCAACCAGCATCGTATCCGGTGATGAGGCATAGAGACGTGCATGATGTTGCCCGAGATGTCCGACTCCAACCACGCCCGCACGAAGTTTGATCATACTGTCTTTGGAAACGCATTAGAGAGTCTGCAATCCCACGAAGGATTGCCCCTCTCGGATCGACCAATCAACACCACGTCACATACTGACGATTACCTGTTCACTGTGGGTATCACGCTCGACTCTTCTTCTCGAGCCACGCCAACCACGGCGATTCCGGCATCCGCTGCATGGCGAAGGAGCACCTCTCGATCCAGCATCACCGACCGACCTGCTTCAACAGCGAGCACGGACGCCTTGACAGAGCGCATGACCTCAATGGTTCTAGGCCCGACAGCCGGTAAATCAAATCGGAGATCCTGCTGCGGCTTGCACCGTTTCACGACGACGACTCCATCTTTGGCGAGTGCACCTCCACGCTTGATCGCCTCATCGGTTCCTTCGACTGCTTCGACCGCCACAACGACTCGGTCCTTGATCACGACACACTGCCCGATGTCGAGGCGCCCCGTCTCTTTGGCCACATCCCATCCATAGCGGATATCGGCCCACTCTTTCTTAGTCGGTTGGCGGGAAGTCAGCGTCCCTTCCTCAACCAGGATCCCCTCCAAGCCAAACGTCGACTCACAGATGGTGATGCCGTCCTTTTCTAGCTCAGCAGCAAGTGCGCGCAGAATATCGTCATCCTTCCCCAAGGCCAATTTCGCGGCCAGGGCCAACACGCGAAAGTCAGGACGGACATTGCTATAGATATGGGTTTTCTTGATGCCTCCCAACATCACGACCTGGTGAACACCGTCGGCCTTAAACGCATTGATCAATTTGTTGAGCTGACCAATCTTGACCCAATGGATCCGGTCCACATGCTGTTCAAGCTCCGGTTCCGTTTCACCTTCGTGGGCCACAGCAACGACTTGAAGCCCCATCTTGCGAGCGTTATCGGAAAAGATGATCGGGAATCGCCCGTTTCCGGCGATCACCCCGATTCGACCGTCCGCTATAGGCATGGTCAGACCCATACGTAATCGATGTCACACCGGTTGATCAAATTCACGTTCAAGGTCGGAGCTGACGGCCCTCGAGATTCCTCGTTTCGTCCCCTCCATGAACGCAAGAATCTTGGCCACATCCTCCTGCCCCTTGAACTCCTTTTTCGCCAACTTGATCGCCTCGGCCGTTCGATGACCTGTTCGAAAGAGCAGATCAAACGCCTTCCTTAACAAGGCAATGCGGTCTACGGAGAAGCCATGTCGTTGCAAGCCGACCGTATTGAGGCCATACAGATGCGCACGATATCCACCGGCCGCGAACGCAAACGGCGGGATATCCTGACCGATCGCACAACACCCTCCGACCATGACATAGTCTCCGATGCGCACAAACTGAAGCACACCGGTCAACCCCCCGATGACGGAATGATCTCCGATCGTGATATGTCCGGCCAAGCTCGCTGCGTTGGCCATAATAATGTGGTTGCCGAGCCGGCAATCGTGCGCCACATGCACATAGGCCATGAGAATACCCTTGGAACCTAGCGACGTCACACCACCCCCTTGGACGGTTCCCCTGTTGATTGTGACGTATTCCCGGAGGATGTTGTCATGGCCGATCGTCACCTTGGTCGGCTCGCCTTTATAGGCGAGGTGCTGAGGAGGCCCTCCGATGGAGGCAAAGGGGTGCACTTCGTTTCGCTCGCCAATCTCCGTCCACCCCTCGACATTCACATGAGAGTGGAGGCGGCTCCCCTTTCCAATGACCACGTGTTCTCCAACGACACAGAAGGGCCCCACCTCGACATCAGTATCGAGCGTGGCCTTGGGATGGACAATCGCTGATGGATGTATCTTCACACCTGCCCCCTTTAAAATTAGTCAGCCTTGAACCACGCTCTTCCGACCATATGCGCGTCCGACCTTGCGGCGTGGAGGTTGACACGTGACAATGATTGATTATTGCGTTTCGGCCTTTTCGTCCATCACCATCGCCGTGACCACAGCCTCGCACACCACCTCATTGTCGACGAATGCCTTCCCCTGCATCTTCCAGAACGGTGGACGCTTCTTGACCACATCGATCTCTAACCGAAGCTGATCACCCGGCACGACCGGTTTCCTGAATTTTGCTTCTTCAACTCCCGTCAAATACATGATGGTTTTACCGACCGTCCCTCCCGACTTGAACACCAGCACCCCTCCCACCTGCGCCATGGCCTCGATCAACAGCACCCCCGGCATGACCGGGCGCCCTGGAAAATGACCTTGAAAAAACGGCTCATTGATCGTGACATTCTTGATCCCAACGATTCGCTTATGTGGCTCAAACTCTTTGACCCGATCCACCAATAGGAAGGGGTACCGGTGGGGAAGTAATGCTTGAATTTCAGCCTGCTCGACCGATGCCATTGACCTGCCTCCTCTCTGTCCTTGACCTAAGGGTTTTGCCGATCAAATTCTTTGACGACCAATTCCGTCACATCCAATGCAGCCCGATGATAGAGCACGACGCGAAGCACCGAATCATTACCCTTGTCGAGAATGGCCGCATAGCCTTCTTTTTGAGCGACGGCTTGCGCAGCGGCCGCAATCTTTTTTGAATATTCCGCGACCATTTCACCTCGCTTCTGCTGAACCTCACGATTGAACTCTTGCACCCGATGCTGATAGGCCTCCACCTTGCCCCTCAACTGTTCTTCCTTCTCTTGCCGGACAGCATCGGCAAGCTTGGCGTTCGGGTCTTCCAGCGATTGCTGTAATTCCTTGAGTTCCTGCTCGTCAGAATTGATAATCTTCTGTCTGGTCTGGGCATAGCCCGCCATATCTTCCAACGCCGCCTTCCCCGCCTTACTCCGCTCAAAGACGAGCTGTTGATCCATTACCCCCACCTTAAGCGGATCTCCCGCATAAAGAGGCGCCGCCCATTGCGCCACAGACCACAGAACAGCCAGCACGATCATTGTGGTACGATTCATCATCATGACCTACCTCCCGCAGACACTATGGATACTCGTGGTTAAACGCTTCGATCACTTGGTTTGAAATATCCAACCCCTCTTCATGATAGATGGTTGCCCCGCCCTTGCTCTTATCAACAACCACCTGCACCCCCAACCCCTTCGCCACCTTTGCGACCACCGCTTCGACCTTGTCACGAAACCCTTCCAGGACATCCTTCTGCTTTTCTTGAACTTCGCGATTCAACTCCGCAGCCTTTTGTTGATACTCCTGCATGCGTCGACGAAACTGTTCCTCACGCTCCCGTTTCGCCGTGGGACTCAGGATGGACGCTTGTCGTGCGAAATCCTCCTCCATCCGTCGCAACTCCCGCTCCTCTGACTCCATCAAGGCCTGTCGGTTCTTGGAGAAGGAGGCCAGAATGTCCTTCGCCCGCTTGCCCGCATTGGTTTCGTTCAGGAGGCGCTGAGCGTTGATCACCCCTACCTTGCTCTCAAACTTGACTCCCGACCCCGCGCATCCACCGACAAGCAACACGATACCCAACACTCCCGATATCCACCCAAGCCGACAGACCGAGTACCGTGACCACGTCCTATGCACACTCAACTCCCTCACAACAACACTCCCTTTAGAACAAGGTTCCGATCGTGAACTCAAACACGCCGGCTCGCTCACCGGTTTTCGCGTCGAGATTGATTCCGTAGGCCACACGCAAGGGGCCGAAGGGAGAGATCCACCGACCCTCAAGACCCGCAGCGGGCCGCAAATTGATCGACAACGGCTCATCGTCATCAAACCCTTTGCCATAGTCGAAAAAAATGACACCGTTCAATTTGGCTTCCGCCGAAATCGTGAAGATCAACTCGCTGCTAAAAATCAACTGCTTGGCCGCACCAAAGGGCGCACGAGTCGTCGGAACGACGGGACCGGCTCGTCCGAACGCAAATCCGCGCATGGTATTGATCCCGCCCACAAAAAATCGTTCACTGAGTGGAATCCGCGTCGAGCCACCCATCGCTTGAACCTCTCCGTAGCGAGCCCGTAGCGACACTCGCATATCGAACGGGAGCGGAGTGACCTTGATCACATCGACATGGTACTTAATGAAATTATTGGTCCCACCCATCAGCGGCGTCCCGATATCAAACCCACCGCCGATCCGCCAACCAGTCCGGGGGTCAAGGTAATAGTCTCTCGTATCCCGAAAGAGCGCAAAACGAAATCCCGTCGACGACTGTGTTCCCAACTGGCGACAGACAATCGGCACCAGATCCGGGCAGACACCGAGCTGAGGATCTCTGAATGTGATTTGTTCTCCAAAGATGCTGACGCTCCCCGTCACATACTCCGACAACCATCGACCCAGCGTGACATTCCCACCGGTTCGCTCTTCAAAATAGGAAAGATAATTCGTCATACTCCGATAACCGTCCACCTGGAGCGACGTCAACGAATCATAAAGATAGGGATTGCGAAAGGTGATGGACCCGAGAGTTCGGCGCTGTCCCAACTGCCCACGGATACGACCGAGATACCCATACCCACCCAAATTCCCTTGCGTAATGTCGGCGATCGCCACAAGTCGATCGAGGGTGCTAAAGCCTCCGCCGAGACTAAACATGCCGGTCGGCTTTTCCTTCACTCGCACATTCAGATCTACCTTATCCGGCGCAACCTGATTCGGCAAAATCTCGACCGTCTCGAAGAAGTTCAGGTTGTTCAATCGCTGAAAACTCCGTTTCAGCGAGGCGGTATCGATCACATCTTGCTCATCGACTCGTATTTCTCGTCGAATGACGTTATCGCGCGTCTTGTCGTTTCCGTGGATATTGATCTGTCGGATCCGCATCATCTCGCCTTCTTTCAGACTGAAGATGATCGCGACTGTTCGTTCCTCATTGTTCGGATTGACGCTGGGAACTACCTCGGCAAAGGAATATCCCTTACTACCATACAGGTCCGTCAGCCGTGTGATCTCATCCCGGATTTTGGCTCGTTGAAAGATTTCCCCATCTTTGATCTTCAACCCTTGACGAAGCTCAGGGTCCTCGAACACCGTATACCCTCGAAACCCGACTTCACTGACGGTAAACGGTTCTCCCTCGGAGACGGGATAGCTGACAATAAACCATTTTTTGTCTTCGGTCAGCTCAACCGATGGCTGACCGACTCGAGCATTGAAATATCCCTTGTTGAGCAACACCTCCCTGATCCGCTCCACGTCGTTGTCCATCTCCTCACGTTTCAGCAGACCGGCATCAGAGAAGAAAGAGGGGAGTTTCAGTTTCGTGAAGACGCCATACCACGGGATCCACTCTCTGGTCGCCATCACACTGAGCAGCTCTGCCTTACTGGTCCCAGTAAGCCCCTCAAAAATCACCGTTTTGACCCGTGCTTTCTCTCCTTCTATCACGTGAAAGAGCAGGCGCATTCGATCGTCATCGATCGCCTGAATCACCGGCGTGACCTGCGCACTATAGTATCCGTCCTGCTGGTAGGCGAGACGCAGCCGCTCGGCACTTTCCTTCACCTGTTGCTGATCGAGAAACGTCTGGCTCTTGATCGTCGTTTTTTCCTTCAACTTCTCGTCACTCAGATGCTCGTTTCCGTCAAAGACGACCTCACTGATGAAAGGCTTTTCCCGCACAACGAACGTCACCGCCATACCGGCCGGAACCGACTCAGTTTCCACCTGCACATCCTCGAAAAATCCCGTGTCGTACAGAATCCGAATCTGTCCACGTACATGTTCCGATGAATACGGATCGTCTGGCTTGAGAGTGAGACGACCAACGATAGCCGATGCCTCAATCCGCTTAGCGCCCCGGATGTCGATCGAGGTCACCTTTGGCTCGACCCCCTGCCCATAACTATCAAGCCCACCACAGAAGACAGAAGCCACCAGTACCAGAACCATCAGTGATCGGAATCTGTGGACGGCATGCCCGGTCACCAATGAGGATTCCTCTGACGCAAGCTGGAGGTGGAAGGTAGAGGTGACATCGTCATAATTGATCTCACACTATATTACGTAGCAAACCCAGCTGTCTGTGATCGCGCACAGACAATAGACCAATCCTTAGCCGGCAGTGTACTCACAGCAGATCCATGGCTCGAGACAGCTCTCACGTACGCCTCTTGACGACGCGCGGGCTCGCAAAACTTCCGGATTATATTGAGGTCGTCACACATTGTAAAGCAGCGATCTGACCTTCACTTTGAGATTCACCAGCGTCCTGAGCTCCTCATCGATCAAAGC
>NIUT01000076.1:11732-50149 GCA_002254365.1 Nitrospira sp. UW-LDO-01
GAGGTCACCACACATTGTAAAGCAGCGATCTGACCTTCACTTTGAGATTCACCAGCGTCCTGAGCTCCTCATCGATCAAAGCACACACACTGAACTGCGTCCCATGCGATTTGAGCCCACTTGCCTGCTCTCCAGCCAACCACCAGCGAGCGAAGGCTGACTGGAGCTACTTGACCTAAGAGCCTGTTTATAATCTTTTCAGGCAAATGACGAGGAAGGCGAGGACGATCATATTGAGGCTGGTGGCGAGCTTGCGCTCGCAGTTTTTCCAGAGTCGGCGGCATTTGTCGAGCCACGCAAACGAGCGTTCGACCACCCAGCGTGTGGGGATGACCGTGAAGGTGTGGAGCTCGTTGCGTTTGGCGACTGCGACCGTTGCGCCGAGGAGGTCATCCACGGCGGTGGCGAACGGCTCTCCGGTATACCCGCCATCGACCAGCACCTGCTCCACGTCCGAGAGCGTGGCTTGGTGGATCGTGAATCCTTCAAGGGCTCCAACTCTGTCGGGCACATTGGCCGTGGTGACCAGCAGCATATGCGGGAGGCCTTGCGTATCTACGCCAATGTGGCGTTTGATCCCCGACACCAGCTTGCCGCCGTCAAAGCCCTTCTGTTCCGCCGTGTCCGTGTTTTTGACGCTCTGCGCGTCCACGATGAGAAAACTGGTTGTTGCGGTCCGACCACTGTGCTGTCTGACCGCGCCAACCACATTTTTTTAACGCCTCTTCGAGGAGGCTGTCATGCGCGTTCGTGGGCTTGTGTTTCCACTGGCGAAAATACGAATAACAGACCTCCCACGCCGGAACATCAGCCGGCAGCATGCGCCACTGACACCCACTCTTGAGCACATAGAGCACGCCGCAGAAGACCTCGTACAAATCCACTTCTCGCGGGCGCGTTTTCTTGCGCGCCCGCTCAAGAATGGGCACAATGATGGCAAATTGTTTGCGGCTGATATCGCTGGGATAGGCTGAACGCATGGCTGAGTGCTCTCCGTGACGTGAGTGGATCATCAGACATACTACATATCCACTGAAAGATTATAAACAGGCTCTTATAGGGTTTGCGAAGGCGCGGCGGACGAAAAACACAGCCCACCACGCGGTGATGATCTTAGTCGACGTGTAGCTTCTTGTGAATTTCCACGGTGCGGAAATTGGTGTTTTGGATGATACGGTTATTGTCCAATGTGAAAAACTTCTGGAGTTGTTGAATCTGGCTCGGCGCCACCTTCAGTGGCTCGGACATCACATACCAGCTCACTCCTTCACTGCATGGCGGCGTCGTCAAGGATCCTGCATAGGTAAATACAGACTCATTTTCTGTCGGAATCAACTTTGCCGGATCTAACGGGAGTCCGGAACCACCTGTGTTATAGGTGTCGTGCTCTTGTGGAGTATTCTCGATGATGTTCATCAAAATGGGGTTCTCCGCAGTGGAGCCATGTGATCCGTCTAGGAAGATTCCCAGCACGGCAAGTTTGCCATCCTCACGTTGATGGACAAAATGCAGCTCCCCACTATACTGGTGTCCGGCGGGATACTGACCTTTTATGACACGGTGTTCACTGGGCGTGTGAAAGTGGAACTGAACGAGCGGATACACATCCTTTCCGATGACCAGTTTACCGGGGTAGCCGGCTGAGAAAGAGACTTGTACTGCATGGCCTGTGTTCCTGAAAACATAGGCGTTGCCTTGGTCCTTCCCGATCGCCGCACCTTCCGAGGTACTGACGGACTGAGCATACCGCACCGCCAGAGAATCCGCACGGCGCTCGGGTTCAGCGGCTGGGTTGTTGTCGGAACTCATCGTGATGGGGTTAAGGATGAGTGGAATCGGATTGGAGGTCAAGTTGATGGCGATCGGCGATTGATGGGACCCAATCGCGCACTCGGCATAGGGAAACTTAAATGCGGCTGAATTAGAGCTCGAGAGTCCCTCGACGGTGGCCCAGAACGTTCCATCATACCCCTGACCACCTTCCTGAGTCAGCGCGGAGTGGTCCCAATTACTTGCATGGGCTGGGCTCAACAATACGATCGACAGGATGCTGAGCGGGATAACTTTTATCGAATATGTCTTCATAGGATTTTACCTCGTCATGGTGATGTGATGAAGCGCGCGTGTTCAGAGAACATACAAACACTTCAATGGTTTCCTCCTGGGCAGACCCAAAGCGCTATCATGGATAAACTGTCGTACGTTGTGCTCAACTCGAGATCCATGGAGAGAGCAGCATCGTGCTTGCGCGGCACACTGATGCACATCCCCGTGTCAACAAGTGTGTATCCGACAATCAGGGGCAGAGGATCCTGGCAGCATCGTACCCATATAAGAAGTTGCCAGTTGAGGGGAGGAGAGAGGCGACAGATTTTCAGGAAAAAATGGATAGATGGTGAGATGACACAAGAGAAAGAAGAACACGATACCATTCATTACAACCCTCCTTGGTTAATCGTGAACATCGCAGCGTACCAGTTAATGGATCGCCATACCGCCTATCGCATCAACAATGTTTCATGAACTGTAGCCATAGCTCATCCTGCTGATAAACGAGGAGCGATTACGGCTTCTCGCCTTTAAGCAAACTATCTGCCAGACTACTTCGACGTTGCCCGTAAACGAAATTCAGTACAGACACTAGGAATATCTGAATGGTATAGTACACGCTGATTTTGCAGAGGAATTACAGAAACAGTTTCTGCAACTGCTAAGAAAAAGAGAGAAAAGGACGGCTACGTTTTGAGAGTTGCGGAGAAATCTGGTGCAGAATCGCACGCCAATACCTGTGCGGATATCCATCAAGCTCTGTGCAACAGGATGCCTATAAGGGCTGTGTGATAAGAGCCACAGGCACTGGGCCGTGGGTCATCCTTTACCTTTATGTCATTCTGTTCTGTCCATGAGAAGCTGGCCTTAAGGCATGCCTCCGGGAGGTAAAGTCGGGCCGGTTCTCTCACTGGATAAAGCTCAAGAATTCATATGAAGGAGAAATCATGCAGCCGGTAGTAGTCAATCATCGTGGGAGTCAATGTAAGTGGGGGCCGTGAGTTGCAATCGTGGCCTTCGGATGGAGTCTCTTGGCTGGAGGCGAAACCTTTGCCCAGTCCCCTTCAACATTTAGTCAGGACTTTCGCTCGTGGTCACCCATTTTTATGACAGCGAAGCTTCCGAACTCGTTTCTGGCCCATTTGGAAGTCCAGCCTCGTTTTGTGCAGATCTGGATGAGAACGGCCACATCGATCAGCTGATCCTAAGACCTGCGGTTGGATACCAGTTGAAGGACAGTCTAGGGCGACGCGGATACCTCTACTCTCAGGCCAACCAGCAGGTATGCGGAGGCGAGGAAGACGTAGAGGGCCATCGTTTGATTCGAGGCAATCATGCAGGATTGTCCTGATACGTACAATCTAATGACTTGTGTGAGGAGGCACAATGCAGAGTGACACGCAAAATCATCGAATGTCTCGGGGCGGATGGCTGCTTGCACTAAGCGTGCTGGCCTGGAACCTGATCGGGAGCGGCGTAACGCCTGTGCAGGCGTATGAACAATTGGGACCCAATACAAAGTCAGACTTCCGGCTTTGGGCGCCTGTCTACCTAACCGTCAATCTTCCCAACCGGTTTCTTGCTTATATGGAGGTCAACACTCGCATTGGGGATGACGTCACCAATATTGATCAGCTGCTCCTCCGTCCGGCTATTGGCTATAAGCTGACAGACAACTTGTCCATCTGGCAGGGCTATGCTTGGGTCGGGCATTTTAATCAGCCCCATACATTCCCTCAGTCACCCTTCTTCGAGGAAAGCCGGATCTATCAGCAGGTCAACTATACGACCACATTCGGAAGTGTCAAGTTCCTCAGCCGCACTCGGCTGGAAGAGCGTTGGATTGAACATGCAGACGGCACCGCCGTCCGGTTCCGTCAGATGTTTCGAGTCATGTACCCCTTACCGATAGCCCCCGATATCGGGCTTGTCATGTATGACGAAGTCTTTGCCAATGTAAATACGGTCGGTTCAATTACGGGTAAGGGGCCCCAAGCCGGATTCGACCAAAACCGGTTTTTCCTCGGCATCAACAAGGCGTTTAACCAATACTTCAATGTGGATGTCGGCTATCAAAACCAGATGCTCAACCAACGCTCGCTCCCTGGGAATGCAAATCTCATCAACCATATGTTGCTCATCCAATTTTGGATCACACTGTAATCGGATTCCCATCGTATAAGGCTGGTCAGGAACACTGTTCGCCGGCCACGCTGTGACAGACGCCTATCCGAGGGGACAGGGTCCCCTCAGTAGGTGTCGAATAGGTGCATGAAAACACCTTACGCCAGAGTTCATGGGCGCATCGATCAAGTCTTGGGAAGTGAGCGGTGTGTGGCGAAGACGGCGAATTTCAGTTGAGCGATACCTCAATATGAAGCCGATCATACGCAGACTGGCGGCTAGCCACAAGGTCAGCCGCCGGATGCCTCTTGATTGACGTAGGAGAGGAGGGCTTACAGAAGTTCAGGAAGGCGGTCGATGATCCGAAGTCTCAGGTCCTGGCCAAGTTGGATCTGGACCATCTTAGTCGAAAGCTTCTCGCGCATCTGCCGAATTTCCTCAGCAGTGAATTGCACCTGTCCCCCGCATTGCTCGACTAGATGATAGATAAGCAAGGAGGTGAGGAGCTGTGCGTCTTCATCGCTGGCGTGGCGGCTTAAGTTGAGGATCTGTGACATGCTGGCGCTCATCTCCGATTGATGTCCGGTACTTATCGCTGAGCCAGCGAGACTTCCACAATGCCACAGAGGTAGGGGCTAGCGAGAAGGTTGTGAATTGTCCAATGTCATCTCCCCCTCAAGATAATGTCTTGTCGTGCGCCGGCACACACACCGTGCGCTAATACACAGTCGCCGATGCGCATACCGGCACACTGATCTTTCCTTATCCATCGAGTATGAATATCCTTAAATAATTACAATATCTTAAGTGCGCAAAACATTTCGGTCCCATTGTTGCTGTAGTGCCAACCAAATGGATTGACGAGTTATGTTTGGGGGATAAGCCATGGACGGCACTATAAGTTCTCTTCCTGCAAGTCAAGGTTCCACCTATCAAGAGTCACTACCCGGGGTATCTCTAACTGAGTCAGCTGCGTTCCAGGTTCAGTATGCGGGTCGAGATATTGCGGCAGGATTGATCACTGGCGTCATGGCCATTCCCCTATCTGTTGGGATCGCCATGATGTCCGACTATCCTATCAAAGTCGGCCTTGCCACCGTAGCCTTTGCTTGCCTGATTGGGTGGGTGAACGCCTGGATCCGGCCGGGCAACTATATCGGGTGTCCTGGTATTGCCGCAGGGTTGGCGCCGGTATTGGCGATGGGAGTGGCGAGTTTTGGAATGGAAAACATGGCCTTTGTAATCTTCCTGACGGCCGTCATGCAGGCGGTCATCTGGAAATTCAACTGGCAACGATACATCTTACTAGCGGTCCCGGCCTATCTCGTTGAAGGATTACTCGCCGGGATCGGCCTGAAGATCGCATTAAAGTTCTCAACCTTCACCTACGAGCTTCCAGCCGAACTGGTCGCTGCCGATACGTTCTTGAATGGGGCGCGTATTCAAATGATTCTTATCTCCCTGGCTGGACTCGGCATCTTTATCTACTTGTTTGCCAAATTCAAATACATCCAGCCGGCAGTCCCGTATTTTGTCATTATTGGGGCGGGTGTCCTGCTTGCTCAATTCATTCACGTCCCCATGCTGCATGTAGAAGACGTGTCATTATCAGTGGCATTGCCCGTCCCCCATTTCGACAGTGCAGTGACCTGGGTGTATGTCGTTGGGTTTGCAGCGATGTTGGCCGTCATCGATGTAATCGAGCAAGTTATGAGTAATGCCGCGATCCAGAAAATTGACCCGCTGAAGCGAGAGTGCAACAGCAATAACAGTCTGCTGGCGATTTGGATCGCCAACATTGGGTCAAGCCTGTTCGGTGGCATGACAAACTTGGATGGGTTGGCCAAGAGTACGACGAATCGGTTGGCCGGTGCCTACACGAAGTTATCTGTCTTGATGGTCGGACTCGTGGTAACTTTCTTTGTTCTTAATCCACAATATCTTGAACTATTGCCGAAGTTCGCCGTGGCCATCGTCATGATGTTTACAGGATGGAAAATGATCGCTGGGCTGATGCATGTGACTCACCATGGCCCCTATGCCATGGTCTTGGCCATCCTCACCGGGATCCTCGTGTATAAAATCGGGATCTTTGAGGGGTTACTGGTCGCGATGGCTATACATGGAACCGTTCATTACCTAGTCTACACGCAAGTTGATAAGCAGCCGGCCAAAGTCGTCGTCAGCAACTATTTTTTGAATTTAAAGAAGATCACCACAGAGTCCTAACCGCTCACCTACGACTCAGCCAGGGGGAAAATCAGGAGCACGGCTATAAGAGCAGCAGGCCTCAGATGAGGTGTCCCACCTGAGGCCGATCACAGCGTAGCGTAATCGATTATTCTCTGAAAACTCGAAGGCACCGTGCCAGTTTGAATAAAACAGACGACTCAGGGTAATCGTGTGGTGGAGCTGCGGCTAAATGGTATGGGGCAATGAGCCACTGTTTGCCATCCCACTTCGAGGGAAGCTTTGATCAGGAGGGGGTTCGTAATTCCTAGATCTGGGGACTCGGTTTGGATTCCCATTAGGCGTGAACGAAAGAACACCTTCCGACGCAGATACGCTTAGCCTTCCCCTCTGCCAGTCAAGTCGCATCCTGTTCATGCCTCGTTTCTTATCACACTCTCATCTCACTCTCATGGGATTCAAAGATTCTTTAGTTAGACTCTATAAGTCCAATTGGGGGATAGCTCATTGCACGCAGAGAAGAAATCAGAGCTGGATAACGCAGCACAAAATGGGAAATGTGTTTATGCAACAGCGCAGGTTTCCCGAGGTTGGGTTTGAATGGTATTAAAGCCCAGTCGAGAAACTGCTCCCGGCAGGTGGGTGCATCGCGTCGTGGCGGGGGAATTGGTGGCTGCTACAGGGCAACATGTGTCGCCATGCAGCAGCTCACGCCAGCACTAACACGAATACCAGTGAATCAGAGTAGATAAAGAGTCTCGAGTAAGGATGTTCGCCATCTCTTGGGGATGGTGCGTATGTTCAGCACTCCAAACGTAATGGCACATCAAGTCACTTCTTCGTCGCGTTTGCTGTGTTTGTACCTTGGAAATTTGACTCTAGTACGAAGCGTTTGTGCAACGGTTGGATCGGTCGTACGTTATCGTGCCCCACAAGGGTTCGGAACTTCTGGATCTGTTCGGGGGAGACTTCGATGGGGTCGTGCATGATCATCCAGACGACGCCTTCCGTACAGGGTGGGGTGGTGAAAGATCCGGAATAGAGGTAGTAGGATTTTCGGTCAGGGAGGAGGTTCATCGGATTGACCATATGGTTCTGATCGGCAATGATGTCCCCGACTTTTGAAGGGGCGTGCTCTAAGAAAGTCTCGAAAAATGGATTGTGTTTCCCTTCCTCCATGAAGACGGCGACCACCGCTGTCTCATGCCGCTCGTTGTGATGCACCAGATGCAGCTCCATCGGATAGTGCTTATGATCGATTGTGTGCTCGCTCGGAACATGAAAATGAAATTGTTCAAGCAAGTAGAGGTCCTCATCGAACACGATCGTGCTGTCCTTATCAAAATGGAGGACCGTCTGGCCGTGCTTTGGGTAGCGAGACTTGGCCGTATCCGAAAGCGGTTCGACTTCCTGCAACGTATGTCCGTTGTTGACTACATGGAAAGGAGCGTCTCGATAAGAAAACTGGAGGTCGTCAAGTGTGGTCTTCCGGGTACGCAACAGATCAATCGGTGATTGGTTCATGCCCGTTTCACAGAGGGAAGAATCTGGCCCAAGCTTGCCCCAATGAAGCGGTCCACGATCGCCGTCATAGCCCCATGTGCCGTGCCCCGTCTCTCCTGCTTGCACGCACACCGGCAGCGACAATGCAAGTGGGATCGCAAAGCTGCAAATCACGGTTTTTGTCACAACCCCAGCTCTATTCGGCAACAGGCGACTCTTGAATGCCGGACTCAGTAATGAGAATGACTCCATGATCCATATCCTCCCTTGACTAAGTACATTACATATCGGTCATAGTCTGGATCTCTCTACAACAAGTCATGAAACCTGAACGGCTGACTCCTTTTGGCTGCTCGGGTTCTTCTTCTCTTTCAGTATACAACGAGCGAGCACGCACACTGTACACAGTGCGATTTCCAAAAATCAATGGGGCCGTTCGATACCTTCTCCAATCCAAGCGTTGAATTTTGTCCATAAAAACATCTACTTGTGAAAATCAACATTCATTAAATGAGGGCGCACAACTTGCTCCTTATCGAAATGTCACCGTCTTGAGCAGGCAAGCTTGCAGGGGGTTACTGCCCATCATGATGGCTGTTCAAATCAGCAGTTAGGGACGGGCTACGGTTCGACAAGGGGACGAGGCGGATAGATGTCTGCTATTAGGGCAGTCGAATGAAGTTGCAACGACAACGCATGAAAAATGGGAGCGACTATCCTGAAGTTTATTCACCAGTCGCGGCTGCCATGTACCACACGGCTGGAGTCTAGCTACGTCGATTGGCAGTCCACGATCAGGTGAGAAGGAGAAGTCATGCATTATCTGACGAAGGGCATACTTCTTATTGTGGTAATGCTTTTCCTCCAAGCCTGCGGCACCACAGTCCACTCAGGTGAGCGTGGAGTACGTGGGAATCTATTCACCAGTGGTCTGACCACAGAAACACTCAAAAGCGGATTCTATTGGCGGGCGCCATGGAGCCGAATTTACATCTACAACGTGAAATGGCGCAGTTATGTCGAAGCTGCTGAGGCTCTAAGCTTAGACGGACTGCCGGTCATCATCAAGACCATCATACTTATAAGACCGACTCCAGACGAATTGCCTATCCTGGCCCAGAACATCGGACCTGATTTTTATCATCGTGTTGCCAAACCAGAGCTGTTGGCCGCTGTCCGGAGTGCTATCGCCAGGTATCCCATGGTTACTGTCCTGGAGCACAGTTCTGAAATCGCAAACATGGTGGAGGCGCTCGTGGTGGAAAGACTCAAAGGCCGCCATCTCCAGGTGGCAAGCGTCGCCATGATGGTTGATTTCGAACTGGCCAAAGTTGTGCCGGACGCCATCGAGCATGAGCAGGCCAGGGGGCGGGAGAAGGAACCGAAAGAATTTGAAACCATCATCGCTGAAAGGGATCCGGAGAGTGCTCGCCGTCTTGCCATAGGTGAGGACAATCCGTTTCGTATTTGGCCTGAAGGAGTGAGCCGAAGGGCTGTTAATTCGCTCGTCCGGTGAGGGTAAGGCACAAGAAATCATCATGGAGAGATGTTGAGATCTATACAGGAAGAAAAGACTTTCTGTGATGAAGAAAACAGAGGGAAGCCATCCTCCACCGGTCGACGAGGTAACGAAAATGAGGAATTGGTAGATTTATAGCGACGGAAGTTGTTCGACACTCACTTGCACTCTGCTGATATTGTGCGCGAGCGGCCTTATTTTTTTGATTCGCTCTGGATCGAGGCGGACCGAAGCTCAGTATGGAATCATGACAGTCGTAATGCAGAAACGTATGGCTTTGATCGCCGAATGGCACTGCCGGTAATCGAGAGTGTTCGGGTGGAAGCGTGTTGAGGATTAGAGCATCCGTGCGGGTTCGTCATTACGCTGGGGCGCAGCAGGTTCTGGTGACCAGTGTGGAAGGTGACGCAAAGGGAGGACCGATCCAAAAAATGGTCACATTCTGAACCGCTTCACACAGAGTCGGCATGGACTATTCTTCCCTCCTCCGGAAAACAATCTGGATTCCCGAATAAGAGGTCTGTCTCGTATCCATTTGCGATGAGTTGGCAGCGTTATCTCTGGATGATGGAGGTCTGTAGGCAATGCCACCTGTTGCACAGTATTTTTCTGCCTGCAGTCTGGTAGATGCAGCAATTGCCCTGTTTATTATCGCAGTCATGATTACTGGGTGGCTTGCTGAGCAATTGGTTTATCGTTCACTCTCGGTACGCATTCACCACGATAGGACTGCTCGATCAGGCTGGAATGGTCGTCTATAACTATGGCCATGATATGCGAAAGAAAATGATGTCTTGAGTTCTCACTTCAACTGCAGGGGCAACACTGCCAGACCTGATGGCCCATACCAAAACGCATCATAGCCAGTGAAGCGAAAGACTCAGCTTTGGCAGCCGGCGGACTATTTGAATAGTCTGCTAGAAGCGATGGATGGCTCCGATCCCAATATTGGTATTGTGATCGACCGTCTGGTGAACATTCACCCGGCGATTCGCCCTCTGCACGAATAGCGTCAGGCTGGTTCGATCCGTTACCTGATAGAGGAGCCTCCCGGTGCCCTGAAAGATGTTCTCATGTTCCCCGTTTCGCTCATCCTCAAGAAGTCCGCTGGTCCAATTGTTTCGTTCATAGTGAAAATCAAGTTCCAGTTCTAGGTGCGGCATGAGTTCGGCATCCAGGCCGACTGCGACGAAATGATGGACATATGATGCGTCTTCTTCGGCATCGAGTTCATGCCGGCCGTTGGCTAGGCCACGCTCATAGTGATAGCCTGCGAACAGTCTGAGGTGTTCCGTTGCGCGCCAAAACAGATGGGGGCCGATGGTCCAAAACGTCGTATTGCGCCGGGCAAAGGTGTCGTTATAGACCCGTTTTCCGAAGCGCCCCTGAAAGCGCAGTTCCCAATTATCGGATAGGCGTTGTTCGAATCTCATATATCCGATATGGGATGTCACCCGCTCATTTGCAAATACCTCTGGTTCAGCTCGACTGACTTCACTATTCCCAAGGAGTTGATCCGGGGCTGTAAAGTAACGAAGTCGGATTGCTGTGTTGGGGGTAAAAGAGTGCAAGGCTTCGACCGCGACGCTTGCCTGGCTCCACTCGGGATTGACCGCAAAAATAAACCCCTGGGGTTTAATGGAAAATACCGTTCGCCCCAAACCTGTGGTGATCGAATTTGAAATCAGGAAGCCTGGCTCAAAAACCATGTCGGACCCGAGCCCAGTGCGAGTCACGTCCAGAACCGGCTGAGATGGATCCCCATCGATACCAGAGCGTCGGGTAGCCGAAAACAGCGCGACATCGTCCGTGTAGAATATGTTCCCATTGGCTGTCACGGACCATTCGGCGAAGGCTTCGGATATCCCAGCTACAAAAGAAAGTCCGATCAAGAACAAGACCCGCAACAGCATGACACTTCCTTTCAGCTTTACCGGCCAAGATGGTTGAAGCTCCTTGCAGGACCTGTGGATATAGGAATGCCTCCGGTCTATTACTTCTGCATAGCCAAATTGGTGTGTTGAAGGAGAACTGATTTGTCAGGTTGGATGGGGAGGCCAAGCCAAGGTTCAGCGCCACCATTGTGTGGCATTTCAAGACCCCCGGGCGTTCCTCTCTCCAAGCCCATGCGTAGAGCTCGAGCGGCGCCTACCTATACCAAGAACATTACAGTGAGGAACAAGACCTTCAACAGCATTGCGCTTCCCTTCCCGTCTCAACGCCTGATACGGCGTTGATCTCTTCCTTACCTATGCGGGATTCGTATGGATACGAGCATGCGGTCGAGCTGCTGCTTTCGAACAGTCTGACGTGGTGTGTTGAAGGAGAACTGATTCGCCAGCCTGGAGGGTGAGGTGAAGCCAAGCCACGGTTAACAGGTACCCTTGTGTGACATTCCAAGTCGTTCAAGACATCACTCACCAGCCCTACCACTCAGCCTCGAATGAGACTCACTATGCCAAAATGATCAATGGGTAATCAATAGAAATGAGCTATTTTGCACGTCACGCACAGTGCGCACCCGCACTATTTGATGGGTAACCCCATCATCTGCGAGATCTCGATCAGGCCGTGGCACAAATCATGAGCGACTAATCAAAGAACATTGCCCGATTACGCACCTCATATATAGTGCGTTATCGCTCATCTCAAGTCTGGACGTCTATTGCTGGGAGCGTACCGCGTAGTCCCAGCCAAACTACGGATGGCCTTATCACTTCTAAACGTGGAGATTTTAAAAGGAAGAGTAGACTTGCTGGTTCCAAGAAGGAGCTAGGCAAACACTTTGCACAGCCTATAAACCAGAGGCTCACAATGAAACGAATTCATGGACGCTATTCGTTAGGATGGCGATCGGAGGTGCAGTCGCCGATCGGCATGTATCTGCCAGATTCTGAGAAGTGGTTAGGATGTCCGAAAGACCAACCACAGAACCAGGCGCCTGGCGATTCGTTTGACGGGGTACAACTCAAGCTCCACAAACTGTGTGGCGATTCGAGCCAGCGCACTCCCTCTTCATCCTGCTACAACAAGGCCCTGTTCTGCTGGTATTGGCAACGGAGACTTTCGCAAAGTCCATATTCACATATTGAAGAGGAGTACCATGGGAGCCATTAGGTCTTCCAAAAGATACACTGCCGCTACGCGGTCAAAACAGTACATTGAACCTGAGCTGCAAAGACTGCGCGAACTCGTAGCAGATCTCAGTTTCAGCAAGATCATTCTCATTCTAGAGCTATTGGAAAAACAACATCAGGAGACCGGACTTTGACGGGGCTTCTATCATGAGGACAGATGTTGAACGACATCAACATTCGCCATGCTGGTCACACATGCGAAGTGAGCGCTACCGCACTGCTCCGGTTTTCCACAACAAGGAGATGCACTATGCGTATCAGCTACTTGCTTGCGTTGTGTCTATGGTTGAACGCCTGCACAACCACCAAGCTGTTTCCTCCTGAGATTACAAAAGATCTCACCACCGACACCGCTGTTATCACGGCTTGGAAGGAGCAGGTGCTCAATACTTCCGGGGATAGCTCCAGATCCGCAAAAGTGCAATTAGGAGGACTGATCACTCAAGTTACTCCGAACCCAGGGGGTGTTGTCATTCTGGCAGAGGAGCAGCCAATCGATCCCTATCTTGGCTATGGTCCCACACGTGTAGGGAGGGAAGAGGCATTCAGGTTCGCCATAGTTTTTGCTGGTTCTCCGGACGATGACATGTTGAAGGCCGGCAATCAGCTCGCGGTAGTCGGAGAGATGGTCGGTTCCCGTTCAGAATCGGGCGATTCAACGTCTAGCGCAGTGCTTCCTCAGCTTGTTGCCCAATGTCTGCACATCTGGGAAACCAAGCGGTTCGAAACCGACAGATTTCCCTATGCAGGCATGATGAGATACTTCCCATTGGAAAGACGCACTTTCTGCCGAAAAGGAGGACAAAGGGAGAAACTTGTCCTCCAGCAATGATCGGCGGTTTCAGGTTCAACGTACAACGTGGTGGATTGTAATCGGTGAATAATTGTGTAAATGCGCATAGACTTCCAACGGTTTCCGAAAGCGGAGACATTTCCTTGAGCAAATACTGACGGAGCAGATCATTGCGATTCTCGTGGGTCTTGCGTTGCTGGGGTTGTGCTGGTCTGCAAAGAATACCTAAATCAAGGGTGCGGCGTACTAAACGCTTGCGTTCCGCCAGCTCTGTGCCCTCGATCATAAGTCAGTATGTTCCGCATCCGGGCAAGAACATGCCGGAGCTTTGTTGTGAGGATCATGCACGCTCGTGTGGCATCATCCGTCTAGACCGGAGTGTTCTACTTGGACTTAGGATTCAAGATTTAACGCAATGCAACAAACGGCTCTGCACGTTCAATGAACTGACTCTGGCATTCTGAAAACCTGTTCCTGCCTCAGCCCCTTAAGAATATCAATCCGCCTCGCTTCCTCCCGCTAGAAAACACACGAAAGTCTTGTTTCCAAAAGAAGCTGTAGCCGCTGGCTTCCGATCACTCCACTCCGCACTATATATGGGTACCGATACACGACCTCTTGGTGTGGCCGAAGAGTTCACTTTCGTGGAAGCCCACATCGTGTTGGTGGTGCGCTGCGCCAGATGCTATGAGACCGGAATATCATTGCCAGCGATGGTCATTGCGATATTGCGCACCGTACGCTGTGTGCGGTTTCGCTCTCATCTCCTTCTGCCTACGATGATTGAGCGATCACCCATCCACGCCGTTCAAGAAAATATCCCAGTTTCTCATCGTAAATAGTGAGATTCTCTGGAATCAGTGCAACTTTCTCGCGGGAGGAAGAGCCAGGCAAACACTTTGCACTATGTTCAAAACCAGGTAGGAAATCTCATGAGAACACCGGACAATTCAGTTCGACGATCTTCGCGGACAGCTCCGACGGCCATGATCGATCGCAAGTCACTGAAAAGTTCACTTCAATCGAATGAGAAATGTCGGAGCTTCTCAAGCATACGCACCCATCTTTTGCAGGCACCTCATCAACCGGTAGCAGAAGGTCTTTTGATATGAACAAACTCGTCCAGATTGCCCTAAGTAAGCCCTATACCTTTGTCGTCCTCGCTATCCTGATTGTCGTGTTTGGGGTCATGACCATCGTCGAGGCACCTACCGACGTCTTTCCTAATATTCAGATGCCCGTCAGCTCCGTTGTCTGGCTCTATGACGGACTCATGCCGCAAGAGACTGAAGGGCGCGTCACACGCGTGTTCGAGCAAATGCTGACTCAGACGGTTGAAGGTATCAAAACCATCGTGAGTACGTCGTACTTCGGTCACTCTATCATTAATATCTTTCTCCAGGATGGCGTGGACATAGCGGGCAGCGAGGCCGATATTGTCGGAATATCTCAGACCTCCGTCAAAGCCCTTCCACCGGACGTGGCTGCACCCATGGTGATGCGGTTGTTTCCCTCTCAAGTACCTGTTGCCGTCTTACAAGTCGAATCCGATGTGCAAACCCCGGCGGAGCTCTACAATCTCTGCGTCATGCGAATTCGGCCTATGCTGGTCACGATCCCCGGCGCGATCCTGCCGCATCCCTATGGTGGGCAGGATATGCAGGTCATGATCAATGTCGATCAGGACAAACTATTGGCTCGTAACCTCACAACGGAGGATGTGCACCAAGCAATCGAGAAACAGAATCTCGTGCTGCCCGGCGGGGACATGAAGATCAAGGAGACCGATTGGCTTGTCCTCACGAATGCATCTCCCTTGAAGATAGAAGAGTTCGACGATATCCCCATCAAACGAGACGGCAACTCCTTCATCCATCTTCGCGACGTCGCCACGGTTCGCCTGGCCGGACGGGTGCAAACGAACTCCGTGCTGGTCGACGGCAAACAGGCCGTGATCGTCGTCGTTATGAAGAGCAGTGAGGCGTCGACTATCGATATCGTGGATGGCATTAAGAAGATGATTCCGCGCATCAGTGAGGTGGTGCCTCCTGATGTGAAAGTGAGTCTTATTAGCGATTCGTCGGAATTCGTCAGGGAGGCCATCGCCGATGTTGTACATGAAATGGTCATCGCCGCCGCGCTGGTCGGCTTCATCGTGTTGCTGATGCTCGGCTCCTGGCGCCCAACAGTCATCGTCCTGACCTCGATCCCTCTCTCCATCCTCTGCTCCCTCATCGGTCTTCATCTGCTTGAAGAATCGATCAACATTATGACCCTGGGCGGATTGGCGCTGGCGGTCGGCATTCTCGTCGACAATGCTGCGGTGATGATCGAGAATATCGATACCCACCTTGCCATGGGCAAGCCATTGGAAGAGGCGATCATCGATGCCGCCAATCAGATCATTCTCCCGACATTCGTTGCGACGCTTGCCATTACTATCGTATGGATTCCCTTGTTCCATTTAAGCGGCATTGCCGGATGGGTATTTCCGGCGATGGCCGAAGCAGTCGTCTTCGCAATGCTGGCGTCCTTTATCTTGACCTATACTCTCGTGCCCACGATGGCGAAATACGTGCTGAAGGTTCATCACTCTACCGGGCACGAAGGAGGAGTTTTTGCTCGTTTTCAACAGGGGTTCCAGGATGCCTTCGAACGATTCCGAGATGGCTACACCAAACTGCTTGAACAAGTGGTCGCCCGTCGTGTGCGATTCGTCACGATCTCGATGGTGTTTGCGCTGGCCTCGCTCATTCTCTTTTTCTTCGAGGGACAAGAATTTTTCCCTCAGATCAAGGGAGGATTATTGCAGATGCACATGCGGGCACCGCTCGGGCTACGGATCGAGGCGGCAGGGCGCATTGCCGCCCGCGTATCAGACGATATCAAGGACTTCTTCCCTGGTAACGTCGAAGCGGTGATCAGTAATTGCGGACTCCCGGTCGGAGCGCATAACCTTGCATTTATTCCCACCCCAACGATCGGCACTCAGGACTGCGACCTTACGATCACGTTGAAGGATCAGAGAACTCCGGTCTGGGAATATCGGAAGGCCCTTCGCCAACGTTTGACGGAGCGCTATCCGGGGACGGAATTTACATTTCAGCCGGCCGATTTGACCGATAAGATTTTAAATTTCGGTTCACTTGCACCAATTGACCTCCAGATCAATGGTCCAGACCTCTATGCGAACTACTCCTACGCGCAAAAGTTGGCGGGCAAGTTCCGTCAGATCGCAGGCGCCGCAGACGTGTATATCTATCAAACAATGTTTCAGCCGACTATCCTGGTTGAAGGTGACCGTCGATTCGCGCTTGGCTTGAATCTAAACCAACGGGATTTCGGTTTAAACATGCTCCTAGCCACTGCCGGAAGCCAGCAGATCGATCAGAAGTACTGGCTCGACCGCTCGACGCAACAGTCATATCGACTCAACGTCTATACCCCGCAACCACAGCTGACGAGCATCAAAGATCTCCAGACGATCCCGGTCGCTCCTGAAAACCACGAGCATGGGGAAGGGGGGGGAGGCGGCGTGCAATTGCTCGGGAATATGACCAATCTTTCCTTGATCGGAACACCGGGTGTAGTGACGCATCGGAATCTTCTGCCGATGATCGACGTCCTGATATCGGCGGAGGGTCGTGATCTTGGTGGTGTGCTGTCGGATGTCCGGAAAATAGCGGCAAGCATGAGGGATGAACTACCGCGTGGAGCGGAAGTTGAAATCCATGGCCAATCCGAAGTCATGCACGACGCCTTCGTCGAACTCGGGGGAGGCCTCATTATCGCCATTGTGCTGGTCTATCTGTTGATCGTCGTCAATTTCCAATCTTGGCTTGATCCCTTCATTATCGTGACGGCCTTGGTGGGCGCGTTTGCTGGTATCGCATGGTCGCTGTTTGTGACCCATACCTATATATCCGTGCCGGCACTGACGGGTGCCATTATGACGATGGGCACGGCCACCGCCAATTCCATCCTGCTCGTCTCCTACGCCCGTGAGCGGCTTGCTGTCCACGGTGACGCATTACGGGCGGCGGTCGAAGCCGGGAAAGCCCGTATTCGTCCCGTGCTCATGACGGCGGCCGCCATGATTATCGGCATGCTTCCGATGGCCATGGCCAATTCTCAGAATGCTCCGCTTGGTCGTGCCGTCATGGGAGGACTGACGGTTGCGACCCTCTTTACACTGTTCTTTGTTCCTTGCGTGTACACGATTATCTATCACGGACAAGCTGTTTCCCAGAAGGAGCGTGCATGATATGAAAAATCTAGGCAGCAAAATCATTCTTATTCTCGCAGTCATCGCATCTCTCGCGGTTCTCTTTTATCGGATCTACGAGGGACAGCACGAAGCGGTTGCCCTCCAGAAGGATGCCGTGGAAAGTGCCATCACTCCGGTGGCGCTCACGTCTGCCAAGCAGTCAGAGGCGACCGACACCATTACGTTGCCCGGCACTGTTGAGGGGTGGTTTGAGGCACCCATCTATGCACGTGTCGAAGGCTACGTGAAGGCCTGGTACAAGGACTATGGGGCGATTGTCAAAAAAGGCGATGTCCTCGCCGAACTCACGACCCCTGATCTTGATGCCGAGTACCAACAGGCGCTGGCGGATCTAGAATCAGAACGGGCGAAGAATGCGCTGGCACAACTGACCGCACAGCGCTACGTGGCCATGCGCGAGCACCAAGCACTCTCCGAACAAGCCATCTCTGTTCAGCTGGCTGAAGCGCAGGCCGAGGCAGCGAAGGTTTCGGCGGCCGAGCAAAAGGTGAAGAACATTGCGGCCTTCATTGGGTTCAAAAAGATCACGGCCCCATTTGACGGAGTTGTCACCCAGCGGAATATCAATGTCGGTGATTTGGTCTCTAAAGACGGCAGTATCAGCACTACGAATGCCAAAAATAACCTCTTTACCGTGGCCGTGGTTGATAAGCTGCGGCTTTTTGTGAACGTGCCGTCACGCTTCGGACCTTTCCTCCATCCTGGTTTGACGGCTAATGTCACTGTCCCGCAAATCCCCAATCGCCATTTCAAATTTGAGTTCCTGACCGTGGCGAAAGGATTCGATGTGGGTACACGCACCGCGGTTACGGTCTTTACCATCGATAACAAGGACCGCGCGCTCTGGCCAGGTTCCTACGCCACCGTTCGACTAACGGCTCCAGTGGAATCAGGCGTGACGACGATTCCGACCAGTGCCTTGGTCTTTCAGGAACATGGTACCCAGGTGGCTGTTGTGACAGAGGACGACCGTGTGCACTTCAAGCCGATCGAGGTCACGAAAATCCTGGACAACATCATCGAGCTCACGGCCGGGGTGTCCGCGAGCGACCGTATTATCAATAATCCGAGTGCCGCGCTGCTTGAAGGGGATCAGGTACGAATTGTCACACCTGCAGCCGGATATGACATCAGTGATTCTCAACCGAAGCTCTAGAATCGGTGGCAGTAAAACACGGACTTGCGCCGTCACGGGTATGACATCTAGAGCATAAAAGCTCTAAGAGATCGACACCGATTGGCATGATTGAAAATGGACAAGCAATGACACATCTACGGCTTATTGGGTTCTGGCGAAGCAGTGTATTGTTGGTAGCTTTCAATCTGTCGGCGTGCGGGTGGTTCCCGGCCGTGAACCTGGCGCCTAAGTATGAGCCGCCACAATACGTGGTTCCTGATTCTTGGCAGGGGGCAAGCCCCTTTGTCGTAGCCAAACCGTCCGATGAAGTACTTCGTCCGGATTGGTGGAAGCTGTACGACGATCCGGCGCTCGATCGGCTCATTGACCAGGCCCTGGCGGCCAACCCTGATCTGCAGGCAGCCGCCGAACGGTTTGTCCAAGCTCGGGATATTATGATGGCAGCGAGGTCCGAGTATTTCCCGCGGCTTGGTGTTGAGATGGGGGCTTCTCACAATAGGCAATCGTTCGATCGGTTATTCCGTCCAGAGAACAGTCCACTTCAATCCAGCACCGTGGAACCAGGAGGCATTGCGTCCTGGGAACCTGACTTCTGGTCGCGTCTCCGCAATGCCGCTCAGGCAGAGATCTACCGCGCAGAGGAGCGCGCGGCGGAATATGGCCTTGCTCGGCTCAGTCTGCAGGCCGAGATAGCGGCAAATTACTTTACAGTCCGCGGCTTCGATGCACAGACGGCGATTTACAAGCAATCAATTGCTCTCTACAAAGACACGCTCAATGTCGTCAAGACCCAGTTCGCCGGCAAGATCGCCTCGGCGCTTGACGTGGCTCGTGTAGAATCCTTGCTGTATGGAACCGAGTCAAGATTGGCGCGAATAGAAGGCCAACGTCAGGTTGCCGAACAGGCCATCGCCGTCCTGATCAATTTGGCGCCGGATAGTTTCAAGCTTGAACCTGTGGATGAGCTTCGGATCGCCAAATTCGGCATGCCCAGCACGCTCCCGTCTACTCTGCTGGAACGTCGACCGGATGTCGCCATGATGGAGCGACGGATGGCGGAAGCGAACCGGGTCATCGGGATTGCGAGAGCGGCTTTTTTCCCCAATGTTTCGTTCCGACTCAATGGCGGATTTGAAGAGAAGGGCTTAGACCTTATTAAAATTGCCAACAGCTTCTGGTCCTATGGGGCGGTCTTTGAGCTGCCACTATTCCAGAGTGGGTATCGTCGAGCCCAACTGCAACAGTCCTGGTCCGCCTATCGTGAAACAGAGGACCTGTACCGCACGACCGTCTTAAGGGCTTTTCGGGAGGTGGCCAACAACTTAACGCTGACGAACCGATTAACACTTGCGGTAGATCGTCAGGATGCGTCGGTGGGGGCGAACTTTAAAACACAGAATCTCACCATGCAGCTCTACCGTGGTGGCTTGGCCAACAGTTTGGAAGTGATTTATTCTCAGCTGGCCACACTGGAGGCTCGCATTAGCTTAGTGGAAATCAAGACGGAACTCCTGAAGTCTTCCGTCGAGCTCGTCCGTGCTTTTGGTGGAGGATGGAATCGGGATCAACTCCCGACCGACGATCAGATTCAGCCATTCGGCCTTTTCCAATACTCTGATATCGATAAGCCGGAGCCAGCAGGAGGGATCGACGTCAATACCGGTGAATCAGCAAAACCATTTAACGACCTCACGAAGTCTCCCAAACCGTAAGCAGTCGTGAACATTCTTCGAATGGAGCATACCGCATACGATGATCTCGTCGGTCTTCCTCAGTCGTGGACATCAAAGGAACGATGTACCGGCAGGTTACACATGGGGGCTCTGTGCTCCAGGAGCTCTATGTCTTAATTCGGAAGAGGACATCATGAAATGGACCACGTCAATGAGTCTCTTAACAGTGATTGCGCTCTCTTGCTTCCCAACGCGCGGATACGCAGCCGACGCAAGAGACGTACCAATTGTGCCTCCTGAGGCAGTTGCAGACTATGTGTATGCGGTGGTCGAAAGTCACCGAGCCTTCTACACAACCCATGTCGTCCAACCGCTTGAGGAACAGGGGGTGGCAAAAGCGGGCGCAGAGTGGAGTACTCAGAAGAACACTATTCCGTTACCGGTTCAGGTCATCAATGAAACCAGCCAAAAGTTTTCCGCGAAATTCAACGGCCTTCGATATCAGTTGATCAGTCAGTGGCCCATCAATGTAAAAAATGCTCCCCGCGACCAAATAGACAAGAGCAGCCTGGAAAGTCTGAGCATGCGACCGGAACGTCCAACCTCTCGCATCATCAAGATGGAGGATCAAACATATTTTCGTGCGATTTATCCCGACATTGCTGTCAGCCAGGCTTGTGTCTCTTGTCACAACAGCCATCCAAACAGTCCGAAAAAGGATTTCCAGGTTGGTGACATTATGGGCGGCTTGATCATCGAATTTCCTGTCGAAAGTCGATAATTTGTATCGCACCACATGAAGCTGTTTGGTCCGCGAGAGCCGTATCCACCGATAAGAGGATTCGGGGGTAATTGCCACGAGTAGCACCGGAGCCCATCCCTGACCTTCCTCTGATTTCACAGACGCCTACAGCGGTGGGAGAATGAGGAACTTGGAGCTCAGCATGGCACACCCACACGACGTGAGTTTACCAATATATTCAAGTCCGAGTCCGTACGGCTCACCTGGGAATTGGGTCGGCCCGTGGCTCAGATGGCGAGGGAACTCGGAATTGGAGATAGGCTACCCCATCGCGGGCGGGGTGAGTGGAGACATGTGGAATCTCCAAGGGCCGGATGCGCCAGTCGATGAGCACCAACCAAGATGAATTGGCACGGTTCAGGCGGGAAAATGAGATGCTGCAGAAGGAGCAAGATTTGTTCACACGTGCGGCGGCGTTCTTTGCGTTGGTAAAACGATTGTTCTCCAACCGACCTACCTGGTTTCTTGTGTCCGTCAGGAGTGTGGCCAAAGTCAAAGAAGCAGCAGCCAACGGGTTCGATACTCGTAGGTGGGCACAGCTATGCGTTGAATTGTAGCTATGTGAAGGACCACCGACTCAGCTCTCACCTCAGGTTAGTAACACTGATAACAAGCAGAGTGGTAGTGAGGCCTAACTGATCATTGGCATGGTCAAGCTACTCATAGATGTGGCCAACAAGCAGAGTCGGAGCCTGAGAGGCAAGTGCGTTGCGTTTGAGTCGATGGTAAGGCGACGAATCTCTTCATGCCAGGGAAAGGCTTTAGACGCAAGACCACAAGTATAGCTCCATTGATTGAAAGCCGTTGCCACCAGGAGACCTTCCTGTCTTACGGTCGCTCCGATTTCCGCTGGGCGACTGCACGGTGGAGAGAGGGCAGGTCTAAATAAGGAGGTTCCATGGGCATCAAATCACTTCCCGACAAGGAAAGGAAAACAGCTTGAAGGGAATCGGTCGCCCTTGTGCATTCTGTAGCCGCTCGGCGTGAAACGCTTTCAAGACGCTGATGGTCTGATCGACTTGCATGTCTGGGAGTACGGAGAAGATGATGGAGTTTTTCCCAGGATAGAAGAATGACCCGACCACGTTTCCCGTCTCTCCTTTCCCCATAGCATTCTCGATAACAGTATAATGATCAATGCCACTTTTACGCATCATTTCTTCCAGATCGCTGGTCATTGATGAACGATACACGATTAATAGTGCAACCATAAATAGTCCTTGTCCTCTCAAAAGTGAAAGCCGTTATGACATGCTCCGGTCAATGGAGCGACTCTACCGTGACATCTGAAACAATTTGTGACTACGATCAGACACCCTCAGGGCGCTAGACTTCTTATTCAGGAGAACCCCCTGCGACACCCACGCTAGAACGGAGATTGCGGAAATCCAACATCCCATCATGGCGGTGAGGTCAACTCCGTTCCTTGTGTTCTGAAAGTTAACAATAATGGGCTTGCTGAAGAGGAGCTCAGCTCGACAACCATCGGATTGCTCAGCCGATCATTCGCAATGGTTTGAAGGTCATTCTCGGCAAGCGCATGCTGATCAAGGACATGGCGAACGATCGACCCATCAAAGAAGCCTGCCTTCATGCGCAGTTCCCACGCGCCGAGGTAAGTACAGACTTGTGACCTTACCGTAAACTTAGTGGGTAGGGATGCTTGCCAGATGCCCAATGCGGTATCGAAACTAAAAGCCGTGAGCCGGTACGACCCGGTCGGTAATTTCAACAAGAACGGCCCATCACTCGGAAGACCGTCTACTAGAAAGTCCTTCTCCAACGCCTGATCCCGTACTCGCCATTGAACATTGAAGCGGGCATGAAAGGGTTGATCTGTAGACGTCAGGGGTTCGCCTCCGCTTCCGGTGACGTGAATCCGACCGAGAACCAAACCTTCGTCAGGCTTTAGTGCACTGTCAACGCTGGGCGTCATCGGTGTCAGCACTGTTGCGCAACCGAGTGAGATGCTTAGGCTTAAAAGAAGGAGGACCATGAGGATCCGCCCGATTTGCTGGGCCTTCTTATGTTGATCCCGCGGACCTGTATGACCTTCGGATTGGCAGCAACATGATATGACCACTCGGCGAGGGAGATCGCAATTGCCGATTGATGAGTTCATGGCTGTCACCTCATTTACCGAAGTTCATAAATAGAAAGCGAGATGATTCGGGTCGATTCTTTCTTGATGTGTAAGTCCATGTATTGGAAGTAGAGCAAAAACCGAGCCGCTTTCTCCAACCGGCTCCATGGCTAAAACGTCCTGATAGGATGAGGACGGCTTCGATAGGACCGTCGACACTACGCTCGAAATAACATCAGACATTGAATATCAGCCGATATTCGCACAGTGTGGCTAGTGCGTTATCGCACAGCCATGAGATCGAGCCCCTTATCCATGCGAGTTTCTTAGGTGATCGTTCAGGCAGAATGCAGCACCGCAAAGTTGGCGGGCATCACAGCTCGTGATCCGGTTTGCAATACTTCTGTCCGACGATTCTCCCCGAGGCACATTAGGTGTGGATAGCGTGCATCAACCACAATTGAAGCAAGTTTCAATCTAGGTTCACGATAAAAAGCTCATGGCTCTTGCCGGGCCGATGTCGCTGAGTGCGGACACGGCTGTATTGTCTATCAATTGGCAGGTTCGGCGCGTCCAGCCTTGGTACGGCAGGCTACCTGAGAACGATGCCTCCAAACGCCTTTTGAGAAGTGTGCG
Organism: Nitrospira sp. UW-LDO-01; assembly: GCA_002254365.1. Taxonomy (GTDB): domain Bacteria; phylum Nitrospirota; class Nitrospiria; order Nitrospirales; family Nitrospiraceae; genus Nitrospira_D. The sequence continues at coordinate 35,668 of NIUT01000076.1, forward strand.
GTGTCGATGAGGAGCCGCCCGACCGAGGCGCCCGGCTAAAGATCTTGAGGTGAGGAGCCTCCATAGAAATTTGCCTGATCATGATGGCACTACATGTGCAACCATGAATGATTGGGTTGTGGGTAAGGGCTCGTCATAAGGCAAAGGAAAGGCAGAATACCTGAAACCTCAACGAGGGTGAATGAACGGACAAACTCAAAACGTGCCACGTGTGAAAAGTGGACGTTGGCAACTGAACGCATCGACACAAGAAGAGATGCCGCAAAACGGACTTGCCGGTCTAAGACACTGGCAATACGATCTGCTTGCAGGATTGCAGGTTGCTCTGGTGGGACTTCCGCTCTCACTGGGGGTAGCAATGGCTTCAGGGGCGGCCCCCATTACCGGCGTGATCTCGGCCGTCATTGCAGGACTCATCTTCCCGTTGCTCGGTGGGGCATACATGACCATCAGTGGACCGGCGGCGGGACTTGCTCCAGCCCTCCTCGCCGGTATGCTGACTCTTGGACAAGGAGACTTAGCCGCAGGGTATCCGCTCGTACTCGTGGCCATCTGTCTCACAGGAGCCGTGCAGGTGTTGTTGAGTTACTATCACGTCGGGCGCTTCGCCATGTATTTCCCGATGTCTGTTCTTCAAGGGATGTTGGCCGCCATCGGGTTGCTGATCATCATCAAGCAAATCCCACTCCTTCTTGGGGATCTCACACCTCCGAGTAAGTCGATTCCTGAGAGCCTCCTGCTCATACCGGAGCAGTTTGTGAATATGAATACGAAGGTCTTTGCGGTTGGAGTGCTGGCGTTGGCACTTCTATTCGGTTTGAACAGCAACAAGGTCAAAAAGCAACGTTGGGCGAAGAATATCCCCGGACCTCTTTTAGTCGTTATGTTGGGCGGACTCGCTGGATGGGTACTCAATTATCCTGCCGACTTGATGGTCCATGTGCCCAAGGATATTCTTGCGGAAGGAGTTCATTTCCCCAATTTCTCAGCCATATGGCAGGGGGCTGAGCTATGGCTCGCCTTACTGACCACGGTCGTCACCCTGACCTTGATCGATGGAACCGAGACACTGGCCACCATCGCCGCGATCGACCGAATCGACCCTTTTCATAGAAAATCTGATCCCAATGTGACTCTTCGAACCATGGGTGTTTCGAATATGCTGTCCGGTCTGGTCGGCGGATTGACGATTATTCCTGGAGGAATCAAAAGTACGGCGAACATAATCGCCGGAGGACGGACCTTATGGGTAAATTGTTACTATGCCATATTCATGGGTCTGTTCGTCTGGCTAGGGGCCGAACTCATCAATAGCATCCCGCAGACCGTCTTGGCTGCTCTGCTCATTTTCATCGGTTGGCGGCTCTGTGCATTGAGAGTGTTCATGTACATGTTCTCGATCGGAGCAGAGCAAATCCTGGTTGCGACTGTCTGTATCGGAGTCACGCTCTACACGTCGGACATTCTGTGGGGAGTGGTTTTTGGAACGGTGACAAAACTTCTTGTCCTGGGGTTTGATCTGCTCAGAGCCTTGACGTTTGAACAGCAATCCCACTCCGGGTCGGAGCAGGCATTCTGGCCTCGCGTATGGGCCGCATTCCAAGAACTGTTCCGCGATCCCGTCATCCGAATCGGAGATGGACGGATTCCTGGGAATCATGCACCGATGATGAGTGTGGCAGCCAAGAACATGAAACATCCGTATAAGATCTACCTGTCATCGGTCAGCTGCATGAATCTTGCGAAGCTCGATGCTCGACTCAAGACTCTTCCCACGACCCGAGACAACTTCATGATTATCCTTGCAGGGCATGTGGTCGATCACAGTGCGATGGACTATCTGGATCAGTTCAGAAATCATCAGATCAAGTCGGGTCATACTTGCGTTATCCTCGGGACACAGCATTTTCATGCCCATTCAAAACACCGGCTGGCCTATCGTGTGGTGCATTCCGACGATGCGCTGGCGTAAGTACGAAGGTGGACCACCACCATACGGCGAGGATTGCGTATCCATGATTGGAGGGGGAGGGAGTCATTGTGGAGGGCGAAAAGCACATGGTACGCTTGTCCCGCTCAGTATTACACCGGATAGTGGGGGGCCCTCGTGCCTATTTCTCGGTTAGAAATTGCTCAAATCCGAAAAAGCGGCTTGACCGTCATGCAGATATGGCACACCATTCTCGACCAATGGTATCCGAGCTAATGTGCGGGGAGAGACTGATGAAGNCCCCGATAGTGGGGCCCATCGTGCCTATTTCTCGGTTAGAAATTGCTCAAATCCGAAAAAGCGGCTTGACCGTCATGCAGATATGGCACACCATTCTCGACCAATGGTATCCGAGCTAATGTGCGGGGAGAGACTGATGACGACGTCCATGTCGACTCACACGCTGGGATATGCCCTCGCTCATGATGCCATTGGAGAGTACGCTCCAATCCGGGCTGATCGTATTTTCGGGACGTGCGTGGGAATTCCGTAGTGGAGGAGATGACCAAGGTGGGAGCCTATGGCATGCCGGGCGTCCTGCCATGATTTCAGCAGTGATCAGGCTTCGATTTCGATTGTTAGGCCCACAGTCATAGGCCTGCACCGTCATACGGCCCTTGAGGATCATTCCGTGATGCAAGCGAGTATCTTTGTAGTGGATGATCAGCCTGCTTTTCGTCGGGCGCTGGAGAAGCTCCTGTCCCGCATGCAGCATCGAGTCCGAACATTCGAATCAGGCGACGACCTCCTCGCTGCCGTTGGGGAAGACATGCCCGATGTGATTTTGCTTGATCTCAAGATGCCTGGAATGAGCGGGATTGAAACCCTTGAAGCGCTGCATTCAAAATCGTGCGATGCACTTGTGATTTTACTCACCGCATACGGAACGGTCGAAGATGCGGTTGAAGCCATGAAACTCGGTGCCTTTGATTTTCTGATCAAAACCATCGATCTTGAAAGTCTAGAGCCGGTCATCAATCGGGCGCTTGAACATATACGGCTCAAACGACGTGTGGCGCACGACAATGAGCATGAGGCCGAACAATATACCATGGACAATCTTGTGCCCCTGAGTCCGGCGATGAAAGCCTTGCTGGTTCAAGTACGGGAGGTGGCAAAGAATCCGACGATCCCCATCCTCTTGATGGGGGAAACGGGAACAGGGAAAGAATTTCTGGCTCGGGTCATTCACCATGCCGGTGTGCGGGCCAAAGGACCGTTCGTCAAGATCAGTTGCACGAGCCTCTCTCCGATGCGGTTCGAACGGGACCTCTTTGGTTACGAGCGTGGGGCATTTGCCGGGGCGGAAAGGCGGAAGCTTGGTCTTCTGGACCAAGCAGAAACGGGCACGCTCTTTCTCGACGAAATCGGCGATCTGGACAATACCATGCAAGGTAAGCTCATAGGAGTCATCCAGGATGGTGTCTTTCGCCGGTTGGGTGGTACGGAAGATATCTCCGGAGATTATCGCGTGATTGCATCGTCTTACCGGAATCTGAAGGAGGAGGTCTCCGCAGGAAGGTTTCGAGAGGATCTCTTTTTTCGTCTCAACGCGATGCCGCTTGTCGTGCCGCCCATCAGGAACCGCATCGAAGATATCCTGCCCCTTGCGCAGCGGTTCATGATGAAGTATGGATTGGAGCTTGGGAAGGACGTCACCGATATCGATCCGAAGGCGGTGACAACGCTTCAACAGTACTCGTTTCCTGGAAATGTACGGGAACTCCAAAACATCATCGAACGGGCGATGATGCTCTGTGTGGGTAGGGTCTTGACCAACGGCGACTTTCCCGGAGCGCATTAGGCCATAGGGCTCCTCCGTTTGGCCGAATGGATCCACGTGCAGCCGATGTCCGGCAATACCCGATTTCCATCGGAGTGATCATGTCAGAACGTTTTCCTCAGAAGTTTCTTGATGATCTTCCGATTCTTCCCAAGCTGCTTCTCATTCCGGCCATTCCGTTCATCTCACTCATCATCTTCAGCATGATCACATATGTGGACGTTCAGACATTCATGGAGGATGAGGAGCGCCTGAACCAGCTCTACCTGATTCAAAACAGTGCATCCCAATACATTGGCTCGGTTGCTGTTCTGGAGACCACGTTTCTCGGCTATGTCATTTCAGGGAATGACCGGTATCTGAACCGTTTCCATGAGGGCATGACAAAGATTGCCGACATGGGCCTGGCTTTGAAAGCCCAGCTTCCCGATCAGCAGCAGCAAGGATTCGATCGCATTCTCGCCTTGGTGGGGAAGTCTTTTGCGGAAAAGGAAGTTCTGGTCGAGGAGATGCGGAGTGGGAAACAGCTGCCGGCCTATGCTTTTGTCCAAGAAGGACGGAGCCGCGAGGTCATGGTCGAGCTTCGCGAATGGAGCACAACGTTTGAGCAGGAGCAACAGCAAACCGCGCATCAAGAACTCGCGCGGTTGGGCTACGATCGAACCTGGGCACGGTTCGTCATTCTCGGAGGAGGAGTCATCACCCTCTGCCTCATCATCATTGCACTGGTGCTCATCGCCCATTCCATCGCCACACCTTTGGTTGCCATGTCGAAGGTCGTGGCTACAACGGCAGGCGATATAGTTCCCGAAATTCCAGGGTTGGACCGGAAGGATGAAATCGGTGAACTGACCAGAGTGATGCAGGCGATGAGTCTGCAAATCCGTAGGGATGTCGATGAAGTGCAGCATTCAGCTTCAGCGCTGAAGAAGCTGAACGCGCACCTCTCCGCCTCTGAGGCGAAATATCGAGGGCTCGTCGATCACGCACCGCTCGGTATCGTCATGACCAAGAACGTGCAAGTGACGTTCAGCAACCGGTATAACCAACAATTGGCCGGTCTTGATCCGGAGCAAGAGGTGGACCCGGCCACCTTCCGTCAGAGAATCCACCCCGAAGACCGTGATCGATTTATCAAGACGCTCTCACAGGCCGTGGCCGAGGGGCGACCTTGTGAAACGATCTTCCGCTTTTTGCATGACGACGGCAGCGTGCGTACGATCCTCAGCCGACACGTCCCGATCATGGAACTGGACAGCTCCAACGTGGTCTACATGGGATTTAACGTCGACATCACGACGCTGGACAATCTGCAGGTGCGCTTAAGGCGGGCGGAAAAATTGGCTACGCTGGGGCAAGTGGCGGCCGGCATCGCACATGAACTGCGGAATCCGCTCGTGGGCATCGGTTCGACGGCCAGAGTCTTGCTCGATGAAATGGACGCAGGCGATTCACGGAAGGAAGAAGTCGAGGTAATCTTGGCGGAAACCCGACGATTGGATCGAATCGTGAACCAAATCGTCGACTACGCAAAGCCACGGCGCCTTGCCCCCACACGAATTGATTTTAACCGCCTTATCCAGGAGGTGACACATCTGTTGAAGCCACACCTGGACAACAAGCGTCTCCAACTCAAGACGACGATCTCGCCCATGATCAGCGAGTTCTTCGCCGATCGAGATCAGCTCAGGCAGGTTCTCTTGAACGTGACCGATAATGCGATCGATGCCACGCCGGAGAATGGAGCCATGATTGAGGTCACGGCGAATGAACTCTTCCGGGAAGAACGGCCGGGCCTTGTGATTCAAGTGAAGGATGGGGGGATCGGCATCCCGGCGGAAGTGCTCCCCAACGTGTTTCAGCCGTTCATGACAGCCGGCAAACGACAGGGGACAGGACTCGGCTTGGCGATCTGTCAGAACATTGTTGAGGCTCATGACGGGGATATCTATGTGACCAGCGAAATCGGGAAGGGCACGATCGTCGGGATCTGGCTGCCGTTGGAATCGGATACTTCATTGGGAAAGGTGTAACCCATGCGTGCAATAGTTTTTGTAGCTGACGATGAACAGGTTATTCGCGCCGCAATCGTCAAGCGGCTCATCAGGCAGGGACACTTTGCCGTGGGCTATGAATCGGGTGAAGCCTTGTTGCAAGGTCTCGAGCAAAAACTCCCCGAGCTGGTATTTCTTGACTTGAAAATGCCCGGTATCAGCGGTCTCGACACTCTCAAACAGGTGCGCCAATTGGCTCCCTCGGCTATCGTCATCATGTTGACCGCGTATGGGACGGTACCGAATGCCGTGGAAGCGATGAAGTTAGGGGCCTATGATTTTTTGATCAAAACAGTCGACCTCGAAGGTGTCGATGCGGTGACCACACGTGCGATTGAGATGCTCACGCTTCGTCGTCGTCTGGAATCAGAGGTGGGCGATCAGGCTAATCAGTTCCACTTGAATAATCTGGAAGCCTACAGTCCGGTGATGAAGCAATTGCTCGAACAGGTTCGAGGAGTGGCGGAGAACCCAAAATCTTCCGTTATGTTGTTGGGTGAAACCGGCACGGGGAAAGAGTTTTTGGCACGAGTTATCCATCATAACGGCCCCAGAGCATCCGGCCCGTTTGTGGGAGTCAATTGCACTGCCATTCCCAAGGATCTCTTTGAGAGCGAATTGTTCGGGTATGAGCGAGGGGCTTTTACAGGGGCCAATCAGCGCAAGCTCGGGTTGCTCGAAAAGGCTGAGGGTGGGACGCTTTTTCTTGACGAAATCGGCGACCTTGATCTGTCGATGCAGGCCAAGTTACTCCGAGTGATTCAGGAACGTTCATTCAGGCGCCTTGGAAGCAACGACGATCTTGGTGTCGACTTTCGACTCGTCACGGCGACGAATCGGGAGATTAAGAAAGATGTGGAGCGAGGACTTTTTCGAGAAGATCTCTATTTTCGTCTCAACGTTGTCATGTTTGAAATTCCTCCCCTTCGCAAACGCGTGGAAGATATTCTGCCGCTCTGTCAGCGAACGATCATGCGGTTCGCCAAGGAGTTTGGCAAACCCGTTCCTGAAATGGATCCTGAAGCACGCTCTATCCTACAGGAGTATCAGTACCCGGGAAATATCCGCGAATTGGAAAATATTCTGGAACGGGCGATGATCTTCTGCTCCAGTCAAACTTTGGCGGCCAATTATCTGCCTCGTGAGCTGCGTGACCCGGTCAAAAAAGTCGCCACCGCCGTGTCTATCGGAGAAGAACAGCTTATCCGCATCGAAATGCATGTCGGGAAGCAAACCCTCGAGCAAATCGAGGAGTCTATTATTGAAGAAACGTTACGACTGGCAGACTACAACAAGAGTCTGGCGGCCAAACAGCTGGGACTCACCCGATTCTCGTTGGATCGACGGTTGAAAAAACACAACTGAACGGCAGCGCATGGATATCGCAATCAGTTTTGTGCCTGTGATGTGCCCGAGCGGGTGAAGGGATTGATGCAGGGGGGGGCGATCGTAACGAACGACAGCGATCGGTGACTCGTCGGACCGCACTCACCAAGACGGAAAGGCCTTCGCTTGACTCCTTGCCGAATATCTAATCCAGCGCCGACCTAACCCGCGCTGTCGATCAGGCCTGAGACGACTTCTTTTTGCCGAAATATTCTTGTCTGCTCACGGCGACGTCCGCGACATACATGAAGCCCGAGTGCCGCTCGAAAAGGGGCTTCAGCCCGGCCAGGATGGGTTCCACCTTTTCTTCCGGGACGACCGTCAGGATCATTTCGAGGCTTTCTTGCTCGCTGAACATGAAATGCGCCTCCCGCACCCCATGGTGTCCTTTGCCGGAGATATTGCCGATAATCGTATACCCGCTGGCATGCACGCGATCCAGTAGTTCAGTCACGAACGCCCGGTGTTCGCCCGCGATGATCACACGAATTTCTTTCATCGGATGCAAACGTAGCCCCCCCATCGATCTACTCCTTTCCGGTCTCCAATGTGATCACGATGTCACCACCGATTCTTGCTGCACGATCCGAACCCATTCCCCGTTTGGTCGATAGCGATACCAGTCTCCACCCTCTGGGTCGAAGACGATCAGGTGAACCCATTCGTTGTGATAATAATGCTGAAGAACTTCATGCCGGGCAATCAGTTTTTCGATTCCGCGCCGAGGCGCTTCGACGATCGTCAGTAACCGCATCGGCTCGTGGTACGGCATCTCCCCATTCATCACGGTTTGTCGCGCCAAGCCGAGTCGAAGATCACTCCAGGGGCCGGACATGATGCCGAACCGTCCAACCACATTGTGATAGATCTTGCTGCCGCTGCCGTATACTTCGTTATCGACGGCAGAGAAATAGTGTTCCATGTTGATCCATTGTGCAACAACCTGAGGAGCGGTCAACAAGACTTCAAGGAAACGAGTCGTCGGGTCCTCTCGATAGTCATACGAGTGCAGAAACATCCGACCATTGAAGTCCAGTCCTTTCGTCAGTTCGCGACGACCGATCAGGAACGTGGTATTGCCGGAGAGCCCCCACTCGGGGCGAACTTGACTCCAGTCCACACTGCGCCGGCGCACATGGGCGGTGGCTTGTGATTCGTCCAGCGGCTGCTGAATCTCCGGGAATCGTCCGCATCGCTCATGGCTCGCCAATTCCGCAGCCTCCCTGAGATCTTCCTGGAGTCGCGCAAGGTCGGCGCGATGGGTCGGAGGCACATCTTCGAGGTCGAATAATCGGACAGCGTCTGTGGTGGTATCCATCTGGCCGGCGAGAAAGTGTGTGTCGGAAGGGATATCAAGCCCGGCCTTCCGTAAACGTGCACGGACCTTGTCATGATTTGCCATCATGGCGAGGACGCGGGCATTGGGTTGTCCTTCATTCCCTCCGCACGCGCCACAGTCGAGCGCTGACTCATAGGGATTATTGTCCGATGTGCTGCCATGTGCACAGAACAGAATGAGCCGAGCAAAGTTCTTTGTCAGTCCCATCATCCGCAAGGCGGTCTCGACGGTCAAAGTCTGCTCCTCCAGGGTGAAGCCGGTTCTGGTCAGCCGTTCCTTGTACCGTGAGGACGCACGAGGGTTCACGTCGTACTCTCGCTGGAGTACCAGGACAAACGTGTCGAGCGCGTCTGCCTTCAAGCCGGCGACCTCTGCCTCGGCAAGGAAACTGGGATCCTGCTCGCCTCCAGCTTGAAGGGCCCGCTGGCGAAGCCCTTCGATAAGCGACGGGGTGATATGAATACTCCGTAATCCAAGGCGCTCCTGAATCGCCACCCGTATCAGCTTTTGATGTTCGACTGTCAGCATCTCAGAGGTATCCGTCGGGGACAACTTGTTGACGGTCAGGGTGGTCGGGAGGGAGGGCACGAATTGTCGTTGTAGCCATCTCGTGACACGCCGATAGAGCAATGGAAGAAGAGTCTTCCCAAAAATTGGAAGGCTGTAAAACCAGCCGATGGACTCGACCATTACGTAAGGGGTAATGACGTTTTCCTTCAGGTCGTGCAGCAATGTGTGGCCCGCATGGACCCACTTCGTCCAAACCTGATGTTGCGAGACCTTGTGATCCAGATAGCTTCGCGGGATCTCCCGGACTTCGTTCTTGGCTCGCATGATGACGGGGAACTGTTCCGTCTCATGCTCTTTTCCCCAGGCGCGGTACCGGATGAAGGCGGCAAAGAAGCCGGCGAAGCCATAGGTCTCATGCGGGCCGATTGACTCCAGGTGACGACGAAATGGCTCGGATCGGACATCGATGCAATACACGGACTGTGAATAGGGGCGAAGGGGAAGCGTTGTCGGCTTCTCCGTGCGCTCCTGTTTGGACGCGGAAATGAGTTGTTCAAGCAATGGCGCATGATAGCCGGCTTCAAAGGCCTTCAGCCAAACGATTCCATGGTCCGCTTCCGGGAAAGCTTCGATCCATTCGATGACCTGTTTCAATGCCTGTGGCTCACTCTCGACCAGTTGTTCATCGAGAATCTCGAGAGATCGGCTCAGGGCGAGAAGTCGTCGAGCATTTCCACGCCGACGCGCGGCTTGGTGCCTGGGAACCACCTCCGTACGATAGCGCGTGAGTACCGTGTTCCAGCCTTGTCCTTTCCGATGGGCAAGCCGATCGACTTCTTCAGCGTAGAGCGCCGGCAGATGGCCGGCGATCCGCTGTCGTCGCAAATAGTACTCTTCTGAATAGTCACGCATATAGGCGACGATCTCGTCGAATCGTCCTTGAATATCCAAGTACTCTCGACAGGCCGCCTGCACGAGCTCACGGGCATACCACAGGCGAATGGCGAGGAACTTCACAAGACCGACCGGGTGGGCTTGCTGCCAGGGATAGTCGCGTTCTTCTCCTCGCCATTTGATAAAGCCGGCCCACCCTGGTAGGGCGGTCAACTGGAGCGATAAATAGTCTTGTCGCAGTTCCATCGGAATGCCCAACAGGTCCAGGCTTTCCAGCAGAGTGTCTTCTGGATGATCCGGGAGTGCTGCGATCTTGCGTCGACTGTTGGTAATCCCGATGAGTGACCATTCTTGAGCGGCCAGGCGTTTCCACGACTGGTACAGTCCCTCGTCACGGTCGGACATGGCCCACGCGGCATGCCCTTCGTCGAGAAAGGCCGAGCACCACTTGATCATTTGATCATTGATGGTTTGGACGATTGAGGTGCCAAGGGTGTCGTCACACCAGTGAGACAGGGTGAGCCACCGGCAGAGCGCGGAATGGTTGGTCTCCACGATTTTTTTCACGCGATCGTCAAGGGAAGGAGTCTCAAGGACATGCTCCAGCTTCCCAGCAATCCGCTCAATCAGATCCCGGTCAGAATCTTCCAGCTGATCGTCGAGTGGTTCTCGCACCGAGGAACAGATCCCTTCCGTCAGGCAAGCCCGCAAGACTTCTCCGTGGGTTATTGATCGAGATCCCAGGACGATCGTTCGATCGCTTGCCAGCGGGTGCAAGGCCGCGTCCAGGTGCTCCACCCGAATGCGACCGGATGTGACGTAGGCACGATAGAGGTCGCTTGGGAGATAGCCGTCCCCATTCAAGAACTGCTTGCCGCGCCGGACCGTTTCTTCGAAGGGGAGGTATTCCAGGCTATGCAACGGATTGTGGTGGACGAATGTCCGCATCGGCCAGTATTGGGCGATGATTTCGCCCGCAAGGCGGACGATGCCGCGGAGTTCCATCCGTTTCGACTCAAGATCCATCGATTCATTCACTGGTGCCATGGAATCGCTCGCGAGAAAGTTCCAGCCATCGACTGAGTTGCCGTCGACGTCCACCACTCAATGGGGGCAAGTCCCAACACTGTGAGGATGACGATCGTCATGGTTAGTGCAGCCCATTCTTGTTGCACCACATCACGATATCGAAGATCACCTCGCCTGGTTCCGAACAACAATCGTTGCACCGCACTCAGGAGATACCAGGAAGCTGCCAGCCAGGCCGACAACATGATCATCAGGCCGATGAGTGAGGGAATAGGTGAGTGGAGCAGTAATCCCATCAATCCGGCGAAGACGCCGAAGGGGGGAAGCCCCATCGCTGCCAGTGCCAAAAGAGACAACAGGACGGCATAGCGCGGCATCGAGGAGGCCAATCCGCTGATCGAGGACGGATCGACGTCGTCGCCGTATCGCGTCCGAATGATTTGCCAGGCAATCAGCAGTCCGCACGTAGCAAGGCCGATGGATGCGACGAAGACGGCGGCGCGAGACGTCGCCAGGCTCGATGCCGCGGTATGCCACCAGAGCATGGAAAAGAAGGAGAGACTGGAATAAGACAGCATGAGCCGAATACGAGTTTGTGCCAGGGCCTTGACGGCGCCATACAGCCCTCCGATCAACGCAAGGAGGCCGACAATACCGGTGACCGCCGTGGGTACGGTCTGAAGGGCTGAGGCCATGACGTGCAGGCCGACGGCGGGAAGAAGAAATGCCGAGAAAGAGGGAAGATTGCCGGGCAGTCTGGTGAGCGCCGTCAAGTAGCCGATATGGAACGGCAGGAGCGGGATCAGTACTGCCGCCGTCATCAAGGCACCAAACGACGAAAGCGAAGGGTTCGTCAGTGTGACGACCACTCCAAGTGCAGTGAGATAAAACAGGCTGATCCCCCACCATGAAATCGGCCACAAGATCGTATGGTAACGCATCAAAAGGCCGGCCATGGTCACCAATAATGCCAAGAGGAACAGCTGACTCAAGGGAGCCGGATGGGCGATGACACCGATTCCCAGTCCGAGACAGATCAAGGTCATCAGCCAGGACAGACGGTGGTCCTTCTGGACCGGCTGCCCCAAGATGGAGATCATGGCCACGACCGGGAGCAGACCAAGGAGTAAGGCGCCTTCCGGTAAGTTCGTTTTAAGTTTTAGAATCGGGGCTACCGTGATGAGGGACCAGATGATGCATGATTTCTTCAGCTGTGGCACGTCTTCCCAGAGCAGCCGACCGGCCAAGGCGCCGATGAGCGGAATGCAGGTGGCAAGCCAAGAAAAAAGAACCGCACTCGTCATCGCCGCGACCACCCTTCTTCTTGTTTGTCGACCCAGTGGACGAACCGCAAGATGACTTGTCCGAGACGACCGTAACAGTCGTCGGCATACAGCCTGTTGATGAGCGCCACATATATCCAATGACGAATCCTGTCGACCCAAGCCGGTAGCCACACGCTTCGTCCATGGGCCTTCAAGTACAAATAGACCCAGCCGAGCACGGTGAGGCCGGTCGCCCCTACGAGAAGCAGGTCGAACAGCCAGTCGGGAAGGTCGGCAGCCTTGTAATAAGAGGCAACTTCGCTGGGATTGGGATAGAGGAATGCGGTGAACGATTCCACAGCAAATAGATAGATGAAGACGACGAAGAGCAGTATCACCAGCATGGTGGACGATACTTTCCACGATGCAACTGCGCGCAATCGTGTGAGTGTCAGAATGGCTTGCGAGGAGGTGATCCAAATGAAGAAGAGAATGATGACGGTCCCATGAGACTCCAATAAGGGAATGTGCAACACCCCGTGGGTTACCAGGAGAATGAGCAATGGGATCACCAAGCTCGTCAGAACTCCCGTCGACCAGGTGAGGTTTGACAGCTCTTCCTCCTCGTGATGGGTATGGTTTGTATGGGGGAAATGTGGCTCAACCCTGGCCTTTTGAATCACGTTTCCACAATTGAGAAAGACCGTGGCCTTAAAAAGACCATGTGCGATCAGATGGAAGACCGCCAGTGAAAATGCGCCGAGCCCGCACTCCATAATCATGTACCCCATCTGACCGATCGTCGACAGTCCCAACGTCTTCTTGATGTCGCTCTGCACCAGCATCATGGAGGCCCCCAGCACCGCGGTCACCGTTCCAACCACCAAGGCGACGTGCAAAGTGACCGAACTCATGCCGAAGAGTGGTGCCATGCGATTGATCAGGAACCCGCCGGCATTGATGATGCCGGCATGGAGCAAGCCGTGTACGGGTGTCGGCGCAAAGAGCGAACTCGGTAACCACAGGTGAAGGGGAAACTGTGCGGATTTCCCCATCGCGCCAATGAACATCAGCAAGGTAATGGCGGTGGCGGCGTCGATGTCCATACCGGGCCAGAGCGCAACGGTGTGGGCGGAGGCCGTCGCGCGGGCGAACAACTCGGGAATCTCAAGCGTTCCGTACACCTGGTAGGTAAGGATAATTCCCATGAGAAAGGCCATATCGGCCACGCGCAGTACGGTGAACGTCTTGTAGGCGCCGTCCAGTGTCTGATTATGACTATGGTTGTGCGCGAGGATGTAGAGTAAGTAACTGAGCAGTTGCCAGAACAAAAACAGCATCATGAGATTCGCGCTGGAGACCATGCAGAGCAGCACGAAGTCCGTGAGGCAAATCAGTGTCAGATACCGGCGGTAATGGCGGTCCTGATACATGTAATTCACGGAGTAGGTATAGATGATCAGACTGACGGCGGAAATCAGTGTCATCATGACGCCGCTGAGCCGGTCGATGTAAAACCCGATGGGGATCGTGAGGGACGCAACCGTGGCAGGGTTATAGAATTGGAGAGTAATCGGCCCCGAGATCGTCACGGCATACAGGGTGGTCGCGGCTCCCAGGCAAGCGGCCCCCATCAAAATCGCAGCAATCTTGGCGTGCGCATAACGGGTCGAGTCTTCCGCACAGACCACGATCAGCGCCGAGACGAGGGGAAGCAAGGGGATCAGTAGAGCAGCCCACATCAGTTCAGTCTTACCTCAGAAAACACAAAAGCCAACCGTCCTGTGTCGACCAATGGTCGACCCAAGCAGTTGGCTTGTACTGCGACCGGCCTTTCAAAATGAACTGCTGGTCGCCCTACGGCCTCCGACAAAAAAAGCCGTCTTACCTCTCCACACACAATCGTGAGAGAAGCAACACTGCCTTGTGACAAAAATGTAGCTTCATCAATAATATGGGGCAACGTATAGCGTCAAGTTCGAAATGGTCGTTCAGCCCTTCCTTGTCCGGTAAGTAGGGCCGAAAGACTCAGTACTCATTCATGGAACAGACAAAAGACCTAGCCCGCATTATTCATGACTCTTCTGCTGCAACCACCGATCCGCTGTTGCGACAAGCCTGCGGCCGACGGGCTCGCCCTCCAGACCTTCGACGTACTGCATGAGTACGCCTCAGGACCTCCGGGCTCCGCGCGCCGATCTCACAACGCGGCTGGGCGGTTTCGCCACGAAC
>NIUT01000076.1:50170-72061 GCA_002254365.1 Nitrospira sp. UW-LDO-01
CCGATCCGCTGTTGCGACAAGCCTGCGGCCGACGGGCTCGCCCTCCAGACCTTCGACGTACTGCATGAGTACGCCTCAGGACCTCCGGGCTCCGCGCGCCGATCTCACAACGCGGCTGGGCGGTTTCGCCACGAACAGTCATGAATAATGCGGGCTAGGATTACACTTGTTCTCACACGGGACAGGTACCTATAATCGAAAAGAATAGAGACATGGAAAATTCGATCCGTAATGCCATCATTAAGTTTGAGCAGGAGTTTCTTGGGCGTGGCCCTGACGAAGTCCGTGCGTTGGTCGCACGCGATCTGGTTGTTGTGCGGCTCAAAGGCGTCTTAACACCGGCCGAGCGCCAGCTGGCGAAGACCGCAGAGGGTATCGAAATGGTCAAGCGGCTGCGGCAGAACCTGATTGCCCAAGGGCGAGACAAGCTCTGCGAACAGATTGGTGAGATTACCGGAGCGAAGATTCTCGGTCTCTTCACTGATATTGATGTCCAGCTCGGGGAACGAGTGTTTGTCTTTACGGTGGATCGAGAACTGCAAAACGGAGCGCGGTAGAAGACCACCGGATAATCGACCCGGCGGCCGCAGGGTCGAAACCTCTCATCCATCTGTCTTTCCATCACCATGTGCCGGTAACCGTGGGTCGCTTCCGGCGGAGCTGGGTGCCCCACGAATGAATGTAGCGGGGGCATGATGGCATCGTTGGTCAGATTCGGCACTTCGACCTGGACCTACGAGGGGTGGAAAGGCCAGGTGTATCTCAAGGACTATTCTAAGGGCACCTTTACCAAACAGTGCCTATCGGAGTATTGGCGATTCCTGCACAACAGTTCACCGCTCTTCCGTACCGTGGGCAATGACTCCACGTTCTATCGGCCGCCGACGAGCCAGCAACTTCGTGCCTACCGCGACCAGATGCCTGAACAGGTTGAGATGTGTTTCAAAGTCTGGGAGGACATCACCGTGCCGGTCTTCGCCCAGCATCCACGGTATGGGCTAAAGGCTGGTAAGCCTAATCCGCGTTTTCTTGATGCGCAGCTGTTCAACGACCTCGTGTTGAATTCGTTTCGAGAAGCCCAGTTCCAGGACTGCACCGGCCCGTTTCTATTTGAGTTTCAACGTCATGGGCTTTCACTCGGTGAGTTCTGTTCCAGACTGGATCGTTTTTTCAGCGAACTCCCGAACGAGTTCAAATATGCCGTCGAGATCCGTAATGCCGGGATCCTTGGGCCCGAGTATCGAAAGGTGTTGGAGACTCACGGCGTTGCGCACGTGTACAACCATTGGTCCTATATGCCTGCGCTGGTTGAACAACACAAACGGATGCGGGAGACGTTCACAGCTCCTTTCACCGTTCTTCGCCTACTGACGCCGTTAAAAATGAGTTATGCGGATGCCAAGAAACGGGCAGCGCCTTATACCAAGATTGTCGCAGAACTCCCAGAGATGCGACGAGAGACCGTGGCGATCATTCAACAATCAATCGCGCAAGCTAAGCCGGCCTATGTCTTGGTGAACAATCGGAGTGAGGGCAATGCGCCGAAGACGATCCAAGGTCTGGTGGAGCTATTGGAAGCTGTCGAGCCGGTTCGGCATGGGTGAGCGGTTCGATCGGCGCGGCTTTTCCCATATCTGATACTCCCTCGCCGCATTGTCGCATCACCGACGTTGTGCAATTGGGTTTTGTCCATTCGTGACGAAATTCGACTCAAGATTAGCCAATCGGTACCGAAATAAACAGGAGGTCCCTGCCTGATTTGTACGGCCGCAGGGGCCATGCGACCAAGGGTGCATCCTGGTTGATCACTCATCCGAATCCCTTTTTAATTACACCGATGACAACGCAATTCCATGGTCCAATGGTGTTTGGAGCGATTACCTGCTCCTTCGTGGGTCTCGTGGGATGGTTTCATGTCCAGTTCACTGAGGTTGAGCCACCGACACTGGATTCACAAGACGTGTTTGTCTTCCAAGGCCTCACGGGACCGACGGAGAAGACGGTTGTCGCGCCCTCCAGTCTCTCATCTCCTCAGGCCTATGCCATCGGTGGTCCGAGCCGATTGGCCCTGTTACTGACAGAGGAGCAATCAAACTGGTTGGGATTGGCGCATGGGCTAAAATCAATCGGTGTGCCGTTTGTCGTGACGCGGGATTATCGGGAGGCACTCAAACATCGGGTCATTCTGGTCTATCCAACGATTACGGGAACATCATTTTCGCGTGAGGCCATTCGCGCGTTGGCTGCCGTTCCGCGTCATGGCGGCACCTTGATTGCCACCCAGGTATTGGGTGGGGGACTCGAAGAAGTCTTTGGCTATTCGGACGTGGCGGAGGCATTGCACAATCAAGAGATTCGTTGGAATCGTGCGCATCCTCTTATGGAACGGATGACCGACCCAGCTGAATGGGCGACCAAACTAAATGGCAAGCAGGAAAATTCCGTCGGGACCTACAGCTATGGGCAGGCCAGGGGAGCGCTCGGCAGTTATCCTGACGGGTCGGTGGCTGTGACGGTAAAGGACTATGACAGGGGGCATGCCTATGCCGTCGGCATCGACCTTGGTGCCTTGTTGTTGAAAGGCTATAACAACCGTGCCGATGGGTTCACGACCAGTTTTGATAATCGATTCGATCCTACGTTAGATGTCTGGCTGCGCCTGCTGAAAAGGATGTATCAAACGGGAGAGCCGAATGCGGTGACGATCGGCACGGTGCCGTTCGGGAAGTCGCTCTCCGTCATGTTCACGCACGATGTTGATTTTACGCAGTCCATGGCGAATGCGGTGGGCTATGCGGAGTTTGAACGAAGCAAGGGCCTGACCGGAACCTACTTTATTCAGGCGAAATACATCCGGGATTATAACGACGACATCTTTTTCGATGAACAAGGGGTACGACATCTTGCCAGATTGGCCGACCTTGGGATGGAGTTAGCCAGCCACACCGTTGCACACTCTGCCTCATTCAACACGTTTCCCATGGGGACGGGGTGGGAACAGTACCCCAGTTACCGTCCATTTGTGAAAACCCGCTCGAAGGCATTCGGCGCGACGATTCTTGGTGAACTGCGCGTGAGCAAATTTCTCATCGATCGGCTGGGGGGCGGCCGTGCGATGGTGTCATTCCGGCCCGGTGAGCTCTCGAATCCGTTCAGTCTGCCACAAGCTTTGGCGGCAACCGGATTTCGCTATAGTTCTGCGGCGACGGCGAACAATTCATTGACGCACTTGCCGTACCAGATGACCTATGACCGGTTGTCGGAGTCAGAAGTCGACATCTTTGAATTCCCCGTCACCATTGAAGACGAGGAATTGCCGCCGATGGGAGAACGTATCCCGCAAGCTCTGGTGTTGGCGAAACAGATTGCCCGATATGGTGGCACGGTCGTGGTGCTGATTCACCCGAACATACTCGGTCACAAGCTTGAGTTCGAGAAGCAATTCTACGAAGCGGTCAAAGACTGGGCCTGGTTCGGATCCATGCGGGAATTTGGGGACTGGTGGTCAGCTCGCAACTTGTCGCACGTAGACGTGGCCGGCAAAGCCGATCGAATGATGGTATCCATCAATGCACCACGTCGTATCTCCGGTATGACACTCGAAGTCCCGGTCGGCTGGATACTCTTGCCGCAAGAGGGGGTGAGGCAAGACGGACGTACGATTATTTTGGATGTTGTTGAAGGGGCGCACAAATTACACTTCTCAGTCGATGGGTCCTAGGGTGGTATGGAGTCGAGGCGGTTTATGCCCCCCCGTTCCTGGGTGAAGACCGCTCTGAATTAGTCTGTTGCACCACCAAACACCGGAAGTTTTATCCATCCAGACGGCGGCGGCTCTGGCATGCCGTGTCAGTGGAGCGTTGATTCAGGGAAAGGCGTACGCGATTTAATGACGACGGTACTGAGGCCAGTTTCTGGGGCAAGGCTTGTCATGATGTGGCGGATCGTTACACCGCCGGTCGCTTCTTCAAAGCGGGGCGAGTAGTAGAGTACTCTGCATCATTCCACGTGTTCATATGGAGTCCTTTGGCCTCCTACCATTCTGTCTCTTAACGCATCCAAATTGAAATGCACCAACCCCTTTTTGATGTCACAGCTCACGCATTGCCATGGCTCCCGTATAAAACAACTGTCTCCTGTAGACTAACGTACTTCTGCCAGGTCTCTCTATAAGTGTGCCTGCGCACGGGATGTGTATCCATACACAGTAGGTGTGCCCACACACAGTAGTTGCTAGTTTTCCCTACCTCAATTGCAATGAACCTCACATTTCTGTGGGTACCATTCTTGCTGAGAGTTTCGCTAGAAATAAAAATCGAGGTCCCATGCAATTGATTGCGGCGCTCGTCACGATCTTCTCACCGTTGATTGCGAGTTCTCTGGTCATGCTCTGCGGGTCTACTCTTGGGGAGCGTGTGGCCAGGATTGGAATAGTGGGCCTGATTATTTCGACAGGCGCGGCACTGTTCTCGCTGTATGCGGTGGTGGAAGGTCCCTCACTTCATCTCACTCTCCCCGGTTTTCCTGATCTCATTGCGCCACAGCTATTCATCGATCGACTCTCTGGCGTAATGATGGTGCTGGTGACCGGGGTCAGTCTGGTGATCCACGTCTATTCCAGCCGGTACATGCAGGGCGATCAAGGCTACATCAAGTTCTTCAGTCTCTTGAGCCTTTTGACTTTTGTTTTATTGATGCTCGTCACCAGTGGGCACCTCCTCTGGTTATTTGTGGCCTGGCATGCCGTCACCTGGCTCTTGCGAACGCTGCTCGCATTTAACCGAGAGAGTCAGGCAGCTCGAGAAGCCGGATACACAACGATATGTGTGCAGGGATTGGGAGATGCGGCGCTGCTGGTGAGCGTTGGATTGATCTATATGATGTTTGGCACTCTCGACCTACCGATCCTGTACCAGACGTGGAACAGCGGCGCGACTGGTCCAGTCTTTGGTGAGGGAACTCGGTGGGAGATTTCAGCCGGCACGGTCATTACATTGATCATGACCCTCTCCGTTCTGACAAAGTCGGCTCAGTTTCCGTTTCACATCTGGTTGCCCGGTACAATCGAGGCTCCGACACCGGTCTCTGCCATGCTGCATGCTGGGATCGTCAATGCCGGTGGGTTTCTTGTGAACAGACTGGCCCCGCTGTACGGATCCTCACCCACCACACTGCATCTCCTCTTCGCCATTGGCGCGCTGACGGCTTTGATCGGGGCCTTGATCATGCTGACACAGTCCAGCATTAAGCGAACCTTGGTCTACAGCACGATGGGACAGATGGGGTACATGATCATGGAATGCGGCTTGGGTGCATTTGCCTTAGCCGTCTTTCATCTGTGCGCTCACGGGCTCTTCAAGGCGACATTGTTCCTCAATTCTGGCACCAATATCCACAAGGCACGAACTGATTTCACCATGCCGGAATCTCATGCGGTTCGTGAAACGGCCGGCTTTGCTCTTGCACCCTGGGTGGTCGGATTACTCCTTACGCTGGTCATGCCGTTGGTGATCTTGTTACTTGCCCATGGCGCCATTCACATCCCATTGTTCGAGGCCCAGGGCACCATGATTTTCCTCTTCTTCGCGTGGGTCACATCCGCCCAAGCAATTTTCAGCTTATACCGGTTGCGTTCCCCTGCCTCGTGGAAAGCGTCTGTCACGATGATCATGACAGTGGTGCTGGTCGGATTCACCTACCTCTGGGCTGGAGAATCCTTTACCCACTTTCTGTATCCGGCTTCCGGGCAAGCTGTCACATATTTTCAGGCCGCTGCATGGCATCAAGGTTTCTTTGAAACCTTCGTTGCCATCACTTCTCTGGCCATTGTGACTGTCTGGGGAGTGTTGTACGCAAATGCCCATGGCATGAAAATGCTGTTTCCCAGCTGGTTGGAACAACTGCATCGAAAGCTGTACGTGACCTTCCTCAACGCGCTGTATGTGGAGGACATCTTTCGTGCACTGAACCCGTTTGCGAGTCGTACGCGTTTCACAAAGCCTAATCGTATCTGAACGAGGAGTGGATCCTGTGACGGCACAGTGCGGAACGGATCGATTCACTGACGCACAACGAATGGAGCTGCGCTCATACGTCCAATTGGCGGGCGAGTGTGTCTCTCAGTATTGGCCCATGCGGACGTTTATTCATCACAATCCGCTCCATGGACTGGAGGGGATGCCGTTTGAACTGGCCGTGGAGCACGGAGAACGGTTGTTCGGTGGACGAGGGTATTTGAGTAACGAGGAGTATCGCCGTCACTTCAGAGCTGGACGTATTACGAGTGAAGATCTTCAGGCAGCACTCGAGTCGATTGCTCTGGACGAGAACATTACATTTGCAGGTAAACGTTTTAGACATCAAGAAATTCTTGCGGCGCTCGTGGTGTCTGGTCTCACCGACTCAGATGGCGCCGTCGATTCTGTCGACGGCCAGCCCGGTGCGGAAGGGGTGCTCACCTGGCTTCAATCTCAGCCATGCACAGAGATCAGACTCGACAATCCCACCTCTTCGGCAGAAATATCGCATCTGTCGGCACGGGAAACGCTCAGCGCTTGGTGCGATGCAACGTTGGGTACCGCCCTTGTCAAACGTATCAACCAGGAAATGGTGAAGTGGTGCAGCTCGTTCCTCGATGAGGGCGAGGCAGGTTGGAGCATGCCGGGGCGCGAGCAGACTTTTTACCGAGCGTGGAAGTCCCTTGCAGCCCATGATTGTACTCTGCGTCTCATCGGCATTCAGGATGCGGCCGCCAAGATCGCCGCTCTGCCTGATCGTCCTGATGATGCCCTGCTGCAACACCTTGCACAGATGCGTATTCCCAAACAAGCGTGGGAGTCCTATCTCTCGTCGCAGTTAACCGCCCTACCGGGATGGACAGGGTATCTCAAATGGCGATCTCAGCAAACGGACCATCCTTATCAGGAGGTCTACCCGGTTGACCTCGTCAAATACCTGGCGGTCAGACTCTTCTATGAACGAGAACTTGTGCAGGAGGCCTGTCGGGATGCCTTGGGGATAGACGGACAGGATGAGGCGATCCACCGTTTTGTCGTAGCCTATCCGCACGCGTATCGCCTGCGTCGGACTTGGGTCAACGGACAGGTGCTGACTCCATTTCAACGGCAAGTTCGGCAGATGCTGAAACCGAAGACTCGACACGCGCATCACAGTTGGGAAGAACTTGGCCTTCAGCACGAGGCCCATTGGCGTACACGCCAAGTTCACCAACGCCATCATCGGCTGGCCTCACAGCTCATGCGCCTGTCGAAGGCACTTGCGGTAGATCCGGAGGCGATCCAAACAACCACCCGGTCAGACCTGCAGACATTATACGAATGGCTGGAAGGCTGCTCATCGGCCCTGCAGTCTTCCATATGGTTGAACGCGTTCGAAGGAGGGTACAGAA
The DNA here is from genome assembly GCA_002254365.1 of Nitrospira sp. UW-LDO-01. Classification (GTDB taxonomy): domain Bacteria; phylum Nitrospirota; class Nitrospiria; order Nitrospirales; family Nitrospiraceae; genus Nitrospira_D. Next base: position 57,579 of record NIUT01000076.1, read on the forward strand.
GGCGAATCCTCCATGAGTTGACCGCAAGCCCCAGGCAAGGTGAGGCGGATTCTGTCTCTCCTTCATTGCGAGCCTTAGCCCAGGTCGTTTTCTGCATCGATGTGCGTGCCGAAGTGTTTCGTCGGCATTTGGAGCAGTTGGGTGGGTATGAAACATTCGGTCTTGCGGGATTCTTCGGCGTCCCGCTGGATTATCAGCCATTCGGCGCACATCAGCCTGTCGCGCACTGTCCTGTTCTGCTGAAGCCAAAGAATCGGGTCCGCGAGGTTCCACGAAGTTACCAAGGCCTTTTGGTGGAAGAACGGAAACAAGCCGAACAGTTGGCTCGCACGGCTACTGAATTGCTGCATGACTTGAAGAGCAACGTGGTGACACCCTATGTCATGGTCGAGGCGATCGGCTGGTTTTTTGGGGTTCCGCTGCTAGGCAGGACGCTCTTTCCTGCTTGGTATGCCAAGGTCAGACGGTGGGCCCGACGAGTGTTCATGCCATCACTGGCCACCACCCTGACAGTGGAGACACTGCAACGGGAAGAGGCTGAGGAAATGGTCGCCACCGAACAGCGAGCGATCATTCGGGAGGTTGTCCGTCAACGGCTCGCTCTCGATGGCGCTGTGCTCTCGCCGACACTGCTCGATAAAATCAGACGAGTAGCGATCGGTGAAGCCGAAAATAGTCATGAGGACATTGCGAGGGTACTCGGCTTGACATCTGAAGCGCAGGCGGCCCTCTATCAGGAGTTACGCGATCGCCATCGGATCAGTCCAAGAGGAGTGTCCGCGTACTTAGGACGTCTCACACATACGGGATTTTCGGCGGGAGAACAAGCCTACCTTGTCGAGGCGGCCTTACGGCTCATGGGTCTCACAGCCAATTTCGCACGTGTTGTCCTGTTCTGCGCGCACGGCAGCACCTCGCAGAACAACCCATACGAAGCGGCGCTGGATTGCGGCGCCTGCGGTGGAAATCATGGATTGCCGAACGCTCGTACGATCGCGGCGATGGCCAATAAACCGACATTGCGGGAACTACTGAAAAAACGTGGGATCGTGATTCCTACGGATACACAGTTTTTGGCTGCAGAGCATGATACGACGACAGACTGTGTCCGCATCGTCGATTTGGAAGACGTTCCGGCTACTCACCGGAAAGATCTCGACCGATTACTGCTCGATCTCGATCGAGCAGGGGGGCAGGTGTCGCTGGAACGGGCTCAAGCCTTGGCGCCACGAACTTCCCATAACGCCCGTTCGGCTCGGCAATCAGCCAGACGAAGGAGTGAGGATTGGGCGGAAGTGAGACCTGAGTGGGGGCTGTCAAAAAACAGTTTGATTGTGATCGGCCGTCGCGCTTTGACCCAAGGCCTGAATCTAGAAGGTCGCTCGTTCCTCCATTCGTATGACTACAGGCAAGATGCGGCGGGCAAAATTCTGGAGGCGATTATGACCGCTCCGTTGGTGGTCGCGCAATGGATCAATATGGAGCACTATTTTTCGTCGGTCGATAACGAGGTGTACGGCAGCGGCAGTAAGGTCTACCACAATGTTGTGGGCCGTATCGGGGTTATGACCGGAGTTTGGAGCGACCTCAGACTTGGGCTTCCGGCTCAAACCGTCCTGAACGGGTCCGTGCCCTACCATGAACCGATGAGGTTACTGACCATTATCGAAGGACCGAAGGATCGCATCGACCGGGTGATCGGCAAGCACCCCCTCTTGGACCAATTGATCACCCTGGGTTGGATCACCCTGATTTCGCTCGATCCGACGGACCACCGATGCTATCGGTATGATCGCGTCAGGGGCTGGATGAAGGAAACTCAGCAGCAAGGAGGCAGCAATCATGGCTGGACTGACATTGCACCCGATGAAGGAAATCAAGATCGTTGTGCAGGGCGAGCAATTGAAATTTGTCACTGAGCTCTTAGACCGAACCGGCGCCACAGGCTATACCATCATCAACAACGTATCTGGTAAGGGACATGATGGTTTTCATGAAGGGCACCTGGTGTTTGATGATACCAGCAGCCAAGTGATTGTGTTCACGGTCGTGCCTGATAGCAAGGTTGAGCCTATCTTGGCCGGGCTCGGTCCACTTTTCCATCGACACTCCGGTGCCATGTTCGTGAGCGATGTGGCAGTCAGCCGACGAGAGCACTTTACTCCACAATGAAGAGAGATCGGTCCAACTGACTCCACGTAGCTCTCCCATGCCTGATGCCAGGGGTGAGTTGCCTGGCCGAGGCCTTCTCCGGGTTCAGTCGAACCCATCGAATCCTGCTGCTCTTTTCTGGCAGGCTGTTGCCAAAGACTGCCAGCAGCGTTCTCGCATCGCTCAGAGGCTCAACGTACAGGGCAGAGTACGATCCACCTCTTCACTCGCTGCGGCCTTTCTGACCAGCCTGCGGGCCACTCTGCTCCCGTTGGAGACCTTAAAAGTTGTGCGTTTTCAGCTTGGTGAACGTGTTTGTCAACACACTGTTCGCACAGTTTATGGGGGGCTCAAAGATCTTCGGAGGTGTTTGAGACTTGCCTCCAGCAGGAGTCTGTAATGTTGGCTCAACGGGCCTGGGAAATCTGAACATTCATCGTGGCAAGACGGGACATACTCCCATAGCGGCTGCTGATGGTGCGGCGAATTAGTGTGCAGACGATTGTGTGATAGGTTCAAGCAGTTTAATAACGACAGTGCTGAGACCCGCTTCTGGGTCGAGATCCGTCACGATGTTTTGAACTGTGACACCGATGGCTTGCTCAATGCGGCCTCGCAGCACATGCTGACAAGAGTCAAACAAAGCCCGATGAAATCGACGGAGCAGCTCGTGACCGTCAGTTGACCTGGCCAGTTCCTTCTCCGCCGGAATGGATGTGCTTCGGGCTGATGTGACGTAGATCAGTTCGTCATACGCGTGGGCTTGCACATGGGAATAGCCAGACTTCATGAACTCGGTCTGAAAATCTAAAACAGCGAGCATGACCGCATATTCGATCTCCGCTTTGTTGGAGAGAACTCTAGCCATGATCTATTCCCCATCGGTGCGCCAGGACCGAATCCACCGTCCAGTTTGGGGGTTTTCGAGTCTGATGCCGAAGCGATCACGGAGAAATGCTTCTTGCTGTTTGGTCAGTATCGTTGAGCCTGTACGGGGGCTAGGAGCTGATGACTCCAACTCGAGCATAGGAGGCTCTATGCCTTCCCACGCGGCAATTCCAAGGTCTTCACTCGTCAAGACTTTCATGCCGCACTTCCGGTGAGATGCGTGCCACTCTATGGCTGAGGCGATGGCGCTCTCGCGAACGTCCATCGCCTCGATGCAGGTGTTAGTAAGCTTTGCTGAAGCCGGCCTCACCGTCGTAGTTCCATAACTTCTGCGCTGCGGACCACCACCAACCCTTCTTGCTCAGGGCGTCCAGGAAGGTATTGACGTCCGCATCCTGCACATCCTTGGTGGCCATGAACCGGCATCGGTACCAATTGACCTGAAGCAGATCAGGACTCACGAAGCCAGGCCAGACCTTCGTGCCTCTGTTCGAAATGAATTCACATTTGAACGGTCCGATGTCATCGAACTTCGGAATGCCTTTGTCCGTGATGATGTACATATCGACTCCGACGAGTTTGATGTCTTTCTTCTTTTTGGTTGCCTTTGCAGTTTCAGTGAATGTTGGCATGGATATCTCCTTATTCAGTCCGGACTCTGAAGCTCAGGCCTTTGCGTGCATCTTGTCCACGATTGCTTGTGCATACTCGTCTGTTTTGGCGGTTCCACCGACGTCGTATGTCACATGTTTTCTCTCATCAAGCACGGCGAACATGGCCTTCTCAATTCGAGCAGCAGCAGCTTCTTCACCGAGCCAACGAAGCATCATGATGCCGGAGACCAGCACGGCCGAAGGATTAACCTTCTTCATGCCGGCGTATTTCGGCGCTGAGCCATGGACGGCTTCGAAGATCGCGCATCCGTCGCCGACATTGGCGCCGGGTGCGAATCCCAAGCCTCCCACTAGTCCAGCACAGAGGTCCGTCAGGATGTCGCCGTAGAGGTTCGGGAGCACCAGGCAGTCGAACTGGGCAGGATTTCGCACCAACTGCATGCAGCAGTTATCCACGATAATGTCGCCGGACTCGATGTCCGGATACTTTTTAGCGACTTCCCGGAAGGCATCGAGAAAGAGACCGTCGGTCATCTTCATGATGTTGGCCTTGTGGACGCAGTAGATCTTCTTGCGTCCGTTGGCTTTCGCCCACTTAAACGCGAAGTCAGCAATCCGGTAGGAGCCTGGCCAGGTAATGACCTTGAGACATTGCGCGACTTCATCCGATACCATGTGCTCGATGGCGGCGTAGCAGTCTTCGGTGTTCTCACGAAAGTTGATGATGTCGATCTTGTCCCAAGGCCGCTTGAGGACGGGGATGAGTTTGGCCGGCCGCACATTCGCATAGAGATCAAAGACTTTACGGAGGGTCACATTGGCGCTCTTATGTCCGGTTCCAATCGGTGTGGTCGTGGGCCCCTTCAGGGCAACCTTGTTCTTCGCGATGTTTTGAATGGTCTTGTCAGGCAGGAGGGTGCCGTACTTCTCGAGGCAGTCGAGCCCAATGTCCTCATACTCCCACTGAATGTCGACTCCGCTTGCATCGATGACGAGCCGCACCGCTTCGCAAATTTCCGGGCCGGTGCCTTCTCCCGGTAACATCGTGACGACATGCTGTTTCCCCATTGAAACCTCCCTTAAGCAGCAAGGGCGATCGGACCATCCGCTCCCCTTTCTTCTATGGGATGAGCAGTGCAAATGCGATTCCAGTCGAATTGTGTTGTTGCGGGGTCAAGAGAGAATTGAAAATACATACAAATATGAGCAGAAAAGCGACTGGATGGATGTGCCGGGAGCATGCTGAGCTTATGGGGCGTGCGCCAACACACGTGTTGCACGGAACGTCGTGCGCCTGTGCTCATCCTGTAAGCCGCACAGCGAGATGTCCTGATGTCTGGGATAGGTACGCTCAGGACTAGGGGGCATGAGAAAATTACATATGCCCAAGTTTGCGGAACGTCTCCATGCCGCGGAGTTCAGAAATGATTTGTGGAATTGTCGAGGCACATGATGACACAGTACCGGTGCAAGGTACGCATCCGAGACTCCGATATCGCATCCCGTTGCCTTGATCGAAGTAGAGTGTAGGAAGAGAAACTCATTCGAGCTCGAGGTATTCCCAGATATTCAGTTCGGTCCAATCCAAGAGGGGATGGACGCGGATATGTGAACCGGCTGGGAACGTCGTATTGAATTGGTCCCACAGTTCAGGGGGCTGATCCCGAAAATCCCACTCGCCATGCTTATCGCGCAATGAAAGGTATCGCTCTTTGGCGCGTGTTCCTTCTTCATCGGCGCGAATACCGAGAATGATGGCGGTCCACTTGCGGCTGGCGATGATCGGTTTGAGCGCCTCAATCTTCATAGCCGTGCAGCAGGTGACACGTCCTTGTTGGGGGCCCATGCCACCCGCCAGAGCCTCCGTGTTTTGACCAACGACTAGGTCGAGGCGCCATTCTCGACAGAGTCGGTCCCGATACTCGATCAGCTCGGGCATTTCGTGTCCGGTATCGATATGAACGAGTGGAAAGGGTACGTGGCCGAAGAAGGCTTTCCTTGCCAACCATAGTAGTACGGTCGAGTCTTTTCCCATGGACCATAGCATGGCCTGACCTGACCATCAAAGTGCTTGGAGGCCTCGCGCAGAATGTAGACGCTCTGATCTTCCAATGCCCGTAAGTGCTTCATTCTCTTCCACCCTCACAGTCTCAATAGGCCGCCGGTTTCGAGAACGTTCGGTTTGAGACCAAATCCAATACATGGAGTCCGGCGAACTCTGCCTCACCTGGCCCCAAGGCAATGAATCCTACTTGCCCGTCTTGAGGCAGGATGGCATCGTCTACAGCCGCGATCTGGGCGCCATCGATGTAGACCGCGAGTCTCCCTTTATCGAGATGCAAGAAATTAATCCGTTGGACTCGAATCGTATGCCAGGATTTGGGCGCGAGCTTCGCGGTGGCTTGTCCCAGTATGGTCACTCGGTCGTTCACAATGCGTCTGGTCGTGACCTGGCCTGTCCCAGGCTGAAGCGTGATGGCATAATAATTGGCCGGGTCTGTAATGGCGACCGCGAGTCCAAGTTCGCCCTGATCAGTGGAATTGGGGGTACGCACCTGAACGGTCACATCCGGGTACGTGGTTCTGACCTTGGTGGCGACAAGGACTCGCAAGCAGTTCTCTGTCTCGCAAGCAGAGGCGTGGACCAGTCGTTGTGCCTCATTTGGAATTGTTTGATCGGCTTGGACTTGCCACCCATCAGCTTGTTCGCCCTGTCGGCCCAGAATGACGAATCCGGTAGGAGGGTGCCCCAGTTGCTCTTGATCAAAATTCCATTGCCAGATGATGTCCTGCTTGGGTGGGTTGGCGTGGACGGCCACATCGAGGACCTCACGCGAACGTGGCGGACTCGGCAGTACAATGGTCGTAGCATCCGCAGTCAGCGATTTGACGAGATCGTTTGCGACCAGTTGTCCTTGCAGGCCCTTTACTCCAGAAATTTGATCTAAATCCTGCTTGACTTGACGCATCTGCTGCTGAAACTGATCCAGATTGCGTGGCACCGAGAGTGACTCCACTGCCACCAGCGCATAGTGCGCATGGAGCATATCGTAGGGCTGCATCAACAATTCAACAGCCTGTTCAGCTTCGGCATGGGCCTGTTGCAGCCAAGGATGGTCGTAGCGTCGGTTCCACGATACAAACTGGATACGATCCCAGGCTATCTCCGTCAAAATCCTCGCATACTCGGCCGTCCCAGAGGTTGTGTCGCGTAGCAACGCCTCATGGATGCTAAGGGCACCGGTTGGATCATTGTTCCAGCGGGTTAACACGCCGAGGCGTCGGCGCTGCTCCGATGTCGCCTGCCGCAGTTGTCCCAAGGCCTCGTACGAGGCGAGGGATCGATAAAGGGCGTCTGCCGCCGGTTCATACCCTTCTGCCACAGCGGTTAATTCCTGTCGCCAGGTTTGGGCTTGAATTGTCCAGTATAGTTCAGCGATTCGCTTGAGCGCTTCCCCGTCATTGGCTGCTAAGCCGCCTTTTACAATACCTTGCTTGAGGAAAGCCTGATACGCGTCCTCACCACGCAGAAGGTGGGCGTCTGTATGGTTCGGATCAATCAAGAGGAGTCGTGTCAGCAATTCCCCCCGTTCGGTCGATGAAAGATGCGGTGCTCGATCGAGGGCTGCCTGTATGAGCGGTTCAGCCTCAGTCCGTTTCCACCATTGGGTTGATCCTGGGACAAGTTCTCCTTTCACAAAGGGCTGGGCGGGATTCACTCGGTCAAACTTCCGTCCGTTATCAGGATGGAGACCATAGTGGGTTGTGGCAATCAGTGGGGTACCTGGCAACACCTCATTCATTACGGCTCGATCTGCGCTGAAGCCGAACTTGCGCAAGCCGGTCACTACGATAAAGCGAGCGGTGACCTCGCGCACTGGTCCAAATTGGCGTTGAGATCCATTCACCCACCAGATCTCTTCCGGTCTGAGGGCGAGCGGCGCGGTGAACGGGTCAGGGTAGAGGATCTGAATATCCACGGCCTGACCGGATACAGAGACCAGTGAATCTTTCTTGATATTCGAGAGGGCAAAAGATTGCGCTGGGCTTATGCGCCTGATGGTCGTTTGAGGAGTCGGAGCGTGTTGGTTCAAAATGATCGGTGGAGAGACGAAGACTGCCGGTGGGTAGTCTTTCCAATTCTCCGTGGCGCGGTGTCGGTCAGCTAAGAGTCCAAGCCCGATTCCGCGACCAGTCGCGTTGAAGACGCCGGATTCTGCTTGTTGAGTCACCATCTCAATATGGCCATGTAACGTATCGTCCCAGCACCGTCGAGCCATCTCTGGCGCCAATTGAGATGATTGCTTGTCTGTGGTTGCTCGAGCGAGGCTCAGGCATCCCAAGTCGGCGGAAGCCCATCCCTCGATTCGGGAGTGAGACAATGCCTCGACGTAGTGGAGGACAAAGCGGCTCGCATCCTCGCCAGGCTTCAGTTGAGGGGGTGCGGCGTTGTTCAACGCCGGATAGGCGAAAAGGAATATGCCGATGAGGAGAATGACGAGTTCAATGGGGCGTAATAACATGGTTCATGCTCCGAAACAGTAAGAAGTCACCGGCGCGGTAATTCCCGCTATGGTTATGGTGGCGGTATGATTCGATGCAATCGTTAGTCCCAAGTTTTATAGAAGAAGGCGAGGGAGAACAGTTGTTCGAATGTCATCAGAAACAGGAAGGAATGGGCGGGCACTGGCAGAGATGTTTTTGTGGGATCTGAGGCAAGCTGTGTGTCAATGCACAAGCAGCTGTGCGAATGTGCGTCTGTGCTCACTCAGAACGGGACTTTCGCCGTCGGTCTAGCATCCAACGGGTGATACCGAGATGTTTGGCGGCAAGAGATTTGTTCCCATCGGAGCGTTGTAACACCGTATTGATAATGCGGTCCTCAAGATCAGACAACGATTCACCGAGACGGAACGTCAAATGGATCTGGGAAGGATCCAATGTGCCTGAAAACGGCGGCGGAGAGTCGGGAGTATTGGGAACTGATCGTGCGGGAGTTTCTCGCACGTCAGAGGGGAAATGCCCTGCTTCAAGCGTTTCACCAGGGCAGAAGAGTACCGCCCGTTCCATGAGATTACTCAACTCACGCACATTGCCGGGAAAGTGGTACTGATGTAACAGCGTTTCCGCGCTGGTTCCCAGTGCCCGAACCGGTTTCCGAAGTGACAGTGCGGAGCGGGCTAAAAATTGCTTCGCTAGCAGGATGATGTCATCCGGCCGTTCCCGCAACGGGGGAATTGTGAGGGTCACGACATTCAGTCGGAAATAGAGATCTTCGCGAAATTCGCCCTTGGCAACCGCATCCTTCAGATTGCGATTCGTGGCCGCCATGAAACGCACATCCACCGGGATCGTGGCTGATCCCCCGACACGGCGGAGCGTCCGTTCTTCGATGACCCGCAAGAGCTTCGCTTGTAACGGGAGGGGGAGGTCACCGATCTCGTCGAACATGAGGGTTCCCCCCTCCGCGAGTTCGATCAAGCCAGTCTTGCGGCCTATTGCTCCAGTAAATGATCCTTTCTCATGGCCAACGAGCTCACTCTCAAAGAGTTCCCGTGGAATCGATGGACAGTCGACTTCGATACAGGGTTTGTGGGCTCTGGCGCTGTTATAGTGGATCACCCGGCCCATGTATTGTTTCCCGGTGCCGGTCTCGCCCTGGAGTAACACGGTGACACGGTCGTTCTTGGCGAGCTCCCGGACCTGGCTCATGAAGTGCTGAGTGACGGGGCTTTTGGCAATGACCCGGTCGAGCGCGTATCGGTCAGCGTCTTGCCCGCTCTGCATATGAACCTGGCGCTGCAACGTCAGCAGCTGCGTCGCTCTGCTCAACGCGTGCAGGAGGTCTTCCATGTCGATGGATTTGGCCACGAAGTCGAAGGCTCCCAGTTTCGTCGCCTCGACGGCATCTTTGACCGTGCCCCTTGCAGTGATGAGGATAACCAGCAAGTTTGGCGAGGTCTGTTTGACACGGGCCAGCACGTCCAGGCCCGTGAGATTCGGCATGACCAGATCAAGCACGAGAATATCCGGTTCAGTCGTACGGAGCAGCCCAAGCGCTTCCTCGCCGGAACTCGCGGTCTGGACCATATAGCCGTGATCGCCGAGGCGCAGCGCGAAGGCTTCGCGAACAGACGTTTCATCTTCAACGAGAAGGAGTTGCCAGGTCATGTTATCGCTCAGGGTTCAAGGGAAGCCACACTTCCACCACTGCTCCGCTGCCGGGTGGACTTGTGATGACCAGTTGCCCACCATGTCGTTCGATAATATCGTGTGTGATGGTGAGTCCAAGCCCAACGCCCTTGGCTTTCCCACTGGTGAAGAACGGCTCGAAAATCCGTTTGAGATTGTCAGGGTCAATCCCCTTTCCCGTATCAGAGAAAGCAAGAAGTACACCAGTGCCTCGCCTGGGTTCCATTCGTATCGTGATCGTGAGTTCTCCACCATTCGGCATGGCGTCGATCGCATTCATCGCGATGTTGAGACAGACCTGCTGAAGATGCGCACGAGAGGCTTCCACGAGCGGCAGGTCCGGAGCAATCGCCTTTCGTATGTGAATGTTCTGTTTGGTCAAGTTTGGTTTCAGCAAGGTCATGGTGTCATCGATGAGCGAGGGAAGATTGCAGGGATGTAGATCAAACGGACGTGGTCGAAGTTGGCTTAAGTGAGACTCCAACAGCTCGTCAATACGAGTGGCTTCCCGTGCGATGAGCCGACAGCGATCTCTAGCCGCTTGCGGCAAGTGTTCCTGATCGGCTAAGTGCGTTGCGAGGCTACCGAGCCCAATCAATGGATTGCGGACTTCGTGCAAAATACCACCGGTCAATTGTCCGACCAGTTTGATTTGCTCCGCATGTCGTAAGGCTTCTAGCATCTGCTCGCGCTCGGTCAAGTCGGTGAGGATGGCCATGTAGTACTGTGTTGTGCCGTCACGATCTTTCACCGGGCTCACGCTTTCCCAGACGAGGAATTCCGAGCCATCCTTCCGTCGATTCACGAACCGATCGACGAACGGATGTCCGGCCCCAAGCGCCTGCCAGAGCCGGTCGTAAAATTCTTGCCCATGTTTTCCCGACTTGAGAATAGAAGGGCGTTGTCCCAACGCTTCTTCGCTGGTCCATCCGGTCATTCGTTCGAGCGCGGGGTTCCACTCCAAGATTCGGCCCTCGGTGTCGGTCAACATGATCCCGTCTTGCGCCGTCATAAACAACCGATGGTAGAGATCCCGTTGCGTATCGGCGCGCCGTCGTCGTTCCAGTACCGTCGCGACGGTATTGGCGACCGTACAAAGAAACTCGAGTTCCGTCACTGTATAATCTCGGACCGACCTGGAATGGGCGGTCATGGCTCCATAGACACGATCCTCCACCAACATTGGAACGCACATGCCTGCGATCCCGCCATGTTCGGTTAAGAGTTTGGAGGGACTGAACCGTGTTTCCCTCCGTAGATCCCGGACGACCACGGGGAGCCGTTCACGAATGGCGTAGCCGGCTTGCGAATGGGTGCCACCCTCGATCGTCAGCTTTCCGATCACCGTTGAGTCAAGGCCGATTCCTGCCACCACGGTTAAGTGATCATCTGATTCTTGTGGGACAAGAATCTTGCACAGCTCCACGCCAAGGGCCTCAGCTGTATATTTAACCGCTTCGGTCATCAGTTCTTGTGCCGGTGCATCGGTGACAGCAAGCGTTCCGATGCGGGCCAGCACGGACTGAAACCGAGCGATCTGCGAGGCTTCCTGGACCAACTCCGTATGTTCGGTGGCGTCCTGTAGGACCAACAGTACGCCGGTCTCCCCATGGTAGGGGACCACGTGATATCGGCATTCGTAGACGAGCGTTTGGCCTTGGCGATCGAGGAGACGATAGGTCTTGCTGCCTCTTGCACCGAGGCTGTCCCTATTCCAGGTCATCGCATCAGCAAAGAGCTGTGATCGAAGCGTTGCATCATGGCCGGACCGGTCGCCTGATGGCGAAGCCGAGGCTTCAACCAGTTCGCCGAACTGCGAATTCTCAAATACCAGGATCCCCTTGGCCATGAAACACAGTCCGCCCTCCAGGCAATCACTCACCCAAGCCAATACTTCCGCTGCGGCGACCTCCGGACTGGCGTGAATAGGGCTCTTGGACTGAGAGACAGATGTCGTGCGGCGTTTCACACGGAGCCTCGCTTGTAGGAACCGATCACGTCACGAATGGATAGTATACCGAGATGGCCGAGATATCGTCGAGTGAGCTGAAAGAGACGGATAGGATGGCGATCTGGGGCATGAGGAGGGGTGGGGAGCTGATCGAGCAGAGAGTTTGGCTTGACACGTTTGAGCCATAGCCAAGGCCGTGAGGCTCGTGATACAGAATAGAATGCCCCGGCGAACGCTTGAAACGCTTTCCTTCGACAATACCTATGCCCGGCTTCCTCAGGCCTTTTATGCGCGATTGAACCCGACTTCCTTTAGTGCACCTCCCTATTTGGTCCATGCCAATCAATCTGCCGCCGAGTTGATCGATCTTGATCCAGGGCAATTGACTCGGCCGGCGTTCGCGGAGCTGTTCGGGGGGAATGCACTCGCGCCCGGCATGGAGCCGCTCGCGATGCTGTATTCCGGTCATCAATTCGGCGTCTATGTTCCGCAACTCGGGGACGGCCGAGCGATTCTCCTTGGTGAAGCAACGAACGAGCAAGGGGAGCGGTGGGATCTCCATCTCAAAGGAGCGGGGCTAACGCCGTTTTCACGCGATGGGGACGGCCGGGCCGTACTGCGTTCGACAATCCGTGAATATCTCTGTTGCGCGGCGATGCGTGGCCTTGGGATTCCAACGACACTGGCGCTCTGCCTCGTCGGTAGTGATGACAAGGTGTATCGCGAACAGATTGAAACCGGCGCGATGCTGGTCCGCATGGCGCCGTCGCACGTCCGCTTCGGCACATTCGAGATCTTCTACTACCGAAAGCAGTATGACCATCTGAAAATTCTTGCCGACTATGTGATCGACCAGCACTTCCCCCATCTCCGCGACGTCAATGAGAAGTATGCGAAATTCTTTACTGAGGTGGTCGAGCGCACCGCCCGATTGCTCGCGCAATGGCAAGCCGTGGGTTGGGCTCATGGGGTGATGAACACCGACAATATGTCGATTCTCGGTCTCACGATGGACTACGGGCCGTATGGATTCATGGATGACTACGACGCAGGTTTCATCTGTAACCATTCGGATCATAACGGTCGCTACGCCTTCAATCAGCAACCCTACATCGGGCTCTGGAATCTGAGCTGCTTGGCGCAAGCCCTGTTGCCATTGGCGGAGAAAGACGCGCTCAAAGCGGGCCTTGAGACCTATCAGTCATTGTTTGAGCAGGAATACCAGAAGCTCATGCGAGCGAAATTGGGATTGGTCGAGATGCGAGCAGAAGACCATGACCTCATTCAAGACTTTCTGGGTCTGCTCCAGGGCAGTCATGCCGATTACACGATCGTGCTTCGCGAATTGGGTACGTTTGCTTCTTCGGAAGGTATGACGAATGACGGCTTGCGCGAACATTTTCTCAATCGTGATCGGTTTGACGAGTGGGCGGTGCGCTATCGGGACCGACTGAGGAGTGAGCGCAGCCGCGATGACGAACGGTGGAATCGAATGAATCGTGTCAACCCTAAGTATGTGTTGCGGAATTATCTTGCGCAGATCGCGATTGAGAAAGCACAGAACAAGGACTTCTCCGAGATTGACCGGCTCTTCACCCTGTTGCAAGATCCCTTCAAGGATCAGCAGGGCATGGAGGCCTATGCCCTTCCTCCGCCGAATTGGGGCAAGCATTTGGCTGTCAGTTGTTCCTCCTGAATCAGCCTGCGGGCATCCAGATTCGGTCGTCCACCGAACGCACCGATCTTTCCAGAAGGAGGCGCAGGGTTTTCAATACAGGGCTAGCCATTAGGTGTGGCGTGAACGATGAAAGACCTCGGCCTTCACCAGGCGGTATCGCGAGGAACCACTGGTAGGCTCCGTATTACGGATGATATGGCTGTAGGTCGCGGTTGAGCGGATATGACTGAAGAGCCGGGGGCAGACTTTTCGAAGTCAGCGTTCGCTGCTGGGGTCACTGGGACCAGGACAGAGTTCGAATCCGAGTCGTGATTTCCTCACGCCACCCTCTCCTAGCCCCGCCACACCAAACGGATCCGTCTCAACATTGTGGATGACTTCGTGGTCTGCGCGTTGGGTTGTGGTGAGAAGGCTGCCGGCCTGTGTGGCCGACGGCCACAATAACTTGTAGCCGGCGAGCAGTGCACCAGCGACGGAAGTTTTCATAAATGTCCGGCGAGTCCAAGACCAGGAATCTTTGTGTGTCATTGACCACCCCAATTTATCGTGACCTATTATCCGTCCTGACATCAGTTCACTTCTGCCAAATGTTTGCGCGATGGGTCAATCTTTTTGTTAGGGTTCATTTACTCATACAATCAGCTCCAGCGCGCGCGTGTGCCAGGAGAGGACCGCTTTGCGTATGTTGATCTTGTCTGCGATCTTGGCATGGTCTGAGCGAATGATGTGCGCGGCGAATTCAGCCATGAAACGACTCTTGAGCGTGGCGCGTGCCCGGTCGATACCGACCTCTTGGTAGGGGGCGACGGACAACAGCAGAAAGCCGTCGTCGGGGATGCGGTCATCTCGCATGTTAGCCGCAATAATGCCACCGGCCTTACTGAGAGGATCGGCCAGTTCCGGGCTGTGCGGCCCGATGATCAATGCCAGGTTCGGCATGTGGAGCCAATGAAACCCTCGTCCGATGCCGATCATCCATTCGTGATGGACGATCTCCAGAGTCCGATCG
>NIUT01000077.1 GCA_002254365.1 Nitrospira sp. UW-LDO-01
ATGTAACATAGATTATTCATAATCATGATAGAATTAGTGTAGTATTACCATTCCCTTCTAGATCTGTTGAAGAAGATACGGGGGGCTAATCACAATGCGCACACGTACATTTCTCATAGGGTTCATTTTGTTTTGGGTTGTCGTTCCCTCAGCCATGGCAGAAACCATTCGCGTTGGCCATTTCCCGAACGTGACCCATGTGCAAGGTCTGGTTGCGCATCATCTCTCACGGATCGGACATGGATGGTTCGAGGAACGGCTGGGTAAAGACGTGAAGGTCGAATGGTATGTCTACAATGCCGGACCAAGTGCCATCGAGGCGATCCTGGCCGGTTCGGTTGATCTGACCTATGTGGGGCCGAATCCCGCGTTGAATGCCTATGCGAAATCGAACGGAGAGGAGATTCGACTCCTTGCCGGTGCTGCGGCAGGAGGTGCGGCGTTGGTGGTCCAGGTGGATTCCCAACTCAAACAGCCGACAGATTTCCGTGGGAAAACCATCGCGACTCCACAGCTCGGCAATACCCAGGATATTGCCTGCCGCGCCTGGCTGCGCAACGGTGGATTGAAGATCACCCAGACCGGCGGGGAGGCCTTCATCGTTCCGACGCCGAATCCTGATCAAATCTCGTTGTTTCAACAGCGAAAGCTTGATGCGGTTTGGACAGTCGAGCCCTGGGTGTCTCGCTTGGAACGGGAAGCCGGAGGCAAGGTGCTGCTCGAACAATCAAAGGACAGCGTCACGGTGCTTGTGTCAGGGGTGAAGTTCGTAAAGACCAAGTTGGAATTGGCGAGAAGGTTTGTCCAGGCTCACCGCGAGCTCACGGACTGGATCCTTGCGCATCCCGAGGAAGCGAAGAAGATGGTTCTGGAAGAGTTGTCGGTGGAAACACAGGCCAAGGTATCGGCTGAGCTCATTGGCCAAGCATGGAACCGTATTGGACTGCGCTCTGACGTTTCACTTGAGGAGTTTCAGCAGTTCGTGAGCAACGCGCAGCGTGCGGGGTTCATGCGCACGACGCCGGATCTGGCTCGGCTCATCGAAAGGTTGCCCTGATATGCAGCCTGTGGCTTCTTCTACCGATGCTGTTCTATCGAAACTTGTATTGGAACATGTCTCAAAATGGTTCCAAACGAGTTCGCTTCATGTTCAGGCGCTTGACGATGTAACCCTCCGCATCGCTGAAGGGGAGTTCGTGTGTTTGGTCGGTCCGAGCGGCTGCGGCAAATCGACCTTGTTGAACCTGATCGCGGGCCTCGACCGGGCGGATCGTGGGACTGTGCAAGCCGATGGCCAGACGATCAGCGGGCCTGGGCCACATCGATTGATGATGTTTCAGGAGGCTGCGCTGTTTCCCTGGCTCACGGTGCTGGGAAACGTCCTGTTCGGCCTGAAACTCGTCAAAGGGCTCAGTGCGTCGGAGCGTCGGGAAAAAGCTGAGTACTTTTTGGAACTCGTGGGTCTGAAGCGCTTCATGCATTCCAATGTGTACGAGCTCTCAGGTGGCATGAGACAACGTGTGGCACTCGCTCGGTCGCTGGCACCGAATCCCAGCGTGCTGTTGATGGATGAGCCGTTTGGTGCACTGGACGCGCTGACCCGTGAACAACTCTATGGTGATATCCAGCGTATCTGGAGCCAGCACAGGAAAACGATCGTCTTTGTCACCCATAACGTGCGCGAAGCTGTGTGCCTCGGGGATCGCGTGATCCTGTTTTCCCCCAATCCTGGACGAATCAGAGAAGAGTTTTCCATTCCCCTTCCTCGACCGCGTGATATCAACAGCGTGGATCTTGCTCGGTATTCCACTGAAATCACCCGTGTGCTGAAGGGTTACGTTCAAAATGAGGTTGCAGGATGATCGCTCGTTGGGCCGTCGCCTCGCTCTTTTTTGCCTGTCTGATCGGTCTCTGGCAACTTGCCGTCAAGGCCCAGATCTGGTCACCACTGCTCCTCCCATCTCCATCCAGTGTTTTCATCTATCTCTGGTCCGCGGTTGAAGACGGTACCCTGTGGGAGGCGACTCTTGTGACGGTGCAGCGCCTTCTCATCGGATATGGGCTGGGCATTTTCATCGGCCTTCCATTAGGACTGCTGACTGCGTCCTTCAGATGGTCTCAAGATACGATTGGCGTGCTTGCCTTGGGCCTTCAGACGCTTCCGAGTGTGTGTTGGGTTCCCCTGGCGCTGCTTTGGTTCGGGCAAACGGAATCTGCCATGCTATTCGTTGTGGTGATGGGAACCTTGTGGTCGCTGATCATCGCGACAGATACCGGGGTGCGGACGATTCCCCCGATTTACAGCCGCGCAGCCCGCAGTATGGGATCGTCAGGCTTCCACACGTGGACCCATGTGATTCTGCCTGCTGCTCTTCCTTTTCTGTTGAGTGGTATGAAGCAGGGCTGGGCTTTTGCGTGGCGATCGTTGATGGCGGCGGAAATCTACGTGACGATTCTGACGGGATTCGGCCTCGGGCATCTGTTACATTATGGACGAGAGTTGAGCGCGATGGATCAGGTGATCGGGGTCATGCTGGTCATCGTCATGATCGGACTCGCTGTGGACAAAACGCTCTTCGCTCCGGTTGAACGGTTTCTTCATCGCCGATGGGGGACTGCGCGTGGGTAAGTGTTCTCCCCTCTGAAACCTTCGTCCGTCTCTGCTGAGAAGAGAGCACCTAGCGAACTGTGTGATGGACACAATGGCGGTTTCGGCTACCGATGCTATGGAGGACCATCAGTCAATCAGAGGCGTTGAAGCAGGCGAGCCATCATGAGTATTGTCGCGCTGGGAAGCCAAATCCATTCCAACTCGCTGATGAGCACTCGAAATGCATCGGCGGTGAAAAACTCTGTGATGCCGACCGGAGAGACCGCGACTGGTCGAAATGAAAAGAAATATCGAGTGGGATCAAATGGAGAGAAGAAGGCGATGCCAAGCCCTCCGTCTGTCATCGCGTCGAGGATGCCATGTGATGCGGTGCAGAGAAAGAGATACAGCCCGATTCCTGTTTTTGTCGCCGATGATTCCTGCCGATAGCCAAGAGCTACAAGCATGGCGCTGAGCAGTCCGGCGAAGAAGAGGGAATGGGTCATGCCGCGGTGGCCCCAGAGGTCCCCGTACTGAATGCCGAAGGCAAATCCGATCACATCGACATCCGGCACAATGGAACAGACTGCACCGGTCAGGAGGACCGGCCACCTCATCGCACGATGTGCTGTGATCTTACCGAGTGTGAGTGCCACGAATGCATGGGAGAATGCCGAGGCCATGAAGCTCTCTACTGCTGACGGAATGAATATCAGCGGCCGTCCTGAAAACCCATCTGTCGCCATGCCTCGTAGACAATGACCGCAACCGCGTTCGAGAGATTGAGACTGCGACTCTCCGGGCGCATCGGGAGACGAATGCGTCGTTCTGCTGAGAAGGCTTCCAGTAAGTCGGTTGGGAGTCCACGGGTTTCTGGACCGAACAGAAATGCATCATCCGGTGCATAAGTGATGCGATCGTAGCGCTGAGTATTCCGCGTGGAGACCGCAAACAGACGGCGATTGTTGAACCGTTGGGCACACTCGGCCCAATTCTCATAGACGCTGAGTGTGGCAAACTCATGATAGTCCAACCCGGCCCGTAGTAACTGTTTATCTTCGAGGGAGAATCCCAAGGGTTTCACCAGGTGCAGTCGCACGCCACTGTTGGCGCAGAGGCGGATGATATTGCCGGTGTTCGGGGGGATTTCTGGTTGATAGAGAATGACGTCGAACATCTGAGGGGGAGTGTAGCACGGCCGCTGTCTCCAGCACGACGATTCCGCTGTGGGCCGCCATGGCACAGCTTAGGTTCAGGGGTTGGGAGAATTGTATCCCTGAGGATTGAGGCTCTGCCATTTCCACGCATCGGCGCACATGTCGGCGAGGCTTCGGTTCGCTTGCCAGCCGAGTAGGGCAGCTGCTTTGCCAGGATCGGCGTAACAAGCTGCGACGTCGCCTGGTCGACGAGGCGCGATCTTGTATGTCACCGGTTGGCCGCTGGCTTGTTGGAATGCCCGCACAATCTCCAGTACGCTGTACCCGGTCCCGGTTCCGAGATTGACCGTGAGGCATTCCGTCTGGTGCGTTGCACGCTCAAGCGCTTCCAGTGTCTTAAGGTGGCCGATGGCGAGGTCCACGACGTGGATGTAGTCACGTACGCCGGTCCCGTCCGGCGTGGGATAGTCCTCACCGAACACGTTGAGGTGCGGACGGCGGCCGACCGCCACTTGTGCCACGAACGGCATCAAGTTATTCGGCGTGCCCTGCGGATCTTCTCCGATCAATCCACTCTCGTGCGCGCCGACCGGATTGAAGTATCGGAGTATCCCGATACGCCATGAGGTGTCGCTGCGCTGCACATCACGGAGGATGTGCTCAACCGTGAGTTTCGTTTGCCCGTAGGGATTGGTTGCCAAAAGCGGATGGTCTTCTGTCAACGGCAGCCGTTGCGGGTCGCCGTACACCGTAGCGGAGGAGCTGAACACCAGTGTCTTGACTCCACAGAGGCCCATCGCTTCCAACAGACGCAGAGACCCGACGACATTATTGTCGTAGTAGGCTAGTGGTTGTTGCACGGATTCGCCGACGGCTTTGAGTCCCGCAAAATGAATCACCGCTTGTGCGCCACTTTCCCGCAGCGCTGTCACCAGCGCTTCACGGTCTCGGATGTCGCCACGGATGATGCGGAGCTGTTTTCCTGTGATCCGTTGGATACGTTCGAGTGATTCAGGATGGCTGTTGCAACAATTATCAAAGACGGTCACGTCATGTCCTGCCTGAAGTAGCTCCACGCAGGTGTGAGAACCTATATACCCGGCACCGCCTGTCACTAAAATCACGGCGTACCTCCAGTAGAATTATTGTCAGGGATTCGACTTGGGCTAGACTAACGAGATCATGAATGGTGGTCAAGGAATGGATTGAATCGACGGTGCGACTTATGAAGGGTGGTATGATGGAAGCCTCGTCGGATATATTTGCTCTGCTTCTTGGTATAGTGTGTTCCACAAGCAGAGGAGTGTACAACGAAACAATGACCGTAGTATCTGCTAAGCGAGACTTTAGGGGGCGACAGCAACCCTTTGCTGAAGTGGTCCGGGTGGTGCGCCTGCTGGCACTTGTTGTGGTAGCCGCTCCCTGCGCTCTCGCAGATGATGGGCGGAGGGCTTCGGTTGAACAGGTAGTCGAACAGGCCAAATCGGCCTGGGACAGTGGGGCAGTGACCTCGGCGCTTGAATTGCTCGAACAAGGGGCACATGCCCATCCACAAACGCCTGTTCTTCATAAGTTGCGCGGGGATATTCTTTCGACGTTTCGCGATCCAAAGGAAGCCGTTCACGCCTACGATCAAGCTCTTGCTGTAGAGCCTGCTGCGCTGGACGTTCGTTGGGCGAAATGGGCGGTGCTCGTTCGGTGGGGACAAGACGCGGAGGCCATTGCAGAACTTCGCACCATCGTGCAGCTTGATGCCAAGAATCCACTGGCTCACTGGCGGTTGGCGCAGGAGCTTCGGAAGCTCGATCGCTTGGAGGAATCGTTGGAGTCGTATAAGCGGGCGGTGGAACTAAAGCCGGAGTTCCTCGGCTGGCGACTCGCTTTGGCTCGTGCCCGTTTCGATGTGCTGGATTATCAAGCCGCCGATGCGGAGCTTCAGTATGTGCTGCAGCATGTTCCGTCCGGGTCTCCACTTGAGCTCCCGGCCAAGAACCAACTTGCGCAACTCTATGAGTCGATGGACCGAGGACGGCGATTCACGCCGGTCCTGACGCCGACCGCTACCGCAACGCAGCTGAAGGAATGGGCCGCTATGCGGTCGGATGCCTGGAAGTTGTTTGAGGCAGGGCGATACCGGGATGCCGAACCGATGTATCGTCGGTTGCTGGTGCTCAACCCCAGTGATCCCATCGCCACCCATCAATTGGGACTGACCCTCATGCAATTGGACCGGTGCGAGGAAGCGCTCGCGGTGTTCGGCAATATCTCAAACCTTAATCCGAACGAAGAAGATTTTGCAGATACGACCTTTCGGATGGGACAGTGTTATGTGAAATTAGAGCGGTGGGACGAAGCTTTCATCCACTTTCAAATGTTGTATGACGCAGCCGTTGAGTTTGAACAAGCCAACAAGGATGTCCCCTTTCCAGCCGGCACCCGCGTGCTGGCGAAGGACAAGATCGCCCGGTGGCTGGAAAAGGTACGGCCCCATGTCCCTGAGCTGGCAAAACTCAGGGAGGAGGAGGCGAAATCGGAGATGGAGTTAGGCAACAGGACTCCTGAATTGCCAGAAGCTGCGCTGTATGCAAAGGCTGTTGAAACGCTGAAGGCACAGAAGACGTTGGAAACCGGGGTAGCGATTGCCGGTCGCGATGCGGATTTCAGCTGGTTTCGATTTGTGATTCCGGCGACTAAGGTGGTGCGGGATGACTTTCCGACTGGGGCTCACGAGTTCATTCCTCTGAATCCAGGCGACACATTTCCCACTACGCAACCGGAAATCTATTTGGTGTTCAGGCTGGTCTCTGATTCATTCGACGCGGTGCCACTGACTGCGCGATGCTCGATCGAAACTCGCGATATGGCCGAAGACCCACAGACTCTGGTCCAGGATCGCGTCATGACCACCACGAACGATCGCTCCGGCTATTTTCTCCTTACTCCTCCTAAAACCGGCTGGTCCCCAGGGCTCTATCGCTGCGGCCTCTTTGCGGGGGAGCAGACTTCGGCGTATTCGTATGTGGACGAAGTGCGGTTCAGGATCGTCGAAGCTCGCTGACTATCGAATCGATAGTTTTATCCCACGAAGCTACTTCCCTGGTCCAAAGAGCTGAGCCACGAGCTGATCGCGACTGATGTCAAAATGGGTTGCGATATCAGTAAGAATTGCCGAAAGAGTTCCGATACGGAGCGGTGAATGTTGTGGGATTGTGATGTGGTGCTCGCCATGTTGAAGCGTCGTGAGGCGAAGATGGCTACCGGCCTGACGAGTAATGGAATAGCCGAGATGGTGATGAAGTGCTTGGGCGAGATCATTCCCCGATAGATCGCGGGGAAGCCTCATACGGCGATGACTTCTTCGCGAACATGGTGGAGACGAACAACTTTTGGGCCCTTTCCTTCCTCAAAATGACAGCGGACTGCATCTCTGACCTTCTCAGGCAATTCCGCCAGGGTATCCGCTTCAGTAAAGATAGATTGGCCTAGTGCGCGGGCGGTAAATCCACCATCAGGTGCTTCTTCGACAAGGAAGATCAATTCGCTCATTATTAAGCCTCATAAAGTACGGCTTGGTCATCGTAGCGTGGTGCCGTCATGTTGTCCAGCCCTGCGGGATTCTTATGACCCTCCTTTGAATAACCAAATTCCCCTTCAGCCGCTACGTTGAGTATGTCGACAGCCCAGCCTAAGTGGACAAATGTCTCAAGAACAGTAGCCCCAATTGATCTCTCTTTCTACTCAGAGGTAGACTGAGGGTGTGACTCCTCCCAAAACCCCTGCAGCAAGAAATTGGCAGCTGAGTGGCATGATTGCACGATCCGTTGGCATCATTGCCATTGCCCTGGGATTCGTCATCGGCATGTACGGTCTCGATCACCCAGACTCACCGTGGCTTCAGACTGCCCTGGGCTTACTTGTGACTGGGATGATGGCCCAAGGCTATGCGCTCTACTGTTCGATCAAACGGATGCAGCAACGAAACTCCTGATCAGGGTGTCTTCAGCTCCCATGACCAACCCAGACATCATCAGCCGTTATTGACCAGTTCGTCACTGATGTTGAAAAAATAAGACTCTTCGTGCATTTTACCACTTAGGGTTACGCACTGAATCTACTGTCGCCGATTGTAATGTTCCCTCCGTGGCAGTTTAAGAGTAGCTGTGCTGAGCTCTTCAATGGTGGCCTCACCACGAAGGATGCGATTGAGCATTTCATTGCATGGTTCATCAAAGCGGTCGTTATTGATTGGGCTCTCATGAGCAGCAATTATGAAATTATAGGGAGTAAGAAATCTCTCTCGAAGCTGTGCCTCACCGTTCAGCGTAACAACACAGCCATCAATCACTGCGGCTCCATCATCATATTCAGCTCTTGTTACTGGTCGCCCACGAAACAGCGCGAACTCCTCTTTCGCATAACCTCTGAGTGCGATCTGATCCGGGAGGGAGGAGATATCATTGAGCCCTGATGGTTGCGATGGTTTAGCTTTGACGTACAAAAACTCTTGATAGTAAGAACCTGCATTTACCGCAGCCAGCTCGTCGATTATAAGCTCTTGATGGTCAAGCAAGATTGTATTGTTTGACAAGATGGAGAAGTCTTGAATGTACATATTACCTGAGCGCCACCACCAAATAGGATGGTGGCCACCGAACGCGATGGGTTTAGTAAAGAAAAGCGCAAGGCGTTCAATCGCTTTAATTGGGTCGCGAAACCACTGAGTACCACGAACACCGGGGAATGCTTTGGCAAAGCGCTCGCTGAAAAACTGTGTTGAGGTTTCATGCTTCATTACGGGCAAACCATCTTCTTGATTAGAAGGGCGGATGGAGACTCGGCTGGGGGCAGGATTCGCGGTGGTATCGGCGTCGGTTGATCCAAGCGGTGTTGAGATCGTAGCCTGCTTTCCGGTGTTGGTTGATGACTGAATTGCTTGGACAATGTGCTTTGCCAACTGAGGAATGCCATGCTCGGTGGAGATGGCCACTTTGTCTGCTAGGGTGACGGAATATTTGCGTATGTCACTGTGGGTCACCTTGTGCAAAATGGGCAGAATGACCTTCCCTTCACTGATCTCTCTCTGCGCTAGCCCATCGAGTTCTTTCTGTGGCCATTCCTTGGTGAAGAAGGCTTGGCTAAAAATAACCACTCCGAAACGGGAGTTGCTTAAGCCTTCATCAATCTTTCGGCGAAGGCTATCTCCAATTGTTAGTACAGAGCGATCAAGCCAAATATGTAGGCCGTGCTTCTGCAATTCTTTTTCGAGTGGATCGACGACTGCGCTTTTATCCTCACTCGCATGACAAACGAAGACGTCCCACTGTTTTCCTTCCTTTTGTGCATCAGTGCCCGCCATTGAAGAAGGCGGCCTTAACAAGTATGTCTGATCGCCCACAGCCCAGCCGTCGTGTGTCACGAGGAGATGGGTCATATCATGGAACCTGATTAACCCCTTTCTCTTCAGTTCCTCAACATGAAACATAGCTTCTTGAGGATTTTTCGCAGTTGCCAAGGGGTAGTCCCACTCTGGAGAGAACTCTACCGGAGCGCCCACGTGACTTGTCCGTCCGATGAGCATCTGCAGTAACTCAGTAGCTCGATCTTTGGGGGAAATGTTCTGCATAGCTTGACCCAGTGCCTGAATATTCGATGAGACCAGCATCTCTGTGTGCTTGCCAAGTTCATGCTTTTGACGAGTATAGGCAGATAGCCAAGGTCTCAAAGCAATGGGAATATCGCGAGAGGAGTAAAGAGTGCCTGATATGGAAAACTTCCCACATCGTCGACATTCCATCTCATATGCGTCTTTGTCAGCCTGGGGAGTAGCTGAAATCGGTTCTGCGTCACATAAGGGACAGGGGGAGGGCTTTCCTTTGTTCATGCTCATCGGCTAGTCGAAATGCATTCCGAAGCATTCTACGTCTTGACGATCTACATGTTCCACCGACGGCTACGAGAGAGGATAAGGCTTGGTGAAAAGGTGTTGAAGGAATCTGATAGCAGGTAGCTCAGGGTTTCTTCGCCACCACTTTCCCGTTTTCCCACACGTAGATCGGCGTTCCATACATCCTGGCGGTTTTTCGAGCTGTCTTAGCAGCTCGGCGGAGTGCGCGCCCGACGCCTTGCACAAACCTGGTGTTCTCCGTCTCTCGATTTCTCTTCATCTGGCTCTCTCCAGCATTTCCCGACAATGATATGCAGGGAGGGTGTCAGGCCAGTTGGTCGTCCACTCTATCAATCAACCTGCCACAGGTTGCTGATAATCCACTTCAATGGTAAAGCCCAGATCTTCGATCATGCCCCAGACTTCAGGAGCTGGTGCGCCTGGTGTTGTCAGATAGCCGTTCACGAAGACGGAGTCGGCCGGATAGAGGGCCAATGGTTGGAGAGATCGAAGGTTATGTTCGCGGCCTCCGGCGATGCGAATTTCCGTCCTGGGATGGAGAAACCGGAAGAGGCAGAGCACTTTCAGACAGCGTTGAGGCGTGAGATTGTCGGCCTGTTCGAATGGGGTACCGGAGACTGGGGTGAGCATGTTCAGGGGAATGGAATCTGGCTTGACGTCTTGCAGGGCCGTGGCCAGTTCGATCAGGTCTTCGTCACTCTCACCCATGCCGACGATACCGCCTGAGCAGATTTCCAATCCCGCTGCGCGTGCATTCTTGATCGTTGCCATTCGATCTTGAAAGGTATGGGTGGTGCAGATCGATGCGTGAAAGGCTTCGCTGGTATTCAGGTTGTGATTCACTCGGTCGACACCGGCGGCTTTGAGGCGCTTGGCCTGGGATTCGCTCATCAAGCCAAGGGAACAGCAGATTTGAATCGGAACCTCCTGCTTGATGGAACGAACCGCTCCGGCGATTTCGTCGATCTCCCGATCCAATGGGCTCCGTCCGCTGATGACGATGCAGTAGCGCTGGGCTTTCGACGCGGCGGCTTGTCGCGCGCCTTCCATCATCTGCTTCTGCGGAAGCAGATTGTACCGATCAATCGGCGCCGTTGAAATGGATGACTGTGAACAGTAGTGGCAATCTTCCTGGCAGGCTCCGCTCTTGGCGTTCTGCAGCATCTGGAGGCGCACGGTTCGGCCGAAGTACTTTGATCGAACCTGAAAGGCTGCATGCAGCAAGGCCAGCAGGTCGTCGTTTGTGGTATTCAACACGGAGTGACATTCTTCTTTGGTCAGAGATTCGTCATGGAGCGCTTTGTCCGCCAACGTCATGTAGGTCATAGGTTCCTCAATAAATGATACGACAGATGATCTGTTGAGATTACAGTCTGTTCACTGACAGGGGCAAGGAATTGCAGCCTTGTCCGTTCAAGTATGCAGCAGGTGCCGGCGGGAAAGCTACACGGTTTCAAATGGAGAAGCAATGCCTTGGTAGGGCACAGACGGGCTTGGGGACGGGTCCCTCTCTAGGTTGGTGGAGACCTGACTAGTCTCGATCCAGGGGAGGGCCGTGAGCGTATTCCACTTGGCACAGCGGCGGCACCGGCCTGTCCAGTCGACGGATTCTTGTTGGCATTGGGTACAGATATACGGTACCACCACACGCTTCTTGAAACTCAGCGCTTTCTTGAGCGAGGTAATCGCTTCCTCGAACTGCTGTTTCCGTAAGTACAGATTGGCCATGATCTTGTGGTAGTCCAACAGATGATCTTGCGGACCTTCGATCGTTGAAAGGAGGTCAAACGCTTCATCCACCATTTCTAGTCGGTAATAGAGTTTACCCAGGTAGAACTGGAGCACGGGATTCTGCGGGTCTTGCTGTAGCGCGTCCTGATAGATCCGGATGATTTCGCTGGGTTCGCCTTGATCCAGGAACAGCTCCTCCAGCCGATGGAGAATGATGACACTCCTGGTGCGGGTGTAGACCTTTTTCAGAATCTCGACGGCGTCTTTTGTTTTTCCCTCATGAATCAGAATTTCCCCGATGCCGATATAGGCAGGGAGGAAGGCACGGTCTTTCTTAATGGCGCCGCGGAAGTATCGTCTGGCTTTATCAGGATGGCCGCGTTCGAGCAGCTGGCGTCCCACTTCATACATACACCCCAGGAGCAATGCGGCCTCAGCCTGTTTTTCCGGGGCGGGGAGGTTGGCTTTGAGCAGACGGTGCTGGATTTCCAGCGCCTCATTCCAGCGCTCCAGGCGGATGTTGAGGTCTCGTTTTCGGATCAAGGCCGTGAGGTTATCAGGTTCGATCTTGAGGATTTGCTGAAGGGCCTGCAGGGCTTCTTCATACCGCTTGGCTCCTTCAAGATCCTTCCCCAACTCCAGTAATACTTCGATGTTCCGATCGTCCACCCGTTGCGCATGTTGGTGGAGTCGGATGGCCTCGGAAAAGTTCTGTTCCGAACGATAGATGTTTCCCAGCCAGAGCAGTGAATCGACTCTGGTCGGATCAATTGCAAGAGCTTTTTCCAACAGGGTAATGGCTTCCGAGGTACGTTTCGACATAAACGCATGAGTGCCGTCTCGGTGAAGCGTATCGACCTTTTCTTTGCGGCGTACGAGACGTTGACTGCGCCAATTGAGGATGAGGTGGGCGGTCTGTTGCAAACCGACGACGAATGTTGCGAGGACGGCTCCGCCGGCCATTGAGATGAGTATCAATGTGACAGGGCTGAGATCGAACGCCACCCCGGGACTGGTATGGATGATGACCGTCCCCGGGTTGAGCTCGCGGAAGTAGCTATATACAAACACGCCGGCACTGATGAGAAAAATGGTGATCAGCAGTTTAAACATCGCTTAAACCATCTTCTTCTACGAACGTGCTTTCCTGGTCAGCCGCTCCTTTGTTTCTGGAGTCGGTGCCGAGGCCTTGTCTGAAATAGGAATGAGTCGTGCGTCACTCCATAGACGCTCGAGCGCGTAATGCGATCGGGCATCCTGTCGAAACACATGGGCTACGACATCGCCAAAATCGATAAGAACCCACTGCCCTGAAGTTGTCCCTTCAAGACTCAGTGGCCGTTGGTTCAGACGAGACAGCGCGTCGACGATCGAATCAGCAACTGCGCGCGTCTGCCGATCGGATTCGGCAGAACCCAGAACCAGATAGTCAGCGATTGAAGTCAGCGGGGCGACATGGAGGACTTGAACATCAAGGGCCTTCTTGTCGAGCATCGCGTTGGCGACGGCGAGGGCTGTGGCCTTAGATGTGCGTGCGATTACGGTCCTCCTGATAAAGGATATGCTGAAGTATATAAGATTCCACCGGGGGGGGCAACATATTTGCCAGCGGGAGGCCGCATTGTACCCTTCGCCTGATCTCCGAAGCCGAGATGAGACAGGGGGAAAGAGGTAAACAGGTGAGACCGGGTGAATCAGGGACAACGATCTCCACCTGGTCCAAGGTACCGGAATCCAGTTGCCGAAGGGCTTGTGCATCCGGGTTGGATAGTAGGGGCATCTTGCTGAGGGATTGGAATGACTGTCCTGGGCGGGTGACGACCACAAAATGGCAGAGCCGCAGAAGTTGTTCGGGGGCTCTCCAGGTGGAGAACTCGAGAAAGGCATCTAAGCCAATGATAAAGAACAGGTTCCATGATGGACCATATTGGGATTGGACTTCACGGATGGTATCGATCGAGTAGGACTTCCCAACCCGATTGATCTCAATTGCCGATACCTCGAAAAATGGGGTTTCAGCGATGGCAAGTTCGACCATTTTGAGGCGAGTCCCTGCGGGGGCTAGTGATCCGCTCTGCTTGTGGGGTGGGTCACCGGTTGGAATAAAGAGAACTCGAGTGAGTTGCAAGCGTTCAAACACCTGATGGGCGATAGTAAGGTGGCCGTTGTGAATAGGGTTAAAGCTGCCACCGAGAAGGCCGAGGCGTTGCGGACTGGAGGACTGAGTCTCGAGGGAAGAGTGCTGAGGATTTGAAACGTTCATAACTCAGGATCGCGGCCTCAGCACTAAAGAATCACGAGATTGTCGCGGTGAATAACTTCCTCATACTCTTGGGAACCGAACTGTTCCTGAATGACGCTCGTCTTGAGGCCTTTCATCCGGTCTAAGAGTTCCGACGACACGTTCACCAGGCCTTTGGCAAATTCCTTCCCGTCTGGATCGAAGCAACTCACCGGATCGCCGGCTTCGAATGGCCCGATCACCTTGCAAATACCGGATGCGAGTAGGCTTTTCCCTCGTTGCGCAAGGGCATCGACGGCCCCCTGGTCGAGATGAAGCTGGCCACGCGGGCGAAGCGTGAACGCGATCCAATGTTTTCGGCTGTTCAGGCGGCGTTCTTTTGCCAGAAACAGACTTCCGCCGGTTCCTGTCGTCAACGCTGTGGCGAGGAGCCCGGCTCGTTCTCCATTAAGAATCAAGGTAGAGATTCCGTATTGTCCGATCTTCTTAGCCGCCCGGAGTTTGGTGGCCATGCCGCCTGTGCCCTCGAAGGTGCTGGACACGCCGGCTAATTGCTCGATGTCATCCGTGATCGCCGGGATGAACGGGATCAGGGTCGCAGAAGGGTTCTTGCGAGGATCTTCTGTGTACAGTCCATCGACGTCCGATAAAATCACCAGGAGGTCGGCATCGGCCAGGTGAGCCACTTCGCTGGCCAGGGTATCGTTGTCACCCACTCTGATCTCATCGACTGCGACGGTATCGTTTTCATTGATGATCGGAACGATGCCAAAATCAATCAGTGCCGAAAGGGTATGGCGGGCGTTGAGGAAACGGCGGCGGTCTTCAAGGTCCTGGTGCGTGAGGAGAATCTGTGCCACCTGAGTCGAAAGACGTTCGAAGGCCTTTTCATAGGCCCACATCAGGCGACTTTGTCCCACGGCTGCCGCAGCCTGCTTCACCGGAAGGTTTTTGGGGTACTCTTTCAGTTGCAGTTTTTTAATGCCGGAGACGATGGCGCCTGAGGAGACGATCAGGATCTCTCGTCCCTGTTTCTTCAGGGTGGCGATTTCGTCGGCCAACCGCTCGATTCTGTCGGGGCGTAGCCCTTCGGCACGCGAAGCGATCAGGCTACTGCCGATTTTGATGACGATCCGCGTGGCCTGCGTTAGGACTGTGTCTCGCATGGCAGTACCCGTAACATATCGACCTGTTTTCCGACATAGAGGATCAACTGATCCAGCCCCGTATTTGTGGCGGCTGAGATCGGGAAACAGGGATATCCTCGGTCCCGGCAATAGGCTTGAATCTGTTCCAGTCGTTCACCTGCCCCAGCGACGTCAATCTTAGTTGGAACGACGGCAAAGGGGCGGGTGGTCAGCCCCTGGTCATAGGCGGCCAGTTCTTGCCGGAGGGTCTCAAAGCTGTTTTGGGGGTCGTCGGTCGCCCATTCCGAGACGTCGATCAAGTGGAGCAAAAACGCGGTTCGTTCAATATGGCGGAGAAACTGGACTCCCAGACCTTTTCCTTCGTGTGCTCCTTCGATCAAACCCGGGATATCGGCGACCACAAAACTGCGGTCGGATCCCCATCGGACGACGCCAAGATTAGGAATCAACGTGGTGAAGGGATACTCGGCGATTTTCGGACGAGCCGCAGAAATAGCAGAGATCAGGGTCGACTTTCCCGCATTGGGAAATCCCACAAGACCAACATCAGCCAGTAACTTGAGTTCGAGCCGTAGGGTACGCTCTTCTCCGGAACTCCCCGGCGTGCATTTGGTTGGTACGCGATTGACGGATGTGGCGAAGTTGCTGTTGCCCTTTCCCCCACGCCCACCTTGGGCGATCACGGCTGTTTGGCCGTCTTCGGTGAAATCCGCGAGGATCTCCTTTGACTGGTCATCGTAGACGATGGTTCCGACTGGCACTCCGATCGTGACGTCATCCCCTGAGCGTCCGGTACAGTTGGAGCCACCACCGTGTTTTCCGTCTTGTGCCTCGTAGTGATTTTGATATCGGAGGTCGAGCAGGGTTGTCAGCCGATGAGATGCAGTCATAATGACGTCGCCGCCATGACCGCCGTCACCACCATCCGGTCCGCCGCGAGGGACAAACATCTCTCTCCGAAAGCTACAGATGCCGTTCCCGCCTCGACCAGCCCGTACTGTCACGCGTACTTCGTCGACAAACATGGGTACCAGTTTCCTACGGCCGAAAGTGAGGAGAGAAAAAAGTATACCTGACTTTGAGGCAACGAAGCAGGGAGACTCTATGTCTGCCCTGCTTGTGAGAGAGGAAGTAGAAAGGGAAGGTTAAGACTTAGCGGAGCTCGGATATACACTGACTTTTCGTCTGCCGCGCCCACCTTCAAACTTAACCACACCAGTTGTTTTGGCGAACAGCGTATGGTCTCTTCCCAGATCCACATTGAAGCCCGGAAAGAACTTGGTCCCGCGCTGGCGGACGATGATGCTGCCAGCCGTGACCGTCTGACCGCCATAGGCCTTCACTCCCAAGTATTGGGGGTTACTGTCACGACCGTTACGTGAGGATCCGCCACCTTTGTTTGTTGCCATGGTCTATCCTTCCTACTCGAATTTATGCCGTTGCAATACCGGTAATCAGGAGCTTGGTGAACCCCTGCCGGTGCCCGCGAGTACGTCGGTAGTTCTTGCGGCGTTTCTTCTTGAAGACGGTAATCGATCGAGTCCGTCCGTGACGCACAATTTCTGCCGTGACCTTGGCTCCGGCAACGAGTGGTTGCCCGATGAGGACCGTAGCGTCACCATGCACGAGACGAACCTGGTCGAGTTCCACTTGCGCACCGACATCGCCGGGCAGGCTTCCAACCTGAATCGTCGCCCCTGCTTCTACCCGATACTGCTTCCCACCTGTTTCTACAATCGCGTACATATCTCTTCTCCAGTCTTGAGGAACGGTTCATTTAACATGTGGGTGTGAGAAGTGTCAAGCCATAGGGAGGGGTTTTGTCAACCCAATTTAGAAATGTCCTCTTCTTCCCAAAGTAGAAATGTCCGGTTTTAGCCTGTGGCTGCGGCCGGGTGTGTTCTCGAGGGTGCCAGCCGCCGGTTGCGCCACGGATGGTTCGACTTCGGCGTGACCGGGCAGGGAGAGCGCGGCCGTGTCGTGACCTTCGCCGCCGATGCAGGGCACCGCGCCGCGATGGCATGAAAGCCAAGTGCCCGTCCCTGGTACGTGATCCGCAGCGTCCCCTCGAGCGATTCTTCCACCTGCACCTGCGTCGCACGAATCGTGTCGTGGATTTGATAGAGCTGGCCCAGATGCGCAATGGTGAAGTCCTTCCGTAGGCATCGGGTGGTCTTGATACACAGACACCTGGCCACGTCTCGGACCGGTGGCTTGGGCCGATGCAGATCGGCTGTCTGGGCGGGTGGCACCGCAAACTGCCGGTTGTACAGGTGCAGATAGCCCTCCACAAAACGATTGGCATCCTCAACGGTCGCGATCCCCGCTAACCGCAGCTCCTTGATCAGCCGATCTTGCAACGTCTTGAAAAGTCGCTCAACTCGGCCCTTGGCCTGCGGAGAGTGAGCCACCATCAGGTCCACGCCCAACTCGCTCAGGGCCCGCCCAAACTGACTCTGCGGCATGGTCCCGGCCAGTTGGTCCTCCACCGTCGGCTCGGCCGGTGAGCGATACGTCGTGTGCTTGTCCGTATAGACGGCCAGCGGCAGGCCATAACGCCGCACGTAGCGCTGGAAGCTGTCCATGGCCGGAATCGTCCCTTCATAGTCATAGAACCGAGCAAAGACGCGGCTTGAGGCATCATCGATGTAGGCCATGAGGACACAGGCCGGCCCTCGCCCTTCGAACCAATCATGATGGGAGCCGTCGAGTTGGATGAGTTCCCCGACGTGAGCCTTGCGGGCTCGCCACGCCCGGTGCGGGCGCTTGCGCCGCATGAAGTGATCGATCCCTCGGGCCCTCAGCCAGAGCCGGAGCGTCTCAGCGCTGAGCCGAATCCCGTCCCGCTCCGCCAGCTTCTCCGCCGCCAACGTCGGGCCAAAATCCCCGTATTGCTGCTCGTAGAGCTGCAAGGCCTTGGCCTTCCTCTTTTCAGGAATCCGCCGATTGGACGGTTTCCCACGCCCCCGATGGACCAGCCCCTGGTCGCCCTCCGCCTTCACCCGCCCAAGCAGGCGCCGGATCTGCCGATCCGTCAACCGCAACATCTCCCCGGCCGCCCTCTGCGTGATCCGCTTCTCACGCAGCTGGCGGAGCACATGGACCCGTCGTAACTCCTTTGTACTCATCGTCACCCTGTCCTCTCTGACCATCCCGCCCTCCTTCTGAAGGCAGACAGTCTCGCGTTGAAGAGGACATTTCTATCTTGGTGAAAGCGGACATTATCATTTTTGGATTACAGCCATAGGGAGGGGTTTCACTTGATCCGTGATCATTCACGTCCCCCTCTTTTGTGGGCTAGGATCATCTTCAAGCCTCCACGTATTCTTGCTCCAGAAAACAGTACCGTCGTTGCTGTGGTGGTGACCGTCATTCCACGACAAGAGAGTGATGAACGCATGGCGCATACCGGCAAGTTTGTAATTCGAACTTATCACCGGATTCCCATTCGATGTGAAGCCTATTATATGGGTGGTGACTTTCTCGGAAAGGGAACCATCATGAACCTCTGCCGGAACGGGTTTCGTATACTCGGCGACCATCAAGTCGTACCGGGAATGGAACTCGTTGTCCGTCTTTCTCTGCCGGATAAGGATGCGCCGGTGGAAATCCAACGCGTCGCTGTTCGGTGGGTTCGCGGCCTGCTGTTTGGGGCCAGAATCATGACGATGAGCCCGGATGGAGAAGATCGAGTTGCCACGTTTCTGAGTGCTCGCCTTCGTGCCTATTGTGCCTCTTCCTAAATAGCCTATTCAAAAAGATACCGGAAGCCACAGTGTGTGCCGGGGACGAATGCGCCCCCATGTTTCGTGATGGCCGTATCGGTCGAGTTGGTCTTGACGCAGACTGAGGGTTCGTTTGCTTGACCCGAGGTCAGCTGCACGCTATAGTCCCTCACGCAAATCAAGGCAATACCTTTTTATCCTTCGCTGGAGCGCACACTCATATGTTGGAGCCGGTTGAAAAAATTTGGATGGACGGGAAGTTCGTGCCATGGGGAGAGGCGAATGTTCATGTCCTCACTCATTCACTGCATTATGGCCTGGCAGCCTTCGAAGGTGTGCGCTGTTACAAAGGCAAGTCAGGATCCGCCATTTTTCGGCTTCAGGAGCATGTCGATCGATTATTCGACTCGGCACACATCAGCATGATGGTCATGCCGTACGATAAAAAGCAGATGACCGAGGCCATCGTTGAAACGGTTCGTGTGAATCGACTGGATGCCTGTTACATCCGTCCCTTGGTCTTTATCGGGTATGGGGCGATGGGGGTGCATCCGGGGGACAACCCGATTCGGGTGGCCATCGCCGCGTGGAAGTGGGGGGCCTATTTGGGAGAGGAGGCTCTTGCTAATGGGATGCGCGCTTGCGTGTCTTCCTTTACGCGACACCATGTCAATGTGTCCATGACCAGAGGGAAGATCTCCGGGTACTATGTGAACTCTATCCTAGCGAAACAACAAGCAAAGGCCGACGGATATGACGAAGCGATTCTTCTCGATCCGGAGGGGTATGTCGCCGAGGGAACAGGCGAGAACGTGTTTATTATCCGCCGTGGTGTGCTCAAGACGACGCCGTTGACATCGGTGCTGGAGGGGATTACGAGAAATTCCGTCATTCAGTTGGCGCAAGAACGAAACATCTCGGTCGTTGAAGAACGATTTACGCGTGATGAAATGTACATTGCCGAGGAAGTATTTGTGACAGGGACGGCTGCTGAACTGACTCCGGTCCGAGAGATCGACAATCGCCGTATTGGGACCGGTACACCAGGGCCGATTACGCGCGCGCTCCAAAACACTTTCTTCTCGATCGTACGCGGGGAAGACGCCGCGCACCAATCCTGGCTGACTAAGATCTAATTATTGCGGCGAGCCATTGCTATGCTGCCGGGAGGAGCGAGAAGATCTTCCCTGCCAAGCAGGTGTCCGCTTGTGGAGCGCTAGCAGGTTGCGAAACCTTCGATTATTGCCAGCCCAGTAGTGAGAATGTTCTGTGCGGCAGCCAAACCACAAGAGCTTCAGGATGCTCAAAAAGGCCTTCCAGCAAGGCCGCAGTGAGCGAAGGGGCGAGGCGTACGCATCGGTACGTTGAGTCTCTGAGCGATGCGAGAACGCCGCTGGCGGACTTTTTCAGCATCCCTGTCAGGCCGTTTCCTGCGATCGATTAGTGGCCAGTAGAGGGAGATTCCCCTGAAGAGGAATGCGACTCTCCGGACGGCTGAGCAGGCGGTGCAGCCGGAGCAGGTGTCGTCTCGCTCTTGTGGTCGAGGTCAATGATCGTCGAGGAGACATTTCGCTGTTTTGCCAAGATGGCCAAGCTGAGCGACGTCACCATAAAAATGGCCGCAACGAACACCGTCAACTTACTGAGAAAGTTAGCCGGGCCACGGCTTCCGAACACCGTTTGACTCGACCCGCCAAAGGCGGCTCCGATCTCCGCCCCTTTGCCGGACTGGAGGAGAATTGCTCCAATCATCAGAAAACAGATGAACACGTGGACGACCACGATTAGCGTGTATAGCATGAACGTTCAGACTCCGATTGATCGCGTAGTAGAAGCAAGTTGGGCGATTGTAGCAAAGGAGTTCACCTCTAGACAAGCGCCTCCAATAAGTGCACCGTCTACCTGGTCCGACGATAAGAGGGAGGCGATATTCTGCGTCGTCACGCTGCCTCCATACAGAATCCTCGTCCGTTCGGCGACGACGGGAGAGGCGGTGGCGGCAAGAACAGCTCGAATCGTCTGATGGGCTGCAACGGCTTGCTCAGTGGTAGCCGATCGGCCGGTTCCGATCGCCCAGATCGGCTCATACGCGACGGTGAGAGTTTCCAGGGCCTCGGCGGCGAAGCCAGCCAAGCTCTCGTGGATCTGTTGAGCGAGCACATCGTCTGTTGAGCCGGCTTCTCGCTGAGTGAGTGATTCACCGATACAGAGGATCGGGCGGAGCCCATGTGCAAAGGCCGCTTGAAGTTTCTTGCGAATCCCGTCGCCCCGTTCACCAAAGAGTGTTCGCCGTTCAGAATGGCCAAGAATCACATAACGGCAACCGAGGTCCTTCAGCATGGGGGCGGAGATCTCTCCGGTGTACGCTCCCTGCGTTTCCCAAAACAGATTTTGCGCTCCGAGCTGGATCGGAGATCCTGAGCCCAGGACCCTACCGACCGATTCCAATGCCGTAAACGGGGGAGCCACAACCAGTTCCACGCCCGTAGGAGTCATCGAAAGGTGTCGGCTCAGTTCGCCGATAAACCTAGCCGCTTCGGACGCGGTCTTGTTCATCTTCCAATTGCCGACAATGAGCAGTGTACGCACAGGATTTCCTGGTGGCATTGAGATTGTACTGAAAAATCGTCGTCAGTCCTGGCGATCAGGCAATGCTGCAAGGCCGGGTAACGTTTTGCCTTCAAGCAGTTCCAGCGCTGCGCCACCACCGGTCGAGATGAATGACATGCTTTCTGACACACCGGCTCGATGAACGGCGAGGGCAGTTTCACCGCCACCGACGATCGTGAGGGCGTATGCATCGGCGATAGCATGAGCCATGGCCAAGGTCCCCCTTGCGTAGGCATCAATTTCAAAGACACCCATCGGGCCGTTCCACAGGATGGTCTTGGCGTTTTGGACCGCCTCATTGAAGAGCTTGACGGAGGCTGGGCCAATGTCGAGGGCGTACCACCCTTTCGGAATCTCCTGCACGGGGACAATCTTGGTTTCTGCGCCGATCTCTCGACTGGCTGCAACCACACAGTCGACAGGGAGATAAAACTTGACCCCTCGTGAGAGGGCATGGTCCTCGATGCCTCGGGCAAAATCCAGCATGTCCATTTCGCAGAGCGAGTTGCCGATCTCCATGCCCTTTGCTTTCAGGAAGGTAAACGCCATGCCGCCACCGATAATGACCTTGTCGACTTTCTTGCCGAGATTTTCAATGACTCCGATTTTCCCGGACACTTTGGCTCCACCCAGAATGGCGGCAAATGGGCGCACGGGATTGGCGACGGCTCCCTCAAGGTACTCGATCTCTTTCTTAAGCAGCGCTCCTGCTGCGGCATCTTTAATGTATTTTGTAATGCCGACGGTCGAGGCGTGGGCGCGGTGCGCGGCTCCAAACGCGTCGTTGATAAACACATCTCCCAACGAGGCTAGGGCCTTCGCGAAGCCGTCGTCGTTCTTCTCTTCGCCGGTATGAAACCGGAGGTTTTCTAGCAAGAGCACATCCCCGTCCTTCATCTTGGCGACCAGCTTCTCGACGGCCGCTCCCATGCAATCCGGAGCGAAGAGGACTTCTTTCCCGAGCAGTCGCCCCAAACGTTTGGCGACAGGAGCGAGGCTATATTTTGGTTCGAACGTTCCCTTCGGCCTGCCGAGGTGTGAGCAGAGAATGACTTTCGCGCCCTCATCCACGACGCGATTGATCGTCGGCAGGGTGGAACGAATGCGGGTGTCGTCGGTAATCTGTAGCGACTCGTCTAGGGGGACGTTGAAATCCGCTCGAATAATGACCCGTTTGCCACGAAGTTGCACATCATCGATGGTTTTTTTGTGCAAGTTCACGGAAAGCTCCTTGGTGTAGGTTCATTCAGCAGTCAACACTTCGGGATGAGATGAGCGATGGAGCGGGCTCGATCATCCTCAGCGCAGTCAAGTTACTTCGTTGTTGATTTTCCAGCCAGGACCTTGACGAGGTCGCGGACTCGGCATGAATAGCCCCATTCATTGTCGTACCAGGCCGTGACTTTGACCAGGCGCTTGTCGACCACGTTCGTCAGTGGGGCATCGACCGTGGCCGAATGAGCGTCTCCTTTTTGGTCGATGGAGACAATGGGATCTTCTGAATACTTGAGAATTCCCTTGAGGGGGCCGTCCGCAGCCTTTTTGAATGCGGCATTCACGGAGGCAATGTCACAATCTTTTTCGGTTTCCACCGTGAGGTCGACGAGCGAGACGTTCGGGGTTGGCACCCGAATGGCGAGCCCGTCCAACTTGCCCTTCAATTCAGGGATCACAAGGTGCAGGGCTTTGGCCGCACCGGTGCTCGTCGGAATCATCGACATTCCTGCTGCACGGGCACGACGGAGATCCTTGTGCGGCAGGTCTAGGAGTTGCTGGTCATTGGTATAGGAATGGATAGTGGTCATAATCCCGTGCTTGATACCGAACGTTTCCAGCAAGACCTTGGCGACTGGAGCCAGGCAGTTCGTCGTGCAGGAGGCATTCGAAACGATATGATGCGATTTGGGGTCGAACTTGTCGTCGTTGACGCCCAGAACAACCGTAACATCGGGGTCTTTGGACGGTGCGGAGATAATGACATGCTTTGCGCCCGCGGACAGATGTTTCCCCGCGGCGTCTCGGTCGGTGAAGCGACCGGTCGACTCGATCACGACATCAACATTCAACGATTTCCAGGGCAGTTCCTTGGGATCCTTGACCGCGAGGACCTTCATGGGCTTCCCGTCCACGAAGATTTGGTCGTCCTTGGCCTCCACTTCGGCCGGCAGGGTACCGTGCACGGAGTCATACTTGAGTAGATATGCGAGCGTTTTTGCATCGGTGAGGTCATTGATCGCGACGATCTCGAGGTCCTTGTCTCCTATCGAGGCGCGAAACACGTTGCGTCCGATACGTCCAAATCCATTGATGCCGATCCGAGTGGCCATAGTGTAATCCTCTAGGTGCAAGTATAGTGTATATCTTTGAGACCAGACCGTACGATACGAATGTTAATAGTATCGATGCGCTTTCCTTCTTGTCAAGATAGAACAAGCAGCTGGTGCCTCAAAAAATGTCAAAATGACCGATGCCTGCACGTCAGAACCTGTGTATCACTTGCGTCCCCTTTCGGCAGTTCGTTAGAGTTCGGCACGCGTTCAATACCAAAGGAATGTGCAATGGCCCAGATCTTATCAGAACAAGCAGCCCAGGTGGTGGAATGGCCCAGAGTTTTGGACTATGTGGCGCAGCAGGCCCAGTCGGCCATCGGCGGTACCAAGTGTCGAGCGCTGGTTTTGTCGAGCGAACTTGAGGTAGCGCGTCGCCGTCAGCAGGAGACGACTGAAATGGTGCGTTTGGTGGAGGGGAGTGATCCACCGCCGAGCTTGGCCTTTCCCGATATCCGAGAGCAGCTGATCCGGGCAGAAAAGGGAGGCGTGCTCGAAGTCGGTGAGTTGCGGGATTGTGCGATTACCCTGGCCTTGATGGTTGAACTTGAACGCTACGCACAGGTGCATCAAGACGAGATCCAAGCTCTGGCGCAGGTCTTTGAGCCATTGCACCTCACCAAAGGGCTACGGGGCCTTCAACACGCCATTGAGCATGCCATCCAGCCGGATGGGTTCATGAAGGACACGGCTTCGCCCGAGCTACGGCGTCTTACGCATCAGGCGCAAGGCTTAAAGCAGGAGATGAGGGGACAACTGGAGCAGATTCTCCATTCGCGGCGGTATGAGGACGTCCTGCAGGAATCATATTTTGCCCAGCGCGAGGGGCGCTATGTCGTGCCGGTGAAGGCGGATATGCGGGGGCGGATTCCTGGGATCGTCCATGATGTCTCAGCCAGTGGCGCGACCGTCTTTCTGGAGCCGCGCGAGTTGGTTGAGCTCAACAATTCCATCAAGGTGACGGATTTGGAGATCGAGCGGGAGGTACAGCGTATCTTGCGGGAGCTGACGGCGCTCGTGGCGGTCCAAGCGGACGCGATGGCCCAGGGGATTGGGGTGTTGGTGGATTGTGACGTCATCAGGGCCAAGGCCGAGATGAGCCGACGGCTGAAATGTAATCCGATCACGCTGAATGATGTGGGCCGTGTCGTGCTGAAACAGGCACGCCATCCGCTGCTGCTCCTTACGAAAGAGCAGGTCGTGGCGAACGATATTCTTATGGACGAGACGATCCGCGTTCTCGTCATATCCGGGCCCAATACCGGTGGCAAGACCGTCACTCTCAAGATTGTTGGACTCTTTGCCCTCATGGTGCGAGCCGGACTGCATCTTCCCTGCGCGCCGGAGTCGGAGATGGCGCTTTTTACCGATCTCTATGCCGATATTGGCGACGCCCAGGATCTGAGTCGCGATCTCTCCAGCTTCTCGGCGCATATGACTCAGATGATCCGACTCCTCTCTGAACGCGCCGACTGTTCGACGACCGAAGTTGCCACTTCACCACGTTCGCTGGTGCTGCTTGATGAGCCGGTAACCTCGACGGACCCTCAAGAAGGGGCCGCACTGGCGGAGGCGTTGCTCTGTCGCTTGGCAGAACTCAATATGAAAGTCGTGGCGACCACGCATTATGGGGGGCTGAAAGAATTGGCACAGACCACTCCAGGCTTCGCCAATGCCAGCGTGGAATTTGATGTGGAACGCTTGGCGCCGACCTATCGCGTCTTCATGGGGATGCCTGGCGGCTCCTCCGCCTTGGAGATTGCCCGTCGGCTTGGCATGGACGAGAGTTTGGTGAACGAGGCGCGCAGGCGACTGCATCGCACCGACCAACGGCTCGATCAGATGATGGCCGATCTGCAGCGTACTCAACGTCAACTGGCTGACGATGGGGAGCGCGCGCGGCAGGCTCGGCAAGTGGCTGAGCAGGCGGCCCGTGACGCTGAGGTACTCCGTGCGCAACTTGAACAGGCTGAACAAGAGGCGAAGCGGGGGCTCAAGAAGAAGATCGGTGAGCAGTTTCAACGTGCACGGGCTGAAGTGCAAGCCACGGTCGATTCACTGAAACGCGAGCAAAAGCTCATCAAAGCCAAAGAGACGAAACAGCGGCTGCATGAGCTGGAAACGAAAGCGCGGCAAGAGTTGATGCCAGTCACTGCGCCAATTCCACTGGAGCAGCTCGGGGTCGGCGACATCGTGGAAATTACCGGGTTGGGCATGACCGGGGTATTGATGGAAACGCCACATGGGAAGAAACGGGTTCGGGTCAAAGTAGGGGAGGGTGAAATCCTGGCTACGGTCTCGAATCTGGTTGGTCTCGCGCGTGAAGCAGATGCTGCTGCGCCTGCACCAGTCGCGACACCTGTGCGGAGAGTCTCGCCGAGTAACGGATTAGGGTTGGATGAACAGACAGTCGTTGACGTGCGAGGGCAGGCGGCGGATGAGGCATTGGATCAGGTCGTGGCGGCGTTGGATCGAGCGACGCTGGATGGTGCGCCGTTTCTTCGTGTCATTCATGGCCATGGAACCGGACGGCTGAAGTCCGCCCTCCGAGAATATTTGAAATCATCACCCTATGTGGCGGAGTTTCGTCC
Organism: Nitrospira sp. UW-LDO-01; assembly: GCA_002254365.1. Taxonomy (GTDB): domain Bacteria; phylum Nitrospirota; class Nitrospiria; order Nitrospirales; family Nitrospiraceae; genus Nitrospira_D. The sequence continues at coordinate 26,027 of NIUT01000077.1, forward strand.
AGGTGATCGAGCCGAGGGTGGCGATGGAGTGACGGTGGCGAAGCTGAGATGAACCTCCAACATGGTTTCTGTTGGTGATAGGGCCTTTCTCTCTGTATCGATAAGTTTGACTCGTCACTGTCGTAAGAGTGGCATCATATTCTCACGAGCGTATCTTTCTCGATCCACCATTGTATCTGAATAGATCCTGCATCTGTGTCTGCTAACCACGGTCCACCGTGGCTCCGTATTTGAGGAAGTGCGGTAACAGCAGTCTTTCCACGAGTTTTGAGCATGGCGTCGTCAATCAAAGTCTCTGGTATCGAGATTGCCCAATAGCCTCCTGCGTAAGCGTGCCCCATCTGTTGCAGAGAGGTTATTTATCGTCAGCCAAGATTGATTGAGAGTCAGGCTCTGAAGTTGTTCAAGGTGAAACGTCTCAGAGAGTTAAAGCAGGAGAACGGCCTTCTCAAATTCTTGTACGGGGAGCTGTTACAGAAATTCTCGGCCATGAAGGAAGGACTCGCTCGACACGCGGGAGTCTGTTAGCTGAGGAGGTGTCAGGTTATTGTGGCGATGGCGATTGGAGGTGATGTTTCGCCATCCGGTAACGGAGCGTATTGCGGGTCATTTTGAGAAGGCGGCTGGCTTCTGAGACATTGCCCGATGCCTTTTGTAGCGCTTCTTCGAGCAGCTTCTTTTCCATCTCATGAACTGACAGTCCAAAGGCTAACAGGGATGGTCTGAGCTCAGGACTGTGGTTGCCGGCTGTCGCGTGACCGTTCACGGATGGGGGGAGGTGATGAGGTTGGATCACCTCTTCTTTACAGGTGATCGTGAGCCACTCGACCACATTGTGCAGTTCTCGGACATTGCCTGGCCACGTGTGGCTTCTGAGGACCGAGAGCGCGGATGGAGCAATGGCCTTTACACGGGAGCCATGTTCCTTTCTGGCCCGCTCTAGGAAGATCAGAAGAATCGGCTCGATATCTTCAGAGCGTTCTCGGAGCGGTGCAATGCGGAGCTGATAGACGTTCAATCGATAATATAGGTCGAGGCGGAAACGGCCTGCTTTGATATGGGCGAGCAGATCCTCGTTGGTTGCGGCGAGGATTCGGATATTGACTTTGTGGCTCTGGGTATCGCCGAGAGGATCAACGGTGCGGTTTTCCAGGACACGGAGCAACTTGGCTTGAGCGGTTGGGCTCATTTCTCCGATCTCGTCGAGAAAGAGCGTGCCGCCTTCCGCCAGTTGGAATCGTCCAGGTTTGGCCCGCTTCGCATCGGTAAACGCACCCGGCTCATAGCCGAACAGCTCCGCTTCCAAAAGATGTTCTGGAATCCCGGCACAATTCAGGGCGATCAGCGGGCCATGGGCTCTGAGGCTGGAGTGGTGGATGGCCTCTGCAAACAATTCCTTACCAGTTCCACTTTCTCCGGTGATGAGGACGGTCGCATCGGTCACGGCGACTTCCTTGGCCAGGTGCTTCATCAAGTTCATCTGAGGCGAGATGCTGATAATGGAGGCAAAGGGATCCTCTGGTGCAGTGGATGTCACGAGAGGAGACTGTTTGAGGACACGACTGATCGCGGTCTGTAGGTCAACCGGAAAAACGGGCTTTGTCAGGTAATCCGCTGCACCAGCTCGCATGATGTTGACGGCGTCTTTAACGGAATGACGGTCTCCAATGATCAGTACAGGGGGAGCAGAAGAGAGTTGCCTGGCATATTCGAAGAGCGGCGCGAGAGCAGGGGAAGTTCCTTCGCTGATCACCAGCAGGGGGGGATTCTCGGACCAGCGTGCAAGTCCTTCTGCGACAGTGGGTACTGATTGAACGCTGATCTCTGGTATGGCAGCTTCGACGAGCTGTCTAACATGGGGATCATTCGAGATGAGAAGCGCTGTCCGAAGGTTCATCGGAGTGCTCCTTGGCCTCGCCTCCTCTGGAACCATCAAAACCTCCTATAGCGTACACCTATTTTGATAGAGAAGGAAAGGGCAAGGTGGGTCGAGCGTTCCAATGGATATTGACCTGGGGACTGTTATGTAGATACAAAGCGCGTTTCAAAACTATGAAGGGATAGGGTATCGAGCGAGGAAACAGCACGTGCTGTAGGTCGATTGGGTCGACCTACAGCTCCATGCCAAACAGCCGTTATTCCGTATCCTTGCAGAAGCTCCGCTCATAGGCGATGATTGTCCAGGCTTCTTCCTCGGTGATGACGTTACCCTTGAGCAAGGCAGGCATACCTGTACCAGGGCTTCCATTCTTTATGACCCAGAACAGTTCCCCGTCGTTCCGTTTTTTGTGAAACTTGCAATTCGTAAGGTTTCGTGGACCTGGTGTGAGCAGCATTCCTCCCGCACCATCACCCTCGCCACTCTGACCGTGACAATTTGCGCAGGTGCCCTTCCCTTCATAGAGGTCCTTGCCCTTAGCGAGCACGTCAGGGGTCACGGTGATCGGGCTTTTCATTTTTCGTGCTTCCCCACGCTCAGCGTCTGGAACGCGCGGCTTCAGAGGGTCGGACTCGGGGCCAGACCATCCTGCCGTACTCCACATGGCAACGGCGATGAAACTACACAACGTCACAATCAAACGCTTCCCTCTCATGGTTCCTCCTTGGTGATACTACGGAATGTTGTAGCTACATGACTGCTCGCGCCGCTATGGTAAGGGGCGCACGAAAAGCAGTCCATCATAACACGACGATGTCCTCAGTGGCAGTGCCCCTATCTGGGATAAAGTTGGTTAGGGCGGAGATCGAAAGGATGTGGGTCTACCGACCTGAGGACCGCGTCAGCCAGGACCTGTTAGTCCTGGCTGACGGGAAACACTACTGTACGACTCGTGCAGTGTGGAACACTGTCAGTCGTTACTTGGCTTCGACGATGTCGCTCTTCATCGGCCCAAGGATGGCCAAAAGCTCGCCCTTTTCCTTTGCCGGAACGTTGAAGGTATCCAAGGCACTGACCAGGTCTTCCACGAGCGCGCCAAAGGCAGCGTCGGTGACCTTCATGCCCTTGTGCGTGGTCTTCATATCCCGACCAGAGTAGCTGCAGGGCCCACCGGTTGCCATACAGACCTGCTCGACCAAGAGCTTGTTGAGCTTCTTGAGGTCGGTAGTCGCAAAGTAGCTATTGATCCGCTTGTCGCCGCCCACGTTGGCGATGAATTTGGTGACCACAGCTTGAATCGCGCCCTGTCCGCCGAGCCGCTCATAGAGCGATGCATCTGCGGCAAAGGACGTGGCGCTGCTCAGTGTCCAAGCAGCTGCGACGGCAACGGCCATACTCAGAATCTTCTTGCTCAACGACATATCATCTACTCCTTTGTATGAGAATGAATTGACTGTAAAACGTCCCTAACCCGCTCATTCATTACGGGTTCCAGGGAGTGTTGGGCATCAACTGACCCTTATAGTCCTTGGGATTCTGGTTGGCGATCACCACCGCGATCGCACCGCGCAGCGCGCCCGTCAAGGAGTGGGTCACTACTGGATACGCTCCTGGGTTATCTGCGATCATATCAAAGGTGGCAGCGCTGCCTGGACCGACCACATAGGTCTGGACCCCCTTGAAATTGTTGGCTGGGTTGCCGCTCTCATAGACATTGTCCCAGATTTCGGCGATCGGATGGAGCGCGGAAAACTCGTTCGGGCCGGCATTCACGAAATAGATGCGTACCCGTTCACCGACCTTGACTTCCAAGGGCTCTCCACCCGGGAAGAATGGGTGGTACTTGAAGATCCCGCCGTTGAAAATCGTATTGTCCCACTTCCGATCAAACATCGCCTGTACGTTGTCCGGGTTCTTCCAGAACTCGGATTGGACCAGAACGAATTCACGATCGGCCTTTGGCCAGGCATTGGCATCCTTCGGATCCACGATGATGGCACCGAACATGCCACGGGCGACGTGCTGGATCATGGGGCTCGCGCCGCAGTGGTAGAAGAACACGCCGGGCTTCTTCGCCACGAAGGAGAACTTGTGCGTTTCGCCCGCTGAAACGGTCTTGTGGTAGTTCTTCAAGAAGTCGAGCTCCGCCGCATGGAAGTCCATCGAATGCGGGAAGGAGTTGTTCTTGTCGCCGATCAGGGTGAAGTTCACTGTATCGCCTTCGGTGACCCGCACGACCGGGCCGGGCATTTGTCCATTGAACGTCCAGGCCTTGTATTTTGTCCCGTTCCCGTCAACGACGATTTCCGTTTCCATCGCCGTGAACGTGACCTCGTGTACCTTGGCCCCTGCGGACCCAGGCATGGTAATACATCCGCTGGCTCCCAGAAGGACCGCTAGTCCTAATGTAGCTGTGATCACACGAAACCTCTGCATAATTGCCTCCCTTTTTGTTGTATGGAAAAAAGACGTTCTACGTACTGAAGCGAGGTGAATTGACCCTCCCTCCACGCTTCCGCGACAAACGCCCGCGTACAGGTATACCAAATCACGAAGAAAAAATACATTGATCTATGTCAATCACGATTTTTTTCTCTGCGACAATTTGGTGCTGATCAAGAGACATTTAGGAATCTACCCTGGCTTGCAGCGCACGATGTGTGCCACCTGCCTGGTCTGATTCAGTCACCTCACACTTGTAGAAAACCAATGATTTTTAGGAATTTGAGACCTTTGAAGTAGGGCTGAGATGATTAATAAAGAAATACTGAGTCGCGAATCGAATCTAATTAGATACATGGCATGTATCTAATTAGATTCAGTTGCTGGTCAGTTTTGATGTTTGCAAGAAAGAACTATCGCAAACGTAGGATGAAGAGACGATACCTTGAGGCTGAAGGTCGTTTGGGGCCAGCATCTGATGGCTCTAGTTGGATTCAAATCATGGTCAAGCATCGCTGTATCCGACGTCTCAGTGGTAAATAATCTCAGCCGGCCAGAGTCTTGAGGGAGTCGATGGCAGGAATAAGCAGGTTCCTTCCTCCTGCCGTAGAAACAAGCCCGCTCTCGCGCCAACGGCTGAGAATTCGTACGACGGTTTCTTCCGTCATGCCAGTCATGTGCCCGAGGTCTTCCCGAGTGAAGACGGTTGTAATGCACACGCCCTGCTCCGATGGCACACCGACTTTCTCCGCGAGCCGAACCAGCAAGGCCGCGAGGCGTTTTTCAGCCGGATCCAGGGCAAGGCTCTTGGCCATCTCCTGCGACTCTCGAAGCCGATTGCCGAGATATGTAATGACTTGTGGGCCTGCACGCGGGTACTGCTCGATCAGCTGGAGATACGTGCGGCGGCTCAGTTTCACAATTGTGACATTTCCCATCGCTTGAGCATTGCCGGGATGTGGGAGTGATTGGTCAAATGTGACTGACTCACAACAGAAACTATCCCCAGGTAGAAGAGGTTTGAGGATAAATCCTTTGCCGTCAGGACCATACTTGAGGCAACGGACAACGCCATGCTTGACGAAGTAGAGCCAGTCAGCGGAGTCTCCGTCGCGAAAAACGAATTCGTTGTTCGCGTGCTGCTGTTCGATCACCTCCGGTGCGATACTGTGAAGCTCTTGTTCAGGCAGGAAGGACAACAGTGGGATGGTGCGCAAGAACTTAACGAGTGCCATCCGGTTGGTCTGAGGAGCAGCCTGAACCATGGATCCTCCCCCCCATCGGGAGGCCTCATTCATACGATAAGTTCACAGTGATCGTCAAATCTCCGGTGGAGAATATGGTGCTGGCTGGGGCATTGTAAAAAACCCATCAAGGCAGCAAAGCCTCATTCGGCTCTGAGGAACAAATACTCTTTAGTGGGATTCTGGTTTTGCCGTTGTTGTAGAGAGTGAAACGCGAGAAGGGGGCTCAAAACGCTTTGCGTTTTTCTGTGCGATGGCGATGTTTCGTTGAAATCCATGGATTTTTGCCCGACGAATTGGGCTCTGTTGAAACAACGTGGTGAAGGTCTGTTCATCGAGTCGAGAAAGCTTATCTAAACTCGGGGCGAGGGTGACGGGAGAGGGCTGAAATGTAGTCTCGCAGGTCGGTTCGGCGCGCAGGTTGAACGGGCATACGTCGAGGCAATCATCGCATCCGAATATTTTGTTTCCCATACCTGCATGTAACTCCTGAGGAATCACGGATTCATCTCCGCGCAGCTCGATGGTGAGATAGGAGATACATCGTGTGGCGTCGATCACATAGGGTTGCACGATCGCATTGGTGGGGCAGGCTTGGATACAGAGTGTGCAGCTGTCGCAGAGGTCGGTCGCCGGTGCGTCGGGTTCGAGTTCCACGGTCGTGAGGATTTCTCCTAGGAGGAGCCATGAACCATGGTCTGCTGATACCAGGTTGGAATGTTTGCCGATCCACCCTAAGCCAGCTTGCTCTGCCCAAGCCTTTTCCATGAGAGGTCCGGTATCGGAATACGAACGAGTGTGTGTGGCAGGGGCCAGGATTTTGATGAATTCTTCCAATTGTTTCAGTCTCGTCTTGAAGACTTTGTGATAATCCTTCCCCCACGCGTACCGCGCGATCCGACCATGACCTGGTTGCTCATTCGCGCGATGATCGGTCAGATAGTTGATTCCCACGGCAATGATCGACTGACATCCAGGCAGGACCACGCGAGGATCGGTGCGTTTGTCTGGAGCCCGTTCCATCCAGGTCATCGTGCCGTGGTAGCCGCGGCGGAGCCATTCAGTCAATCGGTGGTAGAGCTGTGGCACGATCTTGGTTGCGTTATCCGAGCACGGTTCGAGTGGCTGGGGAGTGAGTGTTGACGGTGCATCGTTGTTCGCCAGTCGCACGATTCCGATGGCATCAAACCCTAATGTGCGAGCCTGCTGTTTGATTGCCGCCGTGAGAGACATGAGTTTCGGTGAGTTTACTGTTGAGTTGAGCAACCGAACCGAACACTGAAGTGAGCTGAACAACGGATCGATTGGCATCGACCGCAGGCGCCGGTAATTTTGGTCTTCCAGTCAGTCTCTTTCTCATCAAACCGGCATTGTACCCGCCCGCCCTTTGAGACCGTGGCCCATGGCTGTTTAGTCCCTGGGATCGAGGCGACTACGCAGCCTTGGGGAAAGGGCACACGGCAGGGGCTTCCCGTCTCTCCCTGTTCCATGGCAAAGCTGCACGAGAGCTCTGTTGTCGCTCCACTGTCCTGCACCTCTTGCGCATGACCCTTAGGGGGACAGGTCAGCAACATCAGCAGAAACGCAGAATAGAACAGGAATATGCCGTGTCGTGATCTCATGGTCGGAGATGCTAGCATAGTCCTTTGTCTTGCGGCCATGGCGAGGGCCGCGTAGAATCCTCCCCTACGCTTCTATTCTCACCAATGGAGGCATCATGCTCGCGACGAGGATTACCCAAAAAGAAGGGATGTTTTATTTCATTGCCTACAAGGCCGGAGATCTGTTGGAAAAGGTTCGCTTCACGAGCCGGTACTATTTTGAAGGCGAAGAGATTGCACAGACCAAGATTACCGAGCATGACGAAGTCGCACAGTTCATTGCAGGGATTGAACGGAGTGAAAAGGGGTTTCAGCGCGTCCTGAATCGGCAGAAGATCAAACAGATCGTCAATTTCTATGAAACCGTCGTGGCGCAACCGATGATTCCCGGCACGGTGTTGCTCTTTACCGATGAAACGCTCCGCTTTCAAAAAGTAGAGGGTTTGGAATCGATCGGCCATCTCAGTGAGCCGAAGGGGAAATACCTGGTTATTGATGGTCAGCATCGCCTCGCCGGGCTGCATTTTTTCCATGAGAAACATCCAGACCAGAGCTTGCAGGTCGAAGTGCCGTGCCTGTTGTTCGACGGGCGGAGCGCCGATTTTGCGACGGAGATGTTCGTCATCATCAACTCGACCCATACGCGCATCAACCGGTCCCATTTGGTCGACTTGTATGAGAAGGTGTCCTGGGAGAGTCCTGAAAAGAAGTTCGCCGCGAAAGTGGTCAATCTGCTCTACAGCGAGTCCGACTCGCCGCTTCAGTACAAGATCAACCGTCTGGGAGGACGGAGCAAGCAGGAAAAATGGGTTTTGCAGTCCGAAGTGTTCAATGAGCTCTTAAAACTTGTCACCGCTCACAAGCGCTGGATCGAGTCTCATTTGGACATGAAGGCCGATCGGTGCTATGCGTTGGTGCGTGACTATCTCAAAGGCGTGAAGGACGTGTTAGGTGAAGTCTGGGGACAGAATGACCGCTATATGTTCACCCGTGATGTCACCCTCAAGGCCTTGATCCGGGTGCTGGACGACCTGATTGTGGATCGGAAACTCATAACCGCCTGGGAGGAGCAACGTTCACACCAACCCTTCGCCGAGCTGGTGAAGCCGTGGGCGACGCTCACCAAGGATTTCCGCGCCGACGGTTTTTATGAACGCTTTCCCGCAAAAGGCCAACTTGAACGTGTTCGCAAGATTCATCAGCGGTTGCTGGACGCGATTGTCGGGTAGACGAACAGGGGCAGCCTGGACCCTTCTCGCGCTGATCGCGCTCGAGCTGCTTCTGTCCGTCGCTGTCATAGGGGCAGCGGTTTCGGGGGGAGCTGAGACGGAGCGGTTGGAAGTGGCCGTTGAGCCACAAGGGGGTGTCCGCGCGACGGCGCAGGTCTTATTTCCAGCAACATCGGCTGTGATCCAGTCGCTATTGACCGATTACCAGCATTGGCCGGAGTTGTTTGAAGTGCGGATGAAAGTGGTGCAGGTGCTCGTGCGGGATGGCGTGGCGACGGTCGATCTTCGCATCGAACATCCGTTGATGCCCGGCGAACGGAAGTTGGTGACAGCGTCCACGATCTTGCCGAACGGCGGTCTCGTGACGGATCTCACCGGCGGCGACTTTAAGCGGTATCACCGGGTCTGGAAACTTCAATCGATCGGGGAGGGGACGCAGACGCGGGCCGATTTCGAGCTGGTCGTTGAGCCTCACACCTTCGTGCCGGATCGAATTATTGCGATCGTCATGCGTCAGGAACTGGAAACCCATTTTCGGATCGTGAAACAAAAAGCGCTGGAACAGGCCAAGCGGTAACGGCGATGGCACGACCCATGCCCTCCGGGCTCTACGTCATTCTTGATCCATCAGTCTGTCCAGACCGTCCGCTTCATGAGGTCTTGAAGGTTTCTGCCGCAGCGGGTGCCACGCTGTTTCAGTACCGGAATAAGTCAGCCTCAATGAAAGACGCCTATATCGAGGCGATGGAGCTTCGGAAGCTTGCCGCTGAGCTTGAAGTCCTGTTCATCGTCAATGATCGCTGTGATCTGGCATTGGCGGTCGATGCAGACGGCGTGCACCTCGGCCAAGGGGATTTGCCGCTCAATCTCGCGCGGAAGGTGATGGGGCCCGGTAAATTGATCGGCATCTCAACGCATAATGCGGAGCAAGTGCGAGTAGCCACGGCTGGTGGGCCGGACTATCTCGGCTTTGGTCCCATTTTTAAGCCAGGCTCGAAGGCTGATCACGACCCCGTCGTCGGCGTCGCCGGGTTGAAGGCCATCCGTCCGCTGACGCCGCTTCCGATCTTTGCCATCGGCGGGATTTCGCTCGATCATGTCTCAGAGGTGATGGGTGCAGGAGCGAACGGAGTGGCGGTGATCTCCGCAATTCTCAAGGCATCGGATATCAGGCACACAGTCAGCGACTTCGTCGTCCGGCTCGCAAGACCAACTTCGCCAAGTGTGTGATGGCAGCAGAGCGGGCCAGCCGGATGACGGTGGGTCGGAATCGGCCTGGGAGACCTGGCGCATAGGGAAGAGGGCCAAGCACGGGAACACCGGCTTGTTTGCGGAGTATGTTGAGTGTTGAACGTTCCTGGATCCGTGAAACACCTGATCGGACTGACTCTGTTTGATTCAGAACGAGCGCCACGACGGTAATCTTCCTTCGTTGAAGCGCCTCAATCGTGAGCAGCGCGTGATTGATTCCTCCAAGGCCTGATCGTCCGACCACTACGACGGGAAGACGCAATTGTTTAATGAGATCCGTTACCATGACTTTCGGTGTAACCGGCACCAGTACGCCCCCGACTCCCTCCACGACAAGATGGTCGTACTGCTTGGACAAGAGTCGATAGATCTTGCTGATTGTCTCCAGATTGATGGTCTGGCCTTCGGCCTGTGCGGCGGTGAGGGGAGCGCTCGGAATTTTAAAGGCATAGGGGCGAATCGCGCCGAGAGATTCTTCGCTCTCGATAATTGCCCGCAGTCGTGCTGCATCCGACAGACTCTCTTTGGCTGATGACACGCCAGTCTCGATCGGTTTCATGACGCCGACTGAGAGGCCACGCTTTTTTAGATGAAGCGCGAGTGCAGCCGCCACCAATGTCTTTCCGACGCCAGTGTCAGTGCCGGTTATGAATATGCCGTGGTTCATGGGTAAGAGCGGACGACGTATAGCTTGAGAGAATTAACCCTTTGCTGCAAATAAGCCCTGGCGGTCAGCTATAAGCCACTAGTTATTTGCGCTTCGCTACAGATGTCGACTGTCGCAATTCCACACTTGTCCTGACACATCTTTAAGCTGAGCGAGGCGGACTATGGTTCCAGTCACTTCCTCGATAGCGGGAGATCGGTGTAGAGCATGATCTGGCCATCCGCTTCCTTCGGGGAAAATGCCCTCGGTTAAATCAGTTTTCTGCCACCCAGGTAACAGGAGATTCACTCGGATGTTCTGCGGGCCCCATTCGAGGGCAGCCGTCTTGACCAGTCCGATGAGGCCGGCCTTTGATGTCGCATAGGCACTCTGGCCGGTGGCTCCATGGAATCCTGTGTGGGAACCGATCACGATGATCGAGCCTCCCCCACGAGCGAGCATGAAGGGAGCCATGGCGCGAAGACAGTAAAAGGTTCCTGTCAGATTGGTTGCAACCACATTAGTCCAGACTGCTTCCGAATGGCGCACGAGCAAATGGCGTTGCCCGATTCCTGCATTGCAGATCAAGACCAATGGGCCGGACACTTGATTGGAAAAGCGGTCGATCATGATCTGAACCGATGACGTGTTTCGAATGTCGGCTTGGTATATCTCTCCGGTTCCGCCGGCGCTGACCACTTGTTCTAACGTCGTCTTTGCTGCTGGTTCGTTCTGAGCATAGTGGACTCCCACATACCAACCAATCGCTCCAAAGGCCTGGCTGATTGCTCGACCAATGCCCCCGGAGGCTCCGGTGATGAGGACAGATGCTGTTGGTTCGATCGGGGATCGCATGACGAAGAATTATGCGAGGAGTGTTGTGCGAAGGCAAGCGATAGAGACTCCCGGTACGCTATTGTTCTTTTGGGAATGTAAAGAAGTAACTACAGGCTGACTGGGCTCACTGCGCTTTTTGGAGCCGTCCGGATGGTCTGAAGCAGTTTGGGTATCAACGGGCGAAGGTCTTGGAGGCGGTTGGTGGGAGCCTGAAGCACAATGACCGCAATAGTGAACTGGGGGATATTCTGCTGAAAGGCCAAGTTGCGGTCAACCGTGACGAAGACGTCGAATTGCGCTTGAGCTCTGGTTAATAGCTCACCGTTCTTGATTCCCGCCCATCCTGCTTGGGGGACCGTGATGATTTCATGTCCTTCAAGATCTCGTGCGATACGTCGGTCGATACACTCGTCAAGAAGGATTCTCACGAGGCTTTCGCGAGCATGCGAGTCTTGGCTTCTTCAAGGAATGAGATGACCTGATCGCGACTGACGGTCGGGAAGCCTTGAAGAAAATCGTCGATGGTTTCGCCGCCTTCCAAATATTCGATTAATGTCTGGGCCGGCACTCGGGTGCCGGTAAACACGGGGGTGCCACCCAGTACATCGGGCGAGGATGTGATGAGTGGTGGTAGAGCCGACATACTTTATGAGGATAGCGGAGCATCGCTGGTTTTACAAGCCGCCGCTTGCGGCTCTGTTTTGGGGGAGGCCTATAGACGAGGAGGAGGCCGTCGGTTTTACTGCCTCCTCAGGATGCGCATAGTAGTGGACGCCCACATACCATCCGAGTTGTCCAAAGGCCTGACTGATCGCGCGCCCGATCCCTCCTGAGGCTCCGGTGACGAGGACAGATGCTGGTGGTTCACTCGGGGACGGCATGGTGCTGAATTATGCGAGGAGAGCTGCACAAAGGCAAGCGATAGAGAGAATGGAAGAGGCAGATACTGATAAGCCCATCAGCCTGGTCAACGGACCAATTACGAATAGTAGGGTCGGATTGTGAGCCGTGCAGTCTTCATTACCACTGCTCTTGCCGCCGGGTTCGTATGGGTTATTGTTCGAGTTGCTAACACATTGCCTGAGCCACTTACGATATTTTACCGTGGTACGAATGGCAATCTGATTACGACGACGGGCCCATAAAGGTAGGGGACAGATCCCCCCCCTGTATATCGTCTGTTGCTTGGGGGCAGGGACGTCCCTCTCGGGCTCCTGGACATATCCGAGTAACCTTCGGCTTTGATCCTATTTCCTCTTTTCCGGTTCTTGCCTTGTCGGTTTCGGTTTGAGGCGTTGCGTTCGGGTCGAAAGCTTGATCTACTGCCTCAGGTTCACAAACCTCTTCGGAAACCAACATAATGTATCCACTCATAGGCACAGGTCGTTCACTCCTCGAGAACGTTTGATATCTGCATACCTGCTGCATACGATACAGGCATCCTGATAAGGGGAGTGGCCCATGCGCACGACGCTGGATCTCAACGAGAAGCTCATTCGAGAACTGATGACTGTGACCGCCGCAAAAACGAAAACTGAGGCGATCCATCAGGCTGCGGCGGAAATGATCCGGCGGAAGAAGCTGGATCAGCTGAAATCATTAAGCGGCACGATTCATCTCGACCTCGACTGGAAGCGTCTGGAACAGGCCGAGATTCGTCATCAAGCCGTTCTGAAACGCCGCCGACATGGTCATCACTGACACCTCTGTTTGGATTCCCTTCCTTAACCGAGCGGACTCCCCTGAAAGATCGTCCTCGATGTGCTCATTGACACAGATGAGGTCGCTCTGGTCGGTGTCGTGCTGGTTGAATTGCTGCAGGGCTGCCGGACCCAGCCCGAACGAACCACCCTCTCAGAAGCTCTCCTGGCTTTGCGGTACTTCGAAGTCACTCAAGCCACTTGGTCTCAAGCCGGTGATCTTTCGGCGCATCTGCTCCGTAAAGGCATAACCCTGCCACTGCCAGATCTGCTGATTGCCTCTTTGGCGATCGAGCACGACTGCTGTGTCTACACCCTGGATGCTCATTTCAAGAAAATTCCAGGCGTGCACCTCTATATGCCGGTATCAGTCTGATGACCTGAGGCACTGCGGGGGCGCATACTAATGGCCATTCAAGCCGTAGAGAACATGCCGACGAATCACGCGATGAGAGCCAAGTCAAGGCAAGCATGAGGTCTGTCTTAACAAGAGCACCCATCGGCTTGCCGCTCTCGGGATTCCTATGATACGGTCACAGCCTCTCTTCTGGAGTACACATGATGGCGAAACGAGGACTTGTTTTCAGTCGGGTATGGACGGCGAGACTCTGTTTGCTGGTAGGTCTATCGGCCTGGGCTGGGCTGTGTGGAGCGGAGGAATCCGTCACAATTGCCAAATCTGAGGAGTATTTCCCAGATACGCTCGGCAGTCGGTGGACCTATCGTGGCCAGATCAATGAGGGGCCGCTTCAAACCATTGAACTGAAGTTTTTTGAGAATGTATCCACGGTCTCCGGAACTAAGACTCTCAATGGGGTGGCGGTGACCGTCTTTCATGATACGAACCCGGGCAATCATGGAGCTTCGGATAGTTTTTATCGTCGGGATGTGGTCGGGATTGTCTATTATGGATCGGATCCAGGAACGCCGCTGGAGAAAGAGATCACGCCCTATCAGATTTTCAGGTTTCCCCTCAAAGTACCCTCGTCGTTCCAACAGTTTGATCGCGCAGGTATCGATTTCGGTTCGGATATGGATCGTGACGGAACAGACGAAACGGTGGATACGCAGGGGTGGAGTAAGGTGATCGGTCGGGAAACGATCACAGTGCCGGCGGGAACGTTCCAGGATGCGATCAAGGTTGAAGCACGTATGAACATGCATATCCATCTGTCCGGTAGTAAACACACCGTCTCAGGCATCGATGTGATGACGGCGTGGTTTGCCAAAGGGGTTGGTCTCGTGAAATATGCGGAGCGTCAGGAACTGTCCGCCATTAAAGAAGACCGTGGCGTGGTGACGGAGATCACGGAAGAGCTGGAAGAGTACGAGATTAAATCTGCCAAAGCTCACTGAGGCGACTCGAATCCTCGACGAAGCGTATTTTCACTCGTGATGCGGGTGATCATGAATTGGGCCAAATAGTCTTCCCCGCCGGCTTTTGCCCCTACCCCTGAAAGGCGGTGGCCACCGAATGGCTGTCGGGAGACGAGCGCCCCAGTGATTGGGCGGTTCACGTAGAGATTCCCCACATCGAACTGCTCACAAGCCAACACGAGATTCGCGGGGCTTCGTGAGTAGACCCCGCCGGTCAGGGCATATCTGGTCGCATTCGCCATCTCCAGCGCCTCTGCCATCGTCGTTGTCTTCATAACCGCCAACACCGGACCGAAGATCTCTTCTTGCGCCAACCGATCCTCCGGCCTGACGTCGGCGAACACGGTCGGGCCTACGAAGCACCCCGGTCCCTCTATAGTGCGGCGGACGATCACTCGGTGAGTCGCCAGGCCCAGGCTGATGAATTCCTCGATACGCCGCTGTGCCCGGTCATCGATCACGGGACCGACTTGCGTGCCGGGATCGCACGGGTCACCCAGCGTGAGACACATCACGGCATCACGCAGTCGCGCAAGGAACTGGTCGTAGATGCTGTCCAACACGATGGCGCGGGAACAAGCAGAACACTTCTGACCCGCATAGCTTGTGAACGAGGTGACCACGCCGGCGATGGCTTCGTCGAGATCGGCTGTGTCGTCGACGATGATGGCGTTTTTCCCGCCCATCTCGGCGATCACCCGTTTGATCAATGGCTGTTCCGGCTGGATCGTTGCCGCGCCTGCCCATAATCTCAGGCCCACCTCCTTGGAGCCAGTGAAGGCGATCGTGGCGATCTCCGGCCGCTCGGACAAGGCCCGTCCGATCTCAGGGCCTCCGGGGAGGCCATACAAGACATTGGCCGGCACGCCGGCTTCATGGAACAGATCCGTCAACAGAGTTCCCAACAGGGAGGCACGCTCGGAGGGTTTGAACAGGACTGCGTTGCCGGTTACCAGGGCTGCACTGATCATGCCGGCTGGAATCGCCAACGGAAAGTTCCAGGGAGCGATCACCGCGGTCACGCCACGCGGACGATACCATCGCTGATTCAATTCTCCGGGATAGTGTCCGAGTCGCAACGGCTCACTGAGACGCGACATGTGCTGGGCATAGAACTCCAAAAAGTCGATGGCCTCGGTCACGTCGGCATCGGCTTCTCGCCAGGGTTTTCCAACTTCGTGCATTTCCCAGGCAGCCAGATCGTACCGGCGCGCGCGCATGAGTTCCGCAGCGCGTCGCATCACCGCGATACGTTCCGCTGCGGGCCTTCGCCCCCAAGCCTCGCCTGCCGGCATCGCAGTGCCGATCACGGCAGCCACATCGGCCGGTGAAGCCGCCTGAATAGTCGCGACGAGTTCGTCAGGCCGCGCTGGATTGCGCGACATGATCAGGGAACCGGTCAGCCGCTTTCCGCGAACTCTGATAGGCCAGGTTCGCCCCAGATTGGCTCGAACCCGGTCGATCGCGGTCTGCATCGCCGTACGGACTTCCTGCTGGGAAAAGTCGCTGTGTGGCTCATTGAAAAACGAATCGTGTTCCCCTGAGGACGGCAACGTGGAAGAGGGGACAATCGGCGGCGTGAGCAGGCTCGCCAACGACTGTGACTCCACATACTCTTTCCGTAGAAATGATTCGTTCGACGTATTTTCCAACAGGCGTCGGACCAAATAGGCCATCCCCGGCAACAGCCGACCGACCGGTGCATAGAGTCGCACCCGTCGGCGGTGCGTCACCATGGCATGCTGAAACGGTTCGGCCATCCCATAAATCATTTGATATTCGATCGTCTCCGGATCGCACTGGCGCGCATCCAACGCTGCTTCGATGACAGCCAACGTCCGCAGGTTGTGTGTGCCGAATGCCGGACGTATGACTTGACGGTGGTCCAGGAGCAAGGGGACGAGCGCCTCATAGTTTGCATCGGTTTCTGCCTTGTGTTCGAACAGCGGGACCGGCCATCCAGCCTGGCGATAGCGTATGGTGTCCGAATCCCAATAAGCCCCCTTGACCAGCCTGATCGTGATTGGATAATTACGCCGTTTTGTCCAGGCGATGAGGGATCGAATATCCTGGTCGGTTTCCCGATGATAGGCCTGCAGCGCCACGCCGGCGTGTGGAAATGTTCGAAATGCCGGTTCGTCAAAGAGGTTTCGGAATATCTCGAGCAGCAAGGTTTTTGTCTCTGCCTGTTCCATATCGAAGATCAATCCACATCCGAGGGCAGCTGCCCGTTCCAGGATCGGATGTAATCGGCCCGCCACGGCTCGATAAGTACCGAGGGGATCGATCGGGTCCAACCGTGATGTCAATGCGGAGATCTTCAGAGAGAGTTGTGCTCGTGGTAGCGTGCCAAGATGATCCCGTTCCAACATTGTCGAGGACGGCCATGTGCGAACGGTCTGCCCGAGCTGCGTCAAGGCGTCGAGGCAGCGATCCCGATACCGATCCGCTTCGACGTCGCTGATCGTGGCCTCGCCGAGCAAATCCACCGACCATGCACGACCGTTTTTCCAGAGATTCGCCAAGACGGGGAGCGCTTCTTCCACCGAGCCTCCGGCGATGAAGGTTCGCGCCATCTGCTCGACCTGATGGCGGATGGATTTCCCTGTGATGGCGGCCCCGACATTGGTCGCCGTCAATGCTTTGAACCCCCATTGCAGCCCAAATACCTGGCCATGGAGCGCTCCAAAGTATTCTTCCGCCAACCGTACCACCGCCTGATCCGAGGCCACGGCCGGCAGCACATCGATAAACCGGAACAGCTGAACTTTGAATGCAGAATCTTTCATTGCCAAGTTGATCACGCTTTGTGACCACCAGTGGCTGTCGAACAGGGTTGGGGTACGACCGGCAGACAATTGGGCCAGATGTTGTCCGATTCGGGCGACTGTTGCTTCGAGCACGGATGGATTCATCGTCACGTCTCCTCCGCCGGATGGTCGTCTTGGCTTCCATCGTCAGTATACTCCCAGCCACCGACAAGCCAAGCATCCGGGAGTCGATCATGCGCAGATACCGGTTGAAAATGGGAACTGGTTTCGCTAGAGTGCAAATCCTGTAACACGTTCACCGGAGCCCGTTTGCCATGGTGGACCTCAGCTTGGGTTATCAGCGAGAGGACACATGGTCAAGACGGATCAGATGGCCCAGCCCCTGACTTCAGGATTTTCCTACGGGACTTGTCTTCTCTTCTGTGTCCTCGCCGCTACCACAATCGTCGGCGTTCCTTTCTATGGGTACTATATCGGCTATACGCTGTTCGACTGGATGCACTTTTTCGTCATGTACATCGTGACGGGGATGGGGATCACGGTCGGATATCATCGCCTGGTGGCGCATCAAAGTTTCGACTGTCCGAATTGGATAAAGCGCCTGGCTTTGATCGCGGGCGGATGGGCTTTACAGAACTCAGCGCTGGTCTGGGGTGCAGACCATATCCGCCATCACGCCCGCACGGACACGGAGGAAGATCCCTACAATGCCACGAGAGGATTCTGGCACAGCCACTGCGGTTGGCTCTTCTATAAAACGCCGTATCGCGTCGGAAAATACCAAGTGCGGCTCCGCCGCGATCCGGTGATTCTCTGGCAGCATCAGTACTATTGGCTGATCGTCGTCTCCGGTTTGGTGGTCCCTTTTTGCATCGGGTTCTGGTGGCACGGCACCCTCATGGGTGGCATCAGCGGCCTCCTCATGGGCGGCCTGTTCCGGATGTTTATGGTCCTCAATTCAACTTTCACCATCAACTCGCTTTGTCATATGGTGGGCAGCCAATCCCACGGTACACAGGACAGCAGCCGAGACAGCTGGCTGATCTCTTTCATCAGTTTCGGCGAGGGCTATCACAACTACCACCACACCTACGCTCGTGATTATCGGAACGGCCCACAGTGGTACAACTTCGACCCCTCTAAGTGGACCATCTACGCACTGTCATTGATTGGCCTGGCGAGCAAGTTGCGTCGGGCTTGACTCCTCAGTGGTTTGAGCCATCGGATAGACCTTCCCCAGTCGGTACATCGCCGATAGCCCGACCGGCCCATATCATTTCATGGATAGCCTCGCTATGATTATGAGTATAGGTCATCCCAACGGCTCGCTGGTGTCGTCTTAGATGTGATGCCGTTGAACACAATCGAATGGGAGAACTACTATGGCTGATGAACATGGTCATGGGGCACAACAGCCTCAGGAAAAAGATAATCTGATTCCTGGTGTCAAACATGTCATCGCGGTCAGCAGTGGGAAGGGCGGTGTCGGCAAATCCACCGTTGCAGCGAATCTTGCCTGCGCCTTGGCGGTTGCCGGTACAAAGGTTGGGCTATTGGATGCTGATCTGTATGGCCCCAATATCCCGATGATGATGGGGAGTACGACTGGCCCTGAGCAGAAGGATGGCAAAATCGTTCCGGTCGAAAATCATGGAGTCAAGCTTATTTCCATGGCGTTTCTCGTGCCAGAAGAAGCGCCGCTGGTTTGGCGTGGCCCGATGGTCCACCAGTACCTCCAAGCGTTCTTCCGCGATGTGCTTTGGGGCGAGCTGGACTATCTGTTGATTGACTTGCCGCCAGGGACTGGGGATGTCCAGCTCTCTTTGTCTCAGATGGTGCCATTAGCTGGAGCGGTGACTGTGACGACGCCTCAAGAAGTCGCGCTCTACGATGTGCGTAAGGGTATGGCGATGTTCCAGAAGGTGAATGTTCCACTCCTGGGCATCATCGAGAACATGAGTTACTTTGTGTGTGGGCATTGTGGCGAGCGGACGGAGATCTTTTCGCACGGAGGTGGGGAACGGGCTGCGACCAAAGTCGGCGTCCCATTCCTCGGGCGGATTCCGATTGATCCCGCCATTCGCGATGGTGGAGATACCGGTCATCCGATCGTTGTCGCCAATCCGGACTCTCCACAAGCCGTTGCGTTTCGAGATATTGCGAAGAAACTGATGGATGAGCTCAAGGGAGCTGGCAACAGCGGTTCGTCGATCGAGAATTTGCTCAAGAAAGTCAAACAGCCGTTTAGCACGACTTGATCGCATTGACGTTGGAGGGAAAAATGCCGGAGTTCGTACGGGTCGCTGGTCTGGCAGATATCAAGACAGGGCATGGCATTGTGGCCGAAGCCAATGGGAAGACACTGGCGGTCTTTAATGTAGATGGGACGATCCACGCGATCAATAATACCTGTTGCCATCGGGAAGGGCCCTTGGGAGAAGGGGAATTGGAAGGCACCGTCGTCACCTGTCCCTGGCACGGATGGCGATTTGATGTGACCTCCGGTGCTTGTATGAACAATCCATCCGCCAAGGTGGAAGCCTATCAGGTGAAGGTCGAAGGGAATGATGTGATGGTATTGCTTGAACCCTGAGGCGTCGCTCGCGGAATTTTCTCATTCGCTCAAGGAAAGGAGTCATCTATGGCTGTCTCGGCCAACGACCAAACTGATATCGCTGCGGCACTCGTTCGTCTCTATGTGTTTCTGGCGCAGTATCTCGATCGCTGCTTCGATGAAGCGGCTCGGGAAAGCTATCCCGATTCAGAACTCCAAGCCCACCTTGATACCACACGTCGACAGCTCATGGAGATCCTATCGGTCAATCCGGTCGTGAAGCGGAAACTCGCCGAGGAGTGCGACCGAATCTTGCATTTAGGCGCGTCTTGTTTGAAACTCGGTGTGGCCGATCCTAAGACCCTGGAAGCCATTCAGGCTGAACGGACTGTCCTGAAGAGCAAGACCATCGCCCTCAGTGATCTGGTGGCGGTCTACCGAGCCTTAGCATGAGCCATGGGGCAGGCTGGATGTGACAAACATCAACTCGCCGGGTTGGATCACCGAGAACGGGGATTTAGCAGGCCGGTCGAGTTTCAAGGGGAAGGAGATGGCTACCGAGCCAGCTTGCGGTATGAGGCTGTCCGTGTGACGACCGATGTCCAGCCTACCCAGGATGAAGCGCTGACCCTGTTGATCCAGGCCCTACATGCTCAAGGCTATCGACAGCTCAAAACCCAACTGAGTTTTCGCCGTGGTGTGTATCTGGGATCTCAAGAACTCTGGGTGGAATATCCCGATCCGCCGCAGGCTGAGCCGGAACGGTCCGGGTTCTTTGCTCGAATCACGAACTGGTTTAGGCCATCTTCTCCCAATGAGTAGCGAGCGATGAGCTTTGTTCCTCTTGACCAGCTCCGGTCTCCGGCAGCTATAGCCCATCAACCTGCTTCCTCAAGCGGTCAGTCACCTGTGGATCACCGACCACGACTTCCTGCTTGGTTTAAGGTTCAGGCGAAGACTGGTCCCGATTATCTCGACATTAAGCGGACGATGGAGCGACTTGGGCTCCACACGATTTGTGAGGAAGCTCGTTG
>NIUT01000078.1 GCA_002254365.1 Nitrospira sp. UW-LDO-01
AACCCTAGCTCATTGCCGCGCTCCCTCTCGATTCTGTTCCTCCTTCTTTGAGTGCCTAAGACAAGTTTCCACTTTCCGCCAGGTCACCCGTTTGCCTATTTGTTGCCGATCTCATCGGTTTTGGGAGGCTGCTGTCAGGGTCAAGGCTAGCGCGGTAAGGCATCTTTGCCCTCCCTCTTATGTGGGGAGAAGAAACCATCCAGAGGTTGGGGCATCAGCGGTATGTGAAAGGTCGTGAGGTATCTCAACCGGTGACAGGAATGAACTCAGTGTGGAACAGTCTTATTCCATCTGAGCCGAGGACTGACTAACGGAAATCTCAGATTTTCAGGTCAAAGGAACACGGCGTAAGGGATGGCTGGCCACTGTACCCGAGCGAGGTTAGATCAGCCGGAAGCGCGTCCGTTGGTCGCTCACAGTATTGTGAGAAATACTTTTCCAAATAAAGTATTGAATTCGTTTCCGGTGGTCCCGGCTCAAGTCCAGAAATCGGACTGAAAACTGACTGCCTGAAACCCAGACAACCAGCGCTGACTCTAACGATAATGTCGGCAATCCATCTGGAAGTGCAATGGTAAGAGTCAGTAGGGTCCCGCGGGTGACATGCTGATCCGTGATGACGTGGCATCCGGACACCGAGATGTTTTTTGTGAGCCCCTCCCCTTGATGCGGTTGAGTGGGAACCTCGCCTGTATAGCGTACACGACAGGTAATGGCGACACGTTCGGCACATCGCTTATCGAGAGGGCTGTACTGCTTTCGTCCAATCATGATTGACTCGAGGATCATAACGTCAGTGGTGTGGTTTGCAAAATGAATTCAGGAATAGTGGAGCTTCACGACAAGCAACTCTCTGGGAATGTGGGTAAGAATAGTCTAGCCCACATTATTCATGACAGTTCGTGACGAAACCGACGACACGCCAGGCGAGACGGGCACGCGGAGCGCTAAGAGACCAAGGCATACTTGAAATAGTATGTCGAGGTCACGAAGGGCGAGCCTGCTCGCCTGGCCGCTGACAGACCGCGGCCAGGCTTGTCGCAGCGGCGTATCGGCGGGTGCAGTAGAAGTGTTCATGAATAATGCGGGCTAGGGGAGGGGGAACGAGTAAAAGGGGTCAGCAATGGGCGGAAAAGTCTCTGAGTGAGGGACGAACTGCTACGACGAGAACATACCTCAGGCCTTCCGATTCGTCTCTGCGACTTTATAATGATCAAAAAGCTGTGGTCGATGTCTCATCGGTCAATTTTTCAGGCAGGGTTCGACTTTCAAAAAATATAATGCCGCGTTCAAGCCCACCTTCGAAGCGCAACGTCACCTCCGTGTATAGTCCGTGCCAGGTGTAGACCTTGACCGAACCAGCAGCAATTTGGCCTGGTGTACGATCAAGGGGACCATATCTCGATTCCAGATAGCTCAGGATCTTGGCGTGGGTCGCGTGACCGGTATACCGCACAGTCACGCGACCTAACTTCCTCTCAAAGGTTGTAAACCGTAGAGAGTCTACAGGGACTGTCCCGAGTATGGGAGTCCGCCCGCTCAATTCGTAGGTCTGCAAACGGCCTGCCTCATCGATCTCTGAGTACGCTTTCATTTCTCCAAGAACCGATCCCCATGGAATCATCTCAAAACCATCAGGGTCATTTGCAATCGGGACTGCCGATGAGAAACGGTTCGCCTCTAAGAAGGCCAGAGGTGCCAATACCGTTACGAGGAGGGCTAATCGTCCCAAGGGATGCCTTGTCATAACCTACTCCGCAGAGTCAGTGATATCGTCGTTGAACCGAGGAGCAAGGGTTCGACTATCAAAGAAAATGTAGCCTCGCTCTGTTCCGGCTTGGTAGGTCAGGTTGATCTCCGTATCGGATCCACGCCAGGTATATTGCTGTGTGAGGCCTCGCGCCATTTGCCCTGGTACGCGATCCAATCGGCCGAAACGAGTTTCTAGAAAGTTGAGAACCTCTTTATGGACGTCACTGCCGCGGTAACGAATCGTCACCCGTGCGAATTGGTCATCGATCGAGAGGTAGAGAATGCTGGTCATTTGAGTGTCGGCAAACGAGAGCGGATCTGTCTTAGGTCGATATTCAATGATGTGGGCGCTGGAGCGAAGCGGTTCCACGTCTGGACGGGAGGACAAGATCGTCCCCCAGGGGACATCTCGAAAACCCTTCGGGTCGTCCGTCATGGATACCGCCCATGCCGAGTCTATACCAAGTATCGGGAGGAGTATGAGCGCAGCAATCCATGGATGATGTGCCGGATGGGGGAGAGGAGTCATCGTTCGGGGTGGAGTCAGGTGTATAACGAACAATCTCACGCTACCATGTGCTTGCTATGAACACAACTACGCAATCTTTCTTGAGAACCCGCCGAGGGCTATCTTATAATGCGCCGGCTTCTGCGAGTGTCTATTGGCTTGGTGTGCAGGATATCTCTTGTGATTGACAGCGACGTGTTTGTTCAGGCTATGCAGGATTTGGGGGTAAATTTTTTCACCGGGGTTCCGGATTCCATCCTTGGTGGAATTATCGCAGAACTCATGATTCGAAGGGTCTATATCCCGGCCGTCCGAGAGGACGAAGCGGTCGGCATGGCGGCCGGCGCATACATGGCGGGGAGGGTCCCAGCCGTTCTTATGCAGAATTCT
Source organism: Nitrospira sp. UW-LDO-01 (assembly GCA_002254365.1). Taxonomy (GTDB): domain Bacteria; phylum Nitrospirota; class Nitrospiria; order Nitrospirales; family Nitrospiraceae; genus Nitrospira_D. The sequence continues at coordinate 2,651 of NIUT01000078.1, forward strand.
GGGCTCGGGACTTGTTTGAATACACTCATGTCGCTCAACTTGATCTATCGCCAGCCGTGTCTGCTGATTGTGTCATGGCGGGGCCAAGGTGAAAGCGATGCGCCCGAGCATCTTGTAATGGGCGAAGTCATGCCGCAACTGCTTGAGACCGTGAGAATCCCCCATCGCACATTGGCCGAAAAAACAGCCGTTGAAGATTTGCGCTGGGGCATCGATACCTTGCGGAAGAAGCAGATCCCCGTCGCGCTTGTCCTCACGAAGGGTGTGGTGAGGGGATTGCACCCATGAGACCTGAAGAGGGCACTCTGATCAGCCGGGCTCAGGCGATCGCGACCTTGTTGGAATTGTTGACCGATCAACCCGTCGTGATCTGTAATGGGTTCCCTTCGCGTGAGGCACACAAGATTGCCGATCGCCCCACACATTTTTATATGGTTGGATCTATGGGGAATGCCGCTGCGATTGCACTCGGCGTCGCATTGGCAAAGCCGAACAAGCAGGTGGTGACGTTCGATGGGGATGGGAATGTTCTTATGGGAATGGGGACACTTGCGACGGTTGGTGCGTTGCGACCAAGGAATTTTATCCACGTGGTGTTCGACAATGAAGTGTATGGGACGACGGGGAATCAGCCTACGATTTCTAATGTGGTGCCGTTGGACAAGGTCGCCAAATCAGCCGGCTATGTGAATGTGGAACGGGTACTTGATCGTGACGATCTTATCTACGAGTTTAAGGATATGCTGAAGAAAGATGGTCCCAGCTTGTTGCTGATCAAGGTCAATGAGTTTGTCGAAGATGCAGGACGTGTCCTGCATGATCCCTTCGTCATTACCCAGCGGTTCATGAAAGCGATTGAGGGGTAGGGGCGCGACAAGCGTCCCTTGTGCTCGCTGACCGCGCATGATCCCAATGTGCTCGGTCAATGCGCGCAGTGAAGGGAAGTTGGTTACGCTCCTAATAACAGGGAGGAGAGAAGAATGGTTCTCCTGAATCCAGGTCCGGTCAACGTTTCAGAGCGTGTCCGTCAAGCGCTCGTGAAGCCCGACATCTGCCATCGAGAAGCAGAGTTTTCCGAGCTGCTTCATCGTATCCAAACCAAACTGCTCACGGCTTTCGTCCCAGGGGCTGAATCGGAATACGTGGCCGTCCTTATGACGGGGTCAGGGACCGCAGCCGTCGAGGCCGCATTAATGTCGTCGCTTCCCCATGGCAAGCGCATGCTCATCCTCAACAACGGGGTCTACGGTGAGCGGATGTCTCAGATCATTGGACTCCATCGCTTGGGAGTAAGCGAGCTGAAGTATGAGTGGACGGTTCGTCCCGATCCCGAACGGCTGCTCCTTGCCCTCCGTCAGCATCCAGAAGTGCATGTCGTGGGCATGGTGCACCATGAGACGACGACCGGACTCCTCAATCCTGTCCACGAGATCGCTGAAATTGTCGACAATCAGAATCGTGTGTTTGTGCTTGATGCCGTCAGCGCATTGGCCGGAGAGATGCTCGATATCGGCAAGTCGCATATCTACATGGTAGTAGGCACGGCGGGGAAATGCATTCAGGGGTTTCCGGGCGTGTCCTTCGTGCTTGTCCGGAAAGGGTTCGTCGAAAAAATGCGCGCGTACCCAAAGCGCTCGTGGTATCTCCACCTGACTCATTACATCGACAACGAAGGGCGTGGGATGATTCCGTTCACGCCGGCTGTGCAAGTCTACTACGCATTCGACGAGGCGCTGGATGAGCTGCTCGAAGAAGGCGTATCGAATCGTATTCAGCGCTATAAGAAGATGGCGACGGTGATCCGTGAACGAATGGCCAAGCTTGGGGTGAAAGCGCTTTTGCCGGTCGAACGACAATCAAATACCATTACGGCGTATCATCTGCCGGAAGGCGTGTCGTACCAAGACTTGCATGATCAGCTCAAGCAGCAGGGGTATGTGATTTATGCCGGGCAAGGCAACTTGGAGAACAAGATTTTCCGTGTCGCCAATATGGGAGCGCTGACGGAGGAGCAGTTTGGCGGATTTCTCGATGCTTTCGAACAGGCGTGTCGTCCAAGATGAAAGCGATTATTCTTGCGGCAGGAGTCGGCAAGCGGCTTTGGGAGGTCACACAACATCGCCCCAAATGCTTGATTGAGATTGGGGGGCGATCACTCTTACACCGCTATTTGGAGTCACTCGCTGCAGTCGGGATTCGGCGAGTGGACATGGTCGTCGGATATAAGCAGGAGATGATTCGTGCTGCGGTTGCGCAAGACCCATGCGGTATCCGCGTCAACTTTCTTGTCAATGAACAATTCCAGCGTGGCAGCATCTCTTCTCTTTGGGAGGCAAGGACGCTGCTAGATGACGATGTGATCGTCATGGATGCAGATGTCCTATTTCATCGGGAGATCTTGCGTCGTCTCGCTCTGTCGCCGTTTGAGAATGCCCTGTTGATGGATGAGACCGTCAAGCAAACGGGTGAGGAGTGTATGGTGGTTGTGGCTGGGGACAGAGTGATTGCCCTCACGAAAAAGATGCCGGACCACTACGACTATGCCGGCGAGGGGGTGGGGTTTCTTCGGGTGAGGCATGCCGACACCCCTCGGGTCGTCTCCTCTCTCCGCGGATACATCGAGAAAAATATGTGGCACATGGAGTATGAGGACGCGCTGTTAGAATATTTCCACGATGTGCGGGTGGGGCATGAGAAGATCGGAGGATTGCCCTGGACCGAGATCGATTTTGTCAATGATATAAAAAAAGCTGAGTTGGAAGTTTTGCCAAGATTGTGAGAAAGTGACAGGTCTGAGCGAATATTGTCGTGCATCGGTACCAGTGGAACCATGAGCAAAGGTATTCTTCAGAAGCGAGTCGAGATCCAAGGATTGGCGACGGCGATTTTGCTCCCGTCGGCTGGAGTGTTTGGAGGGCCCGTCGGATCGGAGGTCGGCGAGCTAGGACCCCTCACCAGTGTTGTTGGGATCGGCCTTTTTCAGCGAACCGTCCTCACATTACAGCGAGCCGGGGTTCGGCAATTGATCGTTCTCTCCGGGCCCGACGAGGAGCAGCTGAAGCATTCCCTGGCGAAAGGACCGCGTGTCACCATTCCTGTCCGTTGGATGCCGATCCGAGAATTTCCCATTGATGATCCTCGGACATGGGAGGCCCTAGCAGCCGAGGTTCGAGGATTTGCGCTTATCGCCAGCATCAATGGCGTGTTCTCACGTGGGCTCATTGAGCAGTTACGCAAGGATGTGCGCGATGGGCATGCCATCGTGGTAGCCCAACCGAGGCCACAGCCGGACGAGTTACCGACGAGTGGTGGCGTACGCGTCAAGATTCCATATCCCGGCCTGACGGCCATGGCCTCCGATCGTCTAGACGAGTCAACCCTGTTGGTCGCCGAGCTTCTCGTTGTTCCAGCTAGCCTCATGAACGCGGCAAATGTGGGTACGTATCAAAAAGGGAGCACGCCGGTTCGTCAGTGGATCGAACAGGCTGCAGGGGATGGGCGACTGCAGGTGGTGACGGCTGAGGAAAAGCGAGGAACATGGTATCAGTCGGTGCGAACATCGGAGGATGTGGGAAAAGCCGAAAAGAAGTTGTTTAACTCGCTCAAGGGAGACTTTGAAGGATTCGTCGATCGGTATTTCAATCGGAAAGTCTCTCGTGGGTTCACACGGCTGTTCCTTGAACTCGGGCTGTCTCCCAATTCCATCACGATCTTAGCTGGACTTATCGGGCTGGTGGCTGCTGCGGGGTTTGGTCTGGGAACATATAGCGCTGGTATTTTGGCAGCACTGTTGTTTCAGCTGGCAGCGGTGATTGATTGCTGTGACGGAGAAGTCGCTCGATTGACCTTTACGGAGTCGCCGTTCGGGGCCTGGCTCGATATCGCCCTGGATAATCTCGTTCATATGGCAATATTCGCGGGGATTGCTGTCGGGCTCTATACGGCACAAATCGGGCAAGAGGATGATTGGGTGCCGCTTGCGCTTGGTGGAGCTGCCGTGCTGGGCAATGGTATCTCGTTCCTGCTCGTCGAAAAGGCGCAAAAGATCAAAAGCGCAGTCGGATGGAGGACTCCAGCTCATGCGGCTTGGGCTACTGTGATGCTGAAAAACGTCGCGAGCCGTGATTTTTCAGTTTCCTTGATCGGGTTTGCGCTGTTCGGCCAGCTCTTTTGGTTTCTTCTGTTTGCGGCGATCGGTTCTCTCCTATTTGCCTGTGCCATGGTATGGGTGATCCGTCCGTCTGCAGTTGCGTTACCTCGGCTATAACTACCACGTCCCCCATCCGACTTACGTGTTGCGCTATATTCTACTTGCCGTTGGCCTCATCGTTCTCTGTCTGCTTGTTTGGAATGTAGGACCCAGCAATATCTACGAGGCTGCATCCAAACTTGGCCCCAGTACGTTGTTCCTGATCTTGATCCCATCTGTCGTGATGTATGTGATCGAGGCCTATGGATGGCATATTGTACTGGGGCAAGCGGCACAACGGGTTCCATTTTGGCGATTATTGGCGATCCGGACGGCCGGCGAAGTTGTCAATATGACCACGCCCGCGTACGTAGGTGGTGAACCGCTGAAGGCGTATCTGCTCAAGCAATACAACGTCCCCATTACGGAGGGCGCAGCATCGGTCGTGATCGCCAAGACCACGATGACGATCGCCCAGGTGGTGTTTATTTTAGTGGGGATCGCCTTGGGGTTCTGGATTTTGGGCGCGGGTAGTTCGGCGGGACAGACCATTACTGCCGGCCTGGTGAGTGTGGGGGTGCTGGTCTGTTCCATCGTGGGATTTGTGTTGATTCAGCGGCGTGGACTCTTCGCGTCCATCCTCTCAATTGTGAATACAGTGGGAGTGCGGATCCGTGCGCTCGACGCGCAGGAAGAACGGCTGCGCTCTATCGACCAGACGATTCGACATTTCTACAGCCACCACCAAGGAGTCTTTTGCGCGTCAACCGTGATCTACTTCTTCGGTTGGATGGCGGAAGCGCTGGAAGTCTTTGCGATTATCTATGTTCTGGACGGCCCGGCTACGTTGTTGTCGACCATCTCGATCGGTGCGCTTGCCGTGTTCATTAAGGGGGGAACGTTTTTCATCCCAGGTAGTTTGGGGACTCAAGAGGCCGGGAACGTCCTGCTCTTGAACGCCTTTGGTTATAGTGATGTAACGGGTATTACCTTCGCGCTATTGCGACGTTTCCGAGAACTCGTCTGGATCGGGATCGGGTTGCTCTGCCTCGCGATGGTCGGAAAGCGGGGATTGACCGAAGATCAACGGGTTGAGAATCCTTCTTGAACAATCATCCGAAATCGTTCGATCATTCGATCCCACACAAAGCCGTGGAGCCGAAAGTCTGCGGCGCGTTCAACCTTGTGGAATTGAACCCCCATGCGATTCCCTCGGACCCACCGAACTTCCGCCTCTTCCACCGCTAGCGACTGAGCCTGGTCTGGAAGGATTAATCGTACTTGCAGCGGGGTTCCCTGCTGCAGAGCATCCGTGCATTCAATGGTGCAGCCGAACACCGTCAAGTTCATGACTTTCCCCTCTGCAATGGTGTCGGTTGCGGAAAACATCACCGGGTATTGCACGGCAAGGGGGACACGATAGTGCTGGCGGGAATAGGTGCGTGTGAATTCCACGGTAGGGCAGTCTAGTCGAGCGTGTTTGCAAAAGGGAATCCCTCGTTGGTAGGACAAGGCGCGGATATTCAACGGAATCTTGAATAGTGCGGGCAGCTCGTTGCTGGCTCGCATCAGGCGGAATAGTGCTTGGTAAGATGCTCACGTTGCAGATGGAGAATCGTTCTGACCAAGAATTCGCGGTCTTGTGCGCTCATCCGGATGAAACGACCATGAAGACGAAAGGTGTGCGGTGTGTTGTGAATGGGCTCAACTCGCAACACTTCTATGTAGGCCCTGAAGGGTTTCTGGTCAGCCAGTAACAAGGTACATAGGAGAATGTCATTCGCTTGAAAGGCTGTGTTAATCGTCACGCCGATTCCACCAGCACTAAGATTCACAGGTGCCTTTGAAAAAGAGCCTTCGGACGTATCGGTCTCATGTTGAAGGCAAATGGCAAGGATACTGGTGATACGGTAGAACTCGCGGCGGTCTCTCGGGGAAGATTGCGAGGGGGGTGCATCGGGCGCCATGGTAATCGGAAGTATATCCAAAACGGGGGCGCCAATCCATTGATCGGTTGTCGCCGACCGCGCCGAGTCGGCGGGGCGTGAGCCAGATGGCCTACAACGAACGATTGGCAGAACGGATCAGGGCATACTTCACAGGCCGAGAAAGTGTGGAGGAGAAGCGTATGTTCGGTGGTATCAGTCTAGTTACTGCGGGGTGGGGTAATCGTATGGCGAACATGGATACGATCCAATTTGACTCGTTGGTTTTCGACTCCTCCCACTCGTGCCTCCGAGATGAGTCATTTGGGTAGTTGGATCCCTCACGAGGTGTCGATCGGTCCAACTCTTTCCTTATCTGCAACACTCCCGGCGTTATGTGTACGCTCTATGGATTAAACAGAAATGGGAGTCTCGCGATTTACAAGCGCGTAGTGGATTGCTAGGATGCCGCGCATGAAACTGGCTATGAATTTGCTCTGGGTGTTTCTATCCGGCCTCGCTGCGCTGGCGCTGGCCCATGTGGTCGGCGCGGTGAATCCCACTGAAAAAGTAAATGGACTTTGGCTGGTGGTGGCGGCGGCTTGTATCTATGTCCTGGCCTATCGGTTCTATGGCCGTTGGTTGGCCAGGCACGTCGTCGGACTCAATAATCAGCATGTGACGCCAGCGGTGCGGCTCAACGATGGCGTTAATTTCCACCCTACCAATAAAGTCGTTCTCTTCGGCCACCATTTTGCGGCGATTGCGGGAGCCGGGCCGTTGCTGGGGCCGGTGCTTGCCGCGCAGTTTGGGTTCATGCCAGGGTTTCTCTGGCTGGTGATTGGTGCGGTGCTGGCAGGGGCGGTGCAGGACTTCATCATTCTGGTGGCTTCGATGCGGCGTAATGGGCGTTCACTTCCTGAGATTGCTCACGATGAGCTCGGGTCCGTTACCGGAACGGCGACGGCGGTGGCGGTGCTCTTTATTGTGGTAGTGGCTTTGGCGGGATTGGGGTTTGCCGTCGTGAATGCGCTTTATCACAATGCCTGGGGGACCTTTACGATTGCAATGACGATTCCCATCGGTCTGATCATGGGATTTTATCTGCAGAAATTTCGTCCCGGTGCAGTAGTGGAAGTATCGATACTCGGTGTCCTTCTTCTGATCGCCGCGGTGCTATTTGGTCGTGTGGTGGCGCAGTCGTCCTACGCTGGGCTCTTCGAGTTCGAGAAGCCCGCGCTGGTCTGGCTCTTGGCAGGCTATGGGTTTCTTGCCTCGGTATTGCCGGGCTGGATGTTGCTGGTGCCACGCGGTTATCTCTCGACCTTCATGAAGCTCGGTGTAGTCTTTTTGCTGGGGTTCGGGGTGATTCTCATGGCGCCGACGATTGAGATGCCGAGAGTCACGACGTTCGCCGGCGGCGGTGGACCGATCATTCCAGGCACGCTGTTCCCGTTTCTCTTTATCACCATTGCCTGTGGGGCGATTTCTGGCTTCCACTCACTCGTCTCATCAGGTACGACGCCGAAGATGATTGAGCAGGAGTCGCAAGCCGTGGTGGGTTATGCGGCAATGCTGTTGGAGAGTTTCGTGGGCGTGATGGCGCTGATCGCGGCTTCGGTGCTGATTCCCGGCGATTATCTAGCGATCAATACGACGTTAGGGGCCGATGCACTCTCGACGATGGGCTTTCCCCCTTTGCGAATTGCCGAGTTGTCACAGATGGTTGAGGTGGATGTGGCAGGGCGTCCCGGCGGCGCCGTGTCTCTTGCTGTTGGCATGGCATCGATCTTTTCTGCCTTGCCTGGGATGGCTGGCTTGATGGCCTATTGGTATCAATTTGCGCTGGTATTCGAGGCGCTGTTCATCCTGACCACAATCGATACGGGCACACGCGTGGCACGGTATCTTATCCAAGAGATGGTTGGTCGGGTCTATGCGCCCTTTCGTCGGATGAACTGGGTACCAGGCGTGATGTTGAGTAGTGGCCTGGTTGTGGGAGCATGGGCCTATTTGATCGGAACCGGAAGCATTTCGACGATTTGGCCGATGTTCGGTGCGGCAAACCAGCTCCTCGGCATGTTGGCCCTCTGCATCGGGACGACCGTGCTCATCAAGATGTGGAAAACGCCGTATCTCTGGGTCACAGTGGTGCCGATGTTATTTGTGGGAGTGATTACGTTGACTGGATCGTATGAGATGTTTTGGATGTTCTTAAAGAAGGCAGGAACGTTGGCGGCAGGCCAGGCATTTACTCTCTATCTCGATGCGGTCTTGGTCGCTCTGGTCGCTGTGCTTGGGATGATCGTCTTGAGCGATAGTATCAGGCAGTGGTACGGCTACGTGATCCTGAAGAAGCCCTTCACCACAAGCGAAGTTGTGGTGGTAGCGGGTGGCGGTTCGGCTGGGCGAATGCAAACTGCAATCTGTCATCATAATGAGGAGAAAGGTTTTAAGCTGCCGCATGAAACTGGGTGTTGCTAGCGGATATTGAAAAGGCTTCCAGCTGCGTTCTCGCCTCGCTCAGAGGCTCGACATACGGAAGAGCGTATCCCTCGCCTCTACGCTCGCTGCGGCCTTGATCGGTGAAATGCGCGTCTTGGCGAGCTGGGATGCGCGGGTGAGAATGAAGACCTTTTTGAACATCCGAAAGTCGGAAACGAACAGAAAGATGAGAGGATGAATCATGGCTGATCAGTTTTCATTCGATGTCGTCTCGGAAGTGAACATGCAGGAGTTGAAGAATGCGCTGGATCAGGCGACGAAGGAGATCAAGCAGCGGTTCGACTTCAAGGACTCGAAGACGGAGATTACTCTGAAAGAGAAAGAAAAGGAGCTGGTTGTGATGTCAGACGATGACTATAAGCTCAATGCTGTTCAAGAGATCATTAAGGCCAAGTGCGTGAAACGGGGAGTATCATTGAAGGCATTCGACTATGGAACTATTGAACCAGCTTTGAGTGGGACGGTGCGGCAGGTGGCGAAGATACAAAGTGGTCTGGCGTCGGACAAAGCGAAAGAAATTACAAAGGCGATCAAGGATTCGAAGCTGAAAGTCCAAGGCCAGATTCAAGGCGAGCAGGTGCGTGTCTTGGGTAAGAGTAAGGACGAGCTGCAATCGGCGATTGCCTTCCTCAAGGGAAAAGATTTCGGCATCGATTTGCAGTTTGCAAATTATCGATAGGCAGGACGCTGAAACGGACCCCCAACCGTGTTCTTGGTCGATCGTTCACATCAACATGCAGAACAGAGCCTCCCTCGGCGTCCGATTCTCCCTGCGGCCTTATTGGATGGCCCGTTTGACCGTTCTGAAGCAATTGCAGACCTCTTTCATGGGACATCTGTTCACCTTCCTGGTGTTCGCTGTCGCTCTCATTGGCTGCGATCGGAGTGATCCGATTGTCCTGATTCAGCTCCATCCCAAAAACCCTGACATCATCTACATTGCGACGAATGATTACATCTATAAGACCCGTGACGGGGGTCAGACTTGGGCGAATCTTTCGCATGGAATGAGCCATTCCCGTGTGATCGCCATGGCTGTTGACCCCGCGTATCCCGCGACGGTCTATGCGGGTACGAAGGGCGATGCTGTTTACAAGAGCCACGATGGAGGACAGCGTTGGGTTTCGATGCGTTCAGGGCTTGATGATGCGACTATCAGCTCCGTCGTGAATCAGTTCCTCTTCGACCCTGCTGATGCGCAGCATATCTTCATCGCCACGACGATGGGTGTGTTTGAAACCAAGAATGGTGGAGAACAGTGGGTCAAGAAAATGGAGGGCATGAAAGAGGTCTTGATGGTCGTGACCCTTGGAATGGATCCCACGCGCCCGTCGATTCTCTACGCAGGAACGAGTGGGGGTGTCTATAAATCGATTGATCAGGTTGACCATTGGGAAAAGGTAAACAATGGACTCGTTCCACCGAATATGGTGAAGACTTCAAGAGCCTTGAACGTGACAGCGATACTGGTTGACCCCTATGAACCTGATACCGTGTACGCGGCTACCTTGGCAGGGATGTACAAGACGGGAGACGGTGCCAAATCCTGGAAGCGCATTGGGGAATCGCTTGCAGATCAAATGATTATGGGGATGGTGCTCGATCGAACGCGACGAGGCGTACTCTATATCACGGGGCGTGATGGGGTGCACCGAAGTGAGGATGGCGGGGCAACTTGGAAGGCAATCAACAATGGATTGACGACTACGAATGTCAGAGCCCTCGCTCAAAGCGAGGTCAATCCGAGGGTGCTCTATGCTGGTACCAACGGAAGCGGGCTCTACCGGAGTCAGGATGCAGGCGAGACGTGGGAGCCGATGCCGTTGGTAGGAGGGGGGTAGTGGGGCGGATTATCGGCGTTGGCTGTTTAAATCGGAATCCCCGATTGCGGCACCGACTCCCCGGCGAGGAATGGTGGAAGATCCTTCACGATTTTGCGAGCGATCAACGGCAAAGCCTGTGCTGCTGGACATACTGGTGTCTTGGATATCTGTGCCTGGTCGATGGGGGAGTTCACTGTCATGAATAGTCTCTCCTCGACGAGGTCGGAGTGATTCATTCACATTGCTGTAAGGAGAAACTGAGGCGCCGATATCCGCGCCAAAGTTGGCATTCAGTCTGGTGTCTTCAATGTCACCACCGATTCGTGAGCGCAAGGTCGTGTCCTGAATATCCATTCCTGTTGGTGCGGAGGAGGGGGGCTTTTTCGTCTGGAACTCTCTCTTGATCGCTTCTTCCTCTTCGTGAATGTGCAATCTGGCGCGCCCACTGCTCTCATAGTCAACGTCTTTCAGGTTCTGCTGTGCGTCATTCAGTTTCTCCAGGCGGTCATGGAGGCGAAGCAGGTCTTCGCGAGCACGTGCGACGGTTCCAACAATTTCACTGAGCGTGAATTGTCGCGCAAATGTCCCAAGTTTTGGAGCGACTCCTGGACCACCGCCTAGGCCCCCATTTCCTGTGCCGTTTCCTGGGCCTGCAGTGGTGGCTCCCTCTCCCTTCCCAAATCCTGCCGAATTATAGATGCCTTTTTGCTGGACCGCTTTGAGGATATGGTTCGCCTCGTCGATGAGGTCCACAATATCCGCGGGTGCATCGCCGTCCGTGAGACAGCAGGACACGAACGTTCGATAGCGGTCCGAAAACCTCGAAGCGGCATTTTGTAAGTCGACAACTTTGATCGGGTCACGCTCTGTGAGGTCAAATCCTCGATTTCGTACGGACTCTTGGAACGATTCAATGGCCTGCTGGTCATAGAGAGGTTTGCATCCGGAGCTTTTGCCGGTCGAAATCTGCTGATCAGGTGTCTTGTTCGGACACCAAAACACCTGAGCCGGTGGATTGAGTGGGTTATCGGGGTTGAAGTCTTTCGCCATGGCTTGCCCTGGGGCAAGGAATAAGGCAGTGATCGAAAGGGAAATACCTGTAAGGAAATAAATTAGGGTAGTTTTCCACATAATTTCATTCTCTAACTCAAGGTTGTAGAAGTCAATGAAACTCAAAGAGTTGGATGGTCTTAGTGGATGGAGTTGAGCTGAAAGCGGTAAATGATATGGCCACTTAGACCTATAACGGCAGAAGAATTAGCCTCCATGGCGAGTGCCATCTTGAACGTTATCTACAGGTACAACGAGCTGTAAGTCACTGAAATGCAGTTGACAACCAGAAATGCGAGAGTATACTCGCTCGAGTGGTGGGTGAAAGTGGTGGTTAGTGGGTGAAAAAGATTGCTAGTGAATCGCCGCACATACCTGTGTTTGGGAAGGAAGTATGCGAAAGGCTTATTCTCCATCAGCCCGTCACTATTTTGGACTGCACGGTGGGGTATGGTGGGCATGCTGAGTTGCTCTTGGAGTCTGGTCAACCTGGAACGAGGGTCATTGGCTTAGATCGCGATCCCGAAGCGATTGAGTTCAGTCGGCAGCGGTTGCGTCGATTTGGAGATCACATCGTGTTGCGTCAAGGCAATCATCGAGACTTAAAGCAACATCTTGCAGAGGTCGGTGTTGAGACCGTGGGGGGAGTGCTCTTTGATTTTGGGATTTCTTCTCCACAGATAGACAATGCTGCAAGGGGATTCAGCTTTCAGCAAGATGGCCCCCTCGATATGCGTATGGACCGGTCGATCGGTCCCACTGCCACCGATGTAGTGAACACCAGTCCAGAGTCTGTGCTTGCGGATATTATTTATCAGTTTGGGGAGGAGCGGTATGCACGGCGGATTGCCGGGGCCATTGTGCGGGAACGACATCGTTGTCGGATTGAGACGACAGGGGCATTGGCTGCCGTCATCGCTCGCTCAGTGCCATCATCGTATCGACACGGTCGAATTCATTGCGCAACGCGGACGTTTCAGGCCATTCGCATCGCTGTGAACCAAGAGCTTGAGAGTATTGAGCCGTCACTTCGAGATGCGACCGACGTTCTGTCAGAGGGGGGGAGAATCTGCGCGATTTCTTTTCACTCTCTTGAAGACCGCATGGTCAAGCACACGTTCCGGTCTCTGGCGCAAGGGCCTCAGGCGCCACTTTCCTTGTGCACGAAGAAGCCAGTCGTTCCATCCAGGGAAGAGTGTGGGAGAAACCCACGGTCGCGAAGCGCTAAATTGCGTGTTGCTGAACGTCAACCGAAGTGGGAGCTGTCATGAAAATCTTGGCTGTTCTTCTTGGGCTGTGTCTGGTGTTCGGTTTTGTGTGGGAGCGAGTCGATATGGTTCGAGTTGGCTATCAGATCGAACGGCTGAAGCACGATAAAACTGTGTTGGAGCGACAACGGGATGAATTAAAAGTGCAGTTCTCCACCTTGAGTGCATCCGGTCGAATCGCCCGCATGGCGACCAAAGAGCTGGGGATGAATTTGCCGCAGCAAGGGCAGGTCATATTAGTTCAGTTCAGGCCAGGCAGTATGCAGCCAGTGGCCGTTGCCGATGTTGCGCCCGTAGAAGTCCGAGTTGCGAAGCACAACCTTCTGGCTAGGAGGTACTAGTGGCGGGTTTTGTTCCTAGCGGTCGTCACTATATCCTACTGTTGCTGCTGCTGTGTGGCTTTGGGCTGGTTTTGTTCCGTCTGGTGACACTACAGGTCTGGCAAGCGGCTGAACTGTCGGTCAAGGCGGATCGACAACATCGGAAAACGGTATCTCTGGAAGGAGCGCGCGGCACGATTGTCGATAGGCACGGTAAGGTCTTGGCCATGAATGTTGAGGTGCCGTCCGCTTTTGGGGTTCCGACTACGCTGGACAGTCCCACAAAAACTGCACGGGTGCTCGCTCCTGTATTGCAAGTTCGGAGTGAAGAGTTAGAGCGCAAGCTTCGGCAGACACGGAGTTTTGTGTGGCTGGCCAGAAAGTTAGATCCTGAACAGGGACGTCGTCTGGAACGGTTATCTATCGATGGGGTTGGAGTCGTCATGGAGGGGCGCCGGTTCTACCCCAAGGGTCCATTTCTATCGCATGTACTGGGTTTTGCTGGGATGGATGGTGAGGGGCTGGAGGGTGTTGAGCATCGGTATGAATCGTACCTGCGTGGTGAAAAGCGGATGATGGTCCTCCAGCGTGACGCTCTGGGGCGTTCGGTGTTTCCAAAGGATATGACGGAACGAAGTCCCACACCTGGATATAACCTCGCGCTCACGATCGATGAGGTGATTCAGTACATTACGGAAAGGGAACTTGAAGATGCCGTGACTCGCGCTCAGGCAAAGTCAGGCACGATGATCGTTTTGGATCCACGGACTGGAGCGGTACTGGCAATGGCGGTGAGTCCGAGATTTGATCCAAACGTCGTCTCGAACCTCAGTCCTGATCGATGGCGAAACAAGGCGCTTACAGATGCGTACGAGCCAGGGTCTACACTAAAGGCCGTAATGGCGGCCGCAGCCATTGAAGAGCGAGTCGTGAGGCCGAATACGATGGTGTTTGGAGAGCATGGTCGTATGCCGGTTGCTAATACAGTGATTCATGACCATGAGAAGCTCGGTTGGGTCTCCTTTGCACAGGTCATACAGAAGTCTAGCAACATCGGCGCGGTGAAGACCGGCATGGCGTTGGGAGAGCAGCGGCTTTATCGATATCTTCACGCGTTTGGATTTGGGGAAAAAACGGAGATCGACCTTCCTGGAGAAGGAGCAGGATTGGTCAAGCATCCAAAGGACTGGGGGCGTCGTTCTGTCGCCTCGATTTCAATAGGACAGGAAATAGGCGTGACGCCGATTCAGATGGTTTCCGCAATAGCGGCTCTGGCAAACGAAGGCGTCTTGATGAGACCGTACGTGGTTTCAGAGATTCGAAGTTCCGAAGGGCAGCTTCTGAAGACAATGTCTCCTCAGGTGAGGCGACGGGCCGTTTCACCTGAAACGGCCCATACGATGACGAACATTTTGGAAGGCGTTGTCACAGATGGGACAGGGGCAAAGGCGGCTATTCCAGGCTTTCGGGTAGCTGGGAAGACCGGCACGGCCCAAAAGATTGATCCTCGAACGGGTAGCTACTCGGGTTCTCGGTTTGTGACATCGTTCGCGGGGTATGTTCCTGCGAACAGCCCACGACTGGCGATGATTGTTGTGATCGATGAACCTCAGGGCGATGCGTGGGGTGGGACGGTGGCCGCTCCCGTATTTAGCCGCGTCGGCGAGCAGGTGCTGAGCTACTTGGGTGTGGCATCGGAAGAACCCGTTACGCTCGCAATGGCACTGTAGTAATTCGGATAATACTAGGAAACGTCAATGACCTTTGCCACCATGCTTCAAGCCCTTGAAGGGTGCGTACCTGTCCTTGAACATCATGGTGATCTGAATATCGCGGTGAAAGGAATCACCGACGATTCCCGTGCGGTTTCAGCCGGAAGTGTCTTTGTGGCTGTGAAAGGTGAGCGGGTGGATGGGCACCAGTTTATTCCAATGGTAGTGAACGCTGGCGTTGGAGGTGTGGTTGCACAGCAACCAATGGAGACAGGGACGGTTCCCTTTGTTTACGTTGAAGACTCCAGGAAGGCGCTGGGTCTTCTGGGGAGCCAGTTCTATGGAGATCCGTCGTCACGGTTGCGGATGGTTGGCGTGACCGGAACAAACGGGAAGACCACGACGACCTATGTATGCAAAGCGTTCTTAGAAGCTGTACGAGCTCGAGTGGGGATGATCGGCACGGTTGCTTATCAAATTGGAGACACGGTAATCCCTGCAGCACATACGACACCTGGAGCGCTTGAGCTCCAGCAGTTGCTCGCAAAAATGGTCACTCACGGATGCACGACGGCTGTGATGGAAGTATCTTCACATGCCTTGGCCCAGGACCGTACGAGCGGGTGTGAATATGATGTGGCGGTTTTTTCCAATCTGACGCAGGACCATCTCGATTTTCATGGGACAATGGAAGCCTACTTTCAGGAAAAGTTGCGACTGTTTACGGGACTCGCCAATGGCCAGAAATCGAATAAACGGGTGATCGTCAACGTCGATGATTCCTACGGCCCGCGTATCGTTGAACAATGTTCTGTGCCGGTGTGGACCTATGCGCTCAAGACCAAAGCCGACCTCCGTGCGGAAGATGTAAAGCTGTCTCTTCAGGGGGTATCGTTTACCGCAGTGACTCCACGGGGGAATTTTCGAGTCGAAAGCCACCTTGTGGGCGAACACAATGTCTACAATCTGCTAGCCGCCATAGGCGTGGCCCTTCATGAGGGGGCAACACCTGATCAGATTCATCATGCTGTCACTCAAGTCATGAATGTGCCGGGACGGTTTGAGCGCGTGATGGCAGGCCAGCAGTTCACCGTGGTCGTCGACTATGCCCATACTGAAGATGCCTTGAATCGACTGTTGATGGCGGCAGAAACAGTAAAGACCGGACGGATCATTACGGTATTTGGCTGCGGCGGGGATCGTGATCGAGGGAAACGGCCGAAGATGGGGGAAGCCGCTGTGCGTTCCAGTGATGTCGTGATCCTCACCTCGGATAATCCAAGAACGGAAGATCCTCATGTGATTCTTGAGCAAGTGGAGCAGGGGGTTGTGAGGGCGTTAAGGCAACGACCTCATGTGCAATATCATAAGATTCCTGACCGACGGGAAGCCATTGAGACGGCGGTACGAGAAGCACGGGAAGCGGACATGGTGCTGATTGCCGGGAAGGGGCACGAGGATTATCAGATCATCGGAACCACGAAATATCATTTCGACGATCGTGAAGTGGCGCGTCAGGCGATCGAACGACTCAAATTTCAGACCTAACCCACAGCGGTAGGATTTGGTTGGTGCAGGGACGTACAGCCATGACACTCTTTTCCGTCGAAGAGATGCGGGAAGTGATCGGCGGTCGGGTTTTAAGCGGAAATGAAGATGCCTGTGGCAAGCAACCAGTCCGGCGCATCAGTCTCGATACGCGGTCGCTTCGTCCCGGAGATCTCTTTATTGCAATACGAGGTGATCGATTCGACGGACATGATTTTATCAAGACGGCGCTAGGGCAGGGTGCAGTTGGAGTGATCGTACTCGACTCGTACGATGTCTCCCTCTGTGCGGGGAAGTTTTTCTCCAAACGAGTTAGGCCGGTGATTCTCGGTGTTCCTGATCCACTGTATGCCTACCAACAGCTGGCCTCGTACTTTCGGGGTCGCTTCAAGATTCCGATCGTCGCCGTGACGGGTAGTAATGGGAAGACGACGACCAAGGAGATGGTGGCGAGTGTTATGGCGCATCGCTGGAAGATCCTCAAGACAGAGGACAATCTCAATAACCGGTTGGGGGTTCCACAAACAATCTTCCGTCTCAATGCGCAGCACCAAGGGGCGGTCATCGAGATGGGGGTCGACAATATTGGTCAGACAACCAGGTTGTGCGAAATAGCCAAGCCGACGATTGGGATCATTACGAACATCGGGCCTGATCATCTGGAATTTTTTGGATCCATGGACGTCTCCGCGCAAGCGAAAGCCGAGTTGCTTGATCTGCTCCCAGGCGATGGAATTGCTGTCCTGAATGCCGATGATTTCTACTATGACTATCTCACCGCGCGAGCCAGATGCCGTGTGGTGTCTTTTGGCTTGTCAGCCAAAGCCGACGTCCGTGCCTTGAATGTCACCTCGGACGGCCGCAATGGAACGATGTTTCGCCTGCTGCTTCCTGGAAGCAGACGCCACACCAATATCCATATTCGTGTTCAGGGCGAGCACAATGTTGCCAATGCCCTAGCTGCGGCAGCGGTCGGTACGACCCTGGGTCTATCAGGGGTGGCGATTGCGCAGGGGCTTTCAAAGTTTCGGCCGGCGGCCATGAGATCGCAGGTCTCTGTTTCTCAGGGGGTCAAGCTCATTATCGACTGTTACAATGCTAACCCAGCGTCGATGACGGCGGCGGTTCAGCTCCTGGGCCAGCTTAGGACGAAGGGAAAGAAGATTGCGGTCTTGGGGGATATGCTGGAGCTCGGTCCGAATTCCGCGAAGATGCATGAGGAGGTCGGCGGCTTCGTCGCACGGCAGGGGATTGATCAACTGGTGGCCTGTGGACCCTTGGGGAAAAATCTTGCCAAGGGTGCGAGGGAGGCTGGGCAAGATCCGGCCCATATCATGGAAGTATCGGATGCCCAAGCTGCAGCCGACGCGGTGAAGGCGATCGCTAAATCTGGGGACGTGGTGTTGATCAAAGCATCACGCGGAATGAAGTTAGAACGTGTGGTAGACGCACTCCAAGGAGTCAAGGGTGCGCGAAAGAACGCCTCATAGGTCTCGCTGACAGATGCTGTATATTTGGCTCTACCCATTTCACGCGCAATTCTCCTTTCTGAACGTCTTCCGCTACCAGAGCTTCCGCATTATTTATGCGGCAGTCACGGCCTTTCTGATCGCCTTTGTGCTGGCCCCATGGGTGATCAGAAAACTCCAAGAAATCAAGCTGGGTCAACAAGTGCGAGATGACGGACCTAAGCGGCATCTTGCTAAAAGCGGAACACCGACGATGGGCGGCATCCTGATCATTTTCGCAGTGACCTTATCGACGTTATTATGGGCAGACATCTCACGCCCGCACATCTGGTTGGTACTCGGTGCGACGCTTGGGTTCTGTGCGATTGGGTTTGTCGATGACTATCTCAAGTTTATCAAAGCTCGATCGAAGGGGCTCTCCGCGTCGCAAAAGTTTACCGCCCAAATTGCCGTGGCGCTCATCGTCGCGGTGGTTCTCTATTCCATGCCTGAGTACAACACGAAGCTCAGCGTGCCGTTTTTTAAAAGTTTCACGCCGGACTTAGGCTGGTTCTACGTCGTATTTGCCATCATCGTCATCGTCGGCAGTTCCAATGCCGTGAACCTTACAGACGGTCTCGATGGCTTGGCCATTGGGCCGATTATGATCACGGCATTAGCCTACACCGTTGTCGCTTATGTCACCGGGCATCGGTTGATGTCCGAATATTTGCTGATTCCCCATATTGAAGGGGCCGGAGAGTTGGCAGTGTTTACTGCCGCGATCTTGGGATCGAGCCTCGGCTTTCTTTGGTTCAATACCTATCCCGCCTCAGTATTTATGGGAGACGTCGGGTCTCTCCCGCTTGGGGCGGCACTGGGGACGGTAGCGGTGATCAGTAAACATGAGTTGCTCCTGCTGATGGTCGGTGGGGTCTTTGTCATTGAGGCCGTGTCGGTTATTTTCCAAGTCGTCTCGTTCAAGTCTCGAGGCAAGCGGATCTTTCTCATGGCACCGATACACCATCACTTTGAGATGAAGGGCTGGGAAGAGCCGAAGGTGGTTGTTCGTCTGTGGATCATCGCAATTTTACTGGCGCTATTAAGTCTGAGCACGCTCAAATTAAGGTAGCCCGATATGGTTGGACTGGACACGAAACAGCTTGAAGGAAAGCGGGTGGCTGTCGTTGGACTGGCCCGGAGCGGGGTGGCTGCCGCGCATCTCTTGCAGGCAGTCGGTGCAGTTGTGACCGTCGCAGATCGGAAAGATCGAGCAGAATTACATGGCGTACTCAAGACCATTGAGGAGTCGGCGATCGACGTGGTGTTGGGAAGCGGTTATGAAACGGCTCTGATGACGGCCGAGTTAGTGGTCATTAGTCCAGGGGTGCCCTATCGGATGGAAGCGTTGGAGCGCGTCCGTCGTCGAGGTGTGAAGGTGATCAGCGAGCTTGACCTTGCATCGAGGTTCATGCCCATTCCCATCCTTGCGCTGACCGGCACCAATGGGAAAAGTACGACAGTCACGATGATAGGGAAAATGTTACAGGCTGCCGGGAAGCAGGTATTTGTTGGCGGCAATCTCGGGACCGCTTTTAGCGAGGCGGCGATCCAGTCGTTACGAGCAATGAAGGAGGGACGAGCTTGTCCGTACGATGCTGCTGTCGTGGAAGTTTCCAGTTTTCAACTCGAGACGGTCGAGCAGTTTCATCCCTGGATTGCGGCTATCCTTAATGTGACGGTGGATCATCAGGATCGGTATGAGTCCATTGCAGAGTATATTGCCGCAAAAAATAGGATTTTTGAGAATCAAACATCATCGGATGTTGCTCTGTTTAATCTCGATGATCCACGAGTCAGTGCACTACGACATAGTGTGAAGGCTCGAACATTCGGATTTACGAGGCGGCCACCGTTACCACCGGACCTGGCAGGAGGGACCTATCTCGAACATGGTCGCATCATGACGGCCATTAATGGTCAGGCACGGGAGGTCTGTCCCCGTAGCGAGCTCAAGATCATTGGCGATCACAACGTTGAGAATGCCATGGTTGCGGCCACCTATGCGTTGTTGAGTGGGTGCCATTTGGATGATGTACGTCGCGTACTTAGGGAGTTCCCAGGTCTGGAACATGCCTTGGAGGTTGTCCGTGACCGACGAGGGGTACGCTTTATCAACGACTCGAAGGGAACCAATGTCGACGCGACTTTGAAGGCGCTACATAGTATTGATCAGCCGATTTGGCTGATTGCTGGTGGGCGCGATAAAGGTGGGGACTTCTCGCGGTTGGCTCCGGCGATTCGTCAGCGAGTGAAACGCCTCCTATTAATTGGAGAGGCGGCCCCGTTAATTGCTGATGCCGTGCAGGGGTATGGAGCCATCGACCGGCCGAAAAGCCTGCAGGAGGCAGTGGAGTTGGCTTCGTTGGGAGCAAGCTTGGGCGACGTCGTTCTGATGTCACCGGCCTGTGCGAGTTTCGACATGTTTGCTGATTATCAAGATCGTGGGAGACAATTTAAGAGCGCGGTACAATCCTTGTCGGCCTGATGGTCGGCAATGTAGAGGAGCATTGACACTGAACAATGTCAAAGAAAGCAGCTGGGACTTTGGCACTACCTTGGACCACGAACACTTCGCGGGTTGGGATGGATCAGGTCTTATTATGTGTGACGGTGATGCTGACGGTCGTCGGCCTGGTCATGGTGTTCAGTGCGAGTGCGGTTCTGGCAGGAAATCGGCATCACGATTCCTGGTACTACCTCAAGCGGCAGGGTGTCTGGTTGGTAATGGGGTTGAGTCTTCTCCACGTGCTCTCTCGTGTGGACTATGTCTGGTGGAAACGGTTGTCCATTCCGTTGCTTGGTGGCATGGCAACACTCCTGGTCATGGTCCTGATTCCTTCGCTGGGGATGACGGCCAATGGAGCCAGACGGTGGCTCGGGGCTGGGCCGATATCGATTCAGCCTGCCGAGATGTTGAAGCTGGGGGTGGTCATCTATCTCGCTGCGTATCTGACAAGAAAAGAAGGCCGGATCCAAGACTTTCAGAGCGGGTTGCTCCCGGCGCTCCTTGTGGTTGGCCTCCTCAGCGGATTGGTTCTGATGGAGCCGGATTTGGGAACGGTCGTGGTGTTGGGCGTAGTCACGGGCAGCCTTCTATTCGTGGGGGGCGCACGCCTGTCTCATCTGTCAATATTGGTGCTCTGTGCGGTACCAATTGGATTAGCGCTTGTCTTGTCCACCGACTATCGCCGGCAACGACTCATGGCGTTCTTGCAGCCGTGGAACGATGCGTCCGATACGGGATTTCAGATTACTCAATCATTTCTGGCGTTCGGCAGCGGCGGCCTTTTTGGAGTAGGGTTAGGAGAAGGGAAGCAGAAGCTGTTTTTTCTTCCCGAAGCACACACGGATTTTGTCTTAGCGCTCATCGGCGAAGAGCTGGGGTTCTTCGGTACCGGCGTCATTATCCTGTTATTTGTGTTGTTTATGATCAGAGGATTTCAGATTTCGACGCGCGCACGGGTCCCCTTTGGGCGGTACTTGGGAATCGGTATCACGACACTGATCGGAGTGCAGGCGTTAACCAACGCCTGTGTGGTGACTGGGCTTGTGCCGACAAAAGGGCTCACGTTACCGTTTGTCAGTTATGGAGGATCCTCTCTTGTCGTCAGCTTGGCTGGAGTGGGAATGTTGTTGAGCATCTCCAGAGATCGCCATGCCGGCCGAGAGGCGATAGAACATCGGAGTGGGCATGGGTGGGTACGTGAACGATGACGATCGTCATTGCCGCAGGAGGCACAGGGGGGCATCTCTATCCGGCCATTGCCTTGGCACGAGAATTTCTGCGGCGGGACTCTTCAACGAAGATTCTCTTTGTGGGTACGAGCCGAGGTGTTGAGTCTCGTGTGCTCGCACATGAGGGATTCGAGCTCGCTATGATTACGGCCAAGCCGGTAATGGGGAAAGGATTACTCGATGTTCTTCAGGCTCTGCTGTCGCTTCCAGTCGGAATTTGGCAATCATGGAAAATTCTGAGCCGGCGGAGGGCTGATCTCGTGATTGGCGTTGGTGGGTACACGAGCCCAACTGTGCTGGTAGCGGCAGCACTGAGGGGGATTCCCCGAGTGATTTTAGAACCGAATGCATATCCTGGATTGGCCAACAAAGTGGTGGGTCCACTTGCACAACGGATCTTTTTGGCGTTTGAGTCGGCCGCGGCATTTTTTGATCGACAGAAGGCACAAGTTGTCGGAACACCCATCAGGCAGGAGTTCCTGGGGCATGAACCCGAGAGCCAGGGGGCGCATAAGCGGAATGGACGACACCTGTTGGTTTTCGGGGGCAGTCAGGGAGCGAAAGCGATCAATAGCGCGGTGCTCGAAGGATTGCCCGTACTCATGGCGCGTTTGCCTACACTGACGATCACACACCAAACAGGTGAGGGAGATTATGCGCGGGTTAGGGAAGGGTACAAGGCGCTGGGGATCTCGGCTACCATTGTCCCGTTTCTGTATGACATGCCGACGGTGTTACGGACTGTGGATATAGTGGTGGCTCGTGCTGGAGCTATGACGATCGCTGAGCTGACGGCATGTGGGAAACCTGCGATCCTGATTCCATTGCCCACGGCCATTTATGATCATCAGATGAAGAACGCTCGAGCCATGGAAGCGGCAGGTGGAGCCGTGGTGCTGCCGCAATCAGACCTGACAGGGGCGAGATTGAGCGAGATGGTGGATGCGATTGTATCGGACTCCCAGCGGTGGGAGCGCATGCATCATGGGAGTTTGGGGATGCGACGAATTGACGCTGGCGAACGTATCGTCAGCGAGTGTTACGCGATGATGGGAGTGAATCATGACATCAACCAATCTTTTAGAAAGGCCAGAGGGTAGGACGCTTGGAGGATCAACGCTTGGCGCACGAGCTGCTACTGGACGGCAACGGGTAAGTCGTATGGGAATGTTTCGCAAGGTCGAACAAATTCATCTTGTTGGAATCGGCGGTTCCGGTATGAGCGGCATCGCCGAAGTGCTCCTCACAATGGGGTATACCGTGACGGGGTCAGATCTGCACGCCTCGGAGACCACCAGGCGCCTGGAAGAGTTAGGCGGGAGAATCTTCATCGGCCATCAGGAGTCAAATGTGGGCGCGGCGCAAGTCGTGGTCATTTCGTCGGCTGTGGCCGGAAGTAATCCTGAGGTGGTGAAGGCGAAAGCGATGCAGATTCCCGTGATCCCACGGGCAGAAATGCTGGCAGAGCTCATGCGATTAAAGTTCGGAGTCGCCATTGCGGGAGCCCACGGTAAGACCACCACGACGTCAATGGTGGCCACGGTGCTTGCGCAGGGTGACCTCGATCCAACGATGGTCATCGGCGGCAAAGTAAACGCATTGGGGAGCCATGCACGGCTTGGCAGAGGCGACCTTCTTGTGGCCGAGGCGGATGAGAGTGACGGGTCTTTTCTGCGTCTTCCCCCCACCATCGTCGCCGTGACGAATTTGGATCGTGAGCACCTGGATCATTATGGGTCGATGGAACGAATCAACGAAAGTTTTCTCGAGTTTATCAATAAGATTCCCTTCTATGGTGTGGCGGTATTGTGTGCAGA
>NIUT01000079.1 GCA_002254365.1 Nitrospira sp. UW-LDO-01
CCCATCCACACCGACTCAAACTCCGGGGTCATCGAATCCAGCCCATGCGAATACCCGAAGGTCCGCTGGTACAGCACCCAAAATACCCCGATCGCCAACATCGCAAACCAGCCGATTTTCACCGGCTTCGAATCGTACCACTGCGAGACGTCATAGCCCCGCCCGGAACTGTCAGCTGCCATGTCCGCTACCTCCTTGTTTTAAATGAAAACGTGCAACTACTGATTACCATAGTCCAAACACACAACCCCCAGCACAGGCACTGTATAAAACTTCAGAGTGGAGCCCGCAAAAGGTCCGCAAGTATCCGACAAAGCTTTAAGATGAGTCAAGCAAAATATCATGAAGATATCATGAAGAACACTAACCAAGCCCCATCGCTACAGCTCCCATAAGGACCTTAGTCAGGTGGCAGAGGTATACTCCTCTAGAATCGATGAAGTCAAGATGACTCATTGGTAGGGGTGACGGATATGAACGAAAGAACACCTGACTCGTTCAAGAACTTGCAGAAGGCGGCGATCAATGAACATGATCGCCGGGTGGTGGTAGAATTTCTCGCTCCTGATTGAGCTGTGTAATTTGTTGTGTCAGAAGGGCAACGTCCACCCAACCAGCCCCATCGCCCTGAGGGATCCACCTAGCTCGTAGGTATCCAAAGCGGTCAAAAAGAAACTCAATGTGCTTCGGTCTCGTCCCTTCTCCAAATAAGTCGGGAAGCGAGAGCGTCCTCCGGAATAGCACATAACTGCTGGAGATCTCGCGCGCCCCCTGCGTCACGATCGGGAAAGGCATATCCCGCACGACCACAGCCAATTCATCGGGAGACAAGTCTGCCATGGGGACAGCCAACATGGCCGTATTATTCTTCGCAATTTCGGCCGCAATAGAACGAAGTTGCTCAAGCCGCTCGCGCGATTCCGGCAAAGAAAAGAGGACGAGCAATAAGTCTTGCTTGCCGCGGAAATCTTTCAGTGTCCCGCTTGAACCGTCGTGCGCGGTGTACGAGAAGTTCGGCGTCGCCAGAAAGGGCTGTTCAGGCAGAACACGAGGCGTGATGATTCTCGATTGATAGCCCCGGTTATTGGCATGGAGAAAGTTCAGCAGATCCCAACGGTCTTCTTCGGAAAGCTTCTCGCCAAAGGCAGGCATGACGCCATTGAATCGTCCATAGGTGAGCCAATGAAAGAAATCCCCAGCCGTGTGCATGGCTGTATGAGGTTCCGTAAGAAGATCGACCGGTTGCTTCGGTAACGCTTTCGCCAATACACCATTTCCTTTAGCCTGAGGCCCATGGCAAGGAATACAGTTCGCCGTGAAGAGGTCAACCCCATTGGCAATCGAGATGGCGTCGAATGGGACCGGAGTTTTCCGATAGGTCTCCGGGTACGATTGCACGGAAAGGGGATAGAGCGTCGCACCAAGGCCAAGAATTCCCAGCACTGCCGGAATAGCGATTCGCCACGAGGTTCCCCACTGTTTCCTGCGACCGAGAACGACCGCGATTCCGGCCGTGATCAGGAACACGATGCCGGTCAGTACGATCGTGCGCACAAGCGGATCGACCCAATTGGCGTCGATTGAAAAACGGAACGGATAGGGCCAATTATCGATGACATCGTGCTTGGCCGGTACGGCATTGGCCAGCACCGTTGCGACGATGACCAGCAAGATAGCCAGACTGAACTCGATTTTCACCCACGTCTGGAGTTTCTGTCCGCCGGCTGCGGCTATATCAGGACTCTGGTTCAATGCCGGCACCCACACTGACCTTGCGCGTGAGGCGATCGAAAGAATGATCGCCAGCAACGTCAACTTCGTGATGAGAAGCCAACCATAGGCGGTCGCAACCAGGCCGGCGAAATTGGTGTCGATCATGAGATTCGCCACCACAAGGCCCGAGACGACGATGGTCACCATCGTATATAGGGCCAATGCTGAAAATCTGTTCAACACCTCACCGGCACGGGATCCTTCGCTCACCGGGCCCGGCGCCGCAGTAGCGGCAACGAGGATGACAGCCGGAAGCCCGCCAAACCAGACGCTGGCGCCGATAAGATGCAGGGCATAGGTCACCGTGGCGAAGACTGCTTGCTCCTCGGCTGCGGAATGACTCGCGAGAGAACCCAGAGCCAGGGGTAATGCTGCGACGACTGCCCCCATGATGTATCGCCATTCCGCTGGAGGCGACATCCGAATATAGAGAACCATCGCAAGGACGGCGAGCGCACTCGCTGCTCGCAGGATCCAAATAAATCCGACCCGCGTCTTCTGCAAAAAGTCCGTCCAGGCTTGGAGGTTCCATGCATTGGCAGAAACCCCAGTCGCTTGGGCTGTCGTGGTAGCGAGGAGGCCGAATAAACCGACGAGAAGGGTGATAGCCAGCCACGGGAAGGTCTTGAGCAGACGAGTCTGCCATGAGGGCCCACGCGTAGACCCTTGCTGCCCGGCGATGGCCAAAAACACACAGCCACCAATCAGCAGCATCGAGGATACTAGCTGCAGACCGCGAAACAGCGCACCAGCCAACTCGATCATTTCTTTTGTGCTTCGCCCTTCACCGTGAAGTCGAAAGACGATTCGACGACATGCCCATCTACCGAGAGGACGCGAAACTTGATGGAGTATTTACCAGGGACTAATTCGGGCAACGGCAGGATGATTGATTTAGGATCATCAGATGCGAGAGTCGGCTTGATATCGGTGATCGAATGCTTTTTGTCGTCCAGAACGACCAACGACGCATAGTCCCCTTCAATCTTTTCGTTGAACCACAAACGCACCTGACTAGGCGACTTCGTAAGAACCGCCCGTCGAGCCGGCTCTGCCTTCACCAACATTGAATGGGCGAGTGCTGGGGCCGCTGGCATTCCTAAAGCCAACGCCGCCACGAGAGAAAAAGAGGCCCATAGAGTCTTACGCTTATTCAATGATGTGATCATCAGCCTTCCGCCTGCCCCCTTGTGGTTCCGAAGAATATTCAGCATCGTGAGTCATTCAGATCAGCGATTCTGATCATGATGCGGTGCCTACGAGACAGTGGCTTGTGACGGCTTCCGACGATCACGAAAGGTATAATACACCGCGATAATAAGCCCTACCAAAACCGGTATAAAGACCGTGATATAGTGCATCAGGTGTGAAACCGCTCCTGTTTCCCCCACTGAAAATGAAAACCGAGAAACATGCTCCAGTTTCTCACCGACCGAAACAAGACCAACGAATTTTCCGGGCTTGTCAAAATTGTACTTCACGTCAATCGAGCCGGTTGGATATACCTTGGCCGGAAGGTGCGCAATCGTCGAAGCCTCGAGGTTCTCTTCTGAACCTGTATCGGTGACCACTCTCACCTCAACCGGGACAGAACGGAGTTCATGTTCCACAAAATCCAGAACCAGGACCGCATTCCCAATAGCGGGAAGCTCCTGACAAAATTGCCGATCGTAATACATATCCGGCAGATAGGTATGGAAATACATCTTATAAGGACCGACATGGAGCACACAGGTGTCGGCCGCTAATTCATGTCCATGTTGGGCCATCGCCGGAAACGGCGCTGCGACCAGCAGGAAGAGACAACAGATCCAGGCACGAACCAGAACGTAAGAAAACATCGTAGAACCTCTTCTTTCCTTACAATCGAATGCTTGCGCCATCGATACTGCTCGCTATTAGGACGCCGCGATCTGGGAAGGCTTTCCGCGATCCCGCATGAAAAACACAATGGCTCCAACAATGAGCACAGCCGCCACGGGAACCATATAAATGTTTAGGTATTTCAAAAATGACTTCGGCTCCCCAACCGAAAACGGGAATTTTGAAACATGCTCTCCCTTTTCCCCTACCTTCACGATGCCGACAAATTTCCCGGGCTGCTCAAAGGTGTGATTAAAGTCAATAGAACCATTCGCGTAGACTTTTGCCGGAAGATGAAAAACGGTGTCAGCCTCAAGGTTGTCTTCCGACCCGGTGTCTTTGATAATCCGGACTTCAGCAGGAAGGGTGCGAAGTTCTTGTTCAATATAATCAAGCACGACGATGGTGTGCCCAATTGCAGGGATGTCTTCACAGAACTGCTTCTGCTGCGTATTCTCCGGCTGGTATCCACTGAAGTGCATCATGTATGGACCAACCGTGAGTTTACACATGTCTTCAGCCATGGCCAGTCCGCCGTGAGCGTAGACCTGCGTGGAACCAAAGACGCTCAGGGCACCTACCACACATGCAATTGCCAGCTTAAAATAGACGAAAGGCCTCATAAATGATCCCTCTGTGGAAAAGTGAAGTGACTGCATAAGATCTCCATTGCTTGTCCAGCTCTTCATGAACGCCGACGGGACGCCCACCAATTTCGCATTCGGCTCGACTTCGAAAGTTCATACCCCACCACACCAAGCACCAGTAACAACGCCAGTGGCCCTAGTGCCGAACGTCCCAGCTTCGAGTAGTCAACCTGTTGCACTCGCAGTAAATACGCCGAAGGGCTCAGGCCCTCTGCCGTAATAATTAACTTGTAGAGGCCCTTCTCCAACCGTGCTTCTCCCCTCAGAATCCCATCTGGATGAGAGACCGGTTTCCAATACGCCACCGTCTTGGCTTCGTCTTGCTCATTTTCATTGACGCCGCGAATGATCCTGACTCCTACAGGGACTGTACGGAGCCCAGGATCGACAAGATCCACCACCAGGAAGGTATCACCGACATCCGGAATGTCCGTACAATACTCAGCCTTTGGCTCGATCTGCGGTTGGTAGGCGCTCAAGTGCACCAGATTCCCACCGACCTTGCGTACGCAGATATCCTCCTCGATGGATACATTGCCGTGCGCAGCAACGAGCCCAGGGCTGGAAACGACTGAGATCGCAAGGATCAAGAGAGGCACACCAACGCGTCTTATTTGCTTTATCATAACTTAAATAGTTACCGTTTAATATTCTAGGCAATTGGGATCTGAAAAATGTACCACCCCGCAAACGACTCTTTCAAGTACTCGATGGTGGCACAATTACATGCTGGCGGAGCTTGGATTCCGCGGCGCCACTGAGTGAGTGGCCTAGAAGCGTACGCTCCATTTGAAAAAAGCTGCATCCGCACACCTCCGTACTTGTCCTTTCAGACTCTCATTACTTTCCAATTCTTTCTCCGGAAGTACTCCATTCACCCATCAACCAGGCCCTTGCCGCACACACAGCCGCTCGCAATACTGAGAACTCATTTCATCGACACTGAGAGACAAACTCGAAATGTATCTATTCCTTGGGTTGACGGCAACGCTGAGACGTGCTGATAATGAGAACGGACGGCGTGGCTGACACGAACAGGAGGGCATGCACCATGAAAGCAAAAGACGGGGTCATCACCATTTTAAATAAGATTTTGACCGCAGACCTGACGGCCATTAATCAGTACTTCGTTCATGCCAAGATGTGTGAGAACTGGGGCTATGAACGGCTCCATCGCAAAGTGCGAGAACGAAGTATTGACGAAATGAAGGATGCCGATGAACTTATCGGTCATATCCTTTATTTGGAAGGGGTCCCGAATGTGCAGCGCATGAACACGGTCCAAGTCGGTGAGACCGTCGCAGAGCAACTCAAGTTAGACTTGAAGGCGGAACAGGAGATGCTGGCTCTGCTGAGTGAGGGAATCGTCCATTGCACAAAAGCAACGGACTTCACGACTCGACACATGCTGGAAGACATGGCGAAGGACGTCGATGCGCATATCGACTGGATCGAAACTCAGCTGGAAACAATCAAACAGGTGGGGCTTGAGAATTACCTCGCTGAACAGATTAAACACGAATCTTGAGGGAGATCATGAAGGCCAAAGAAGGGGTCCTGGAACAACTCAATCACGTGCTCACTGCCGAGCTGACCGCCATACATCAGTACCTGTTGCATGCGGGGCTCTGTAAAAACTGGGGATATGAACGACTTCATGAGTATTACAGCCATCTCGCGAACGACGAAATGCAGCACTCGGCAGGACTCGTCCATCATATCCTATACTTGGACGGCACCCCGGAAATGGAACGTCTTGAATCTGTGACGCAGGGGAAGGATGTCGTGGCGTTATTTCGGGCTGATCTTGAATTTGAACGCGAAGACGTCGAATTGCTTCGCAAGGGCATTGCACACTGTGCCACAGTCGGCGATTTCACCACGAGACATCTGCTGGAGCACATGCTTGAGGATACGGAAGGACATATTGATTGGTTCGAGACAAGACTCCGAACCATCGACCAAATTGGACTGGAACGCTTTCTTGCCGAGCAGATCAAGCGGTAGGCACCTGTTTGTTTTGAACAGTGGCCACCGCTTCAGTTGCGTTACGGAAGATCCAAGACGAGGGATGGCTGAGGTAGGCGTCCATGCCAATATTGGTTTACCCATAGCCCATCACTAGCCGTTTAGTAACGCCGACGGCTCACAAACTTGCCCACCTTTTCCGGCTCCTGTATGATAAAAATCATTCGAATTGACGCTCAACGAGACAGTATATAGGGGCACAACTCACAGCAGTGTCCTCTCCCCAAAGACATCGTAAGACACATGGATGCCCCATCAGCTCTTCTCGCCTCATCACGCTGGATTCGTTCTGTTAGCCAAGTCGCCGTCCGCCATTTCCCTGGCTCTACTACGCTCGATAGCCACCGAGTAAGGGATTACGCGATTGCCGCCTTTACCTTCTTCAGCGTGGCAATAAGCTGTGTCATGGAGATCAGTGCCAGCGTTGAACGCCAACAACTCCTCGGAGTGTGTGCATGGATCTTTCTCGTGACCTTATTGATTGGAGAGAATCGGGAGACGAGAACACAGGTTGCTATTGCGGTCCTCTTTGCCACCATTGGTGAGCACTTCGCCTCTATTTACATGGGTGGCTACACCTACCGCTTTGAAAATGTACCCGCCTATGTCCCACCAGGACATGGGATGGTCTATCTGACAGCCGTAGCGCTAGCACGATCAGCCTTGTTTGTACGACACCCTGGGAAAATTGCCCTGTTTGTCATCGCCGTCTGGGGCACCTGGTCGCTGTGGGGAGTCAGTGGCTATCCAAATCGTGGGGATTGGGTTGGAGCCTTGTTGTTTGGAATTTTTTTGGTCTGGCTGCTCATCGGTCGTTCACCGATGGTCTACCTGGCAGCTTTTTTTATCACGACCTGGCTTGAATTAATTGGCACAGCAGTTGGGGCCTGGGAATGGGCCACCATCGATCCTCTCTTGGGATGGCCGCAGGGAAATCCCCCGAGCGGCGCCGGGGCTTGGTACTGTCTCGTCGATGCTGTCGCTATCGGAGGAGCCGGACCAACCTTACGAGGCATGAAATGGCTCGCTCATTGGTACAAGTCCGGATGGGGCTTGAAGAGGATCGGCGAATTGTGAACCAGTCAGAGCCACCCCCTCAATCATTCTGACATGAAACATACTCCGAATGAGGTGCCTGTTGTGAACGCGGATTTCAGCGCTAGAGTGATCTCCTTACAGGTTGGCCTCCCACAGCGTATGACCTCAGCAGGTTTTACGGATCAGTCTGGTTCACATCAAGAATGGACGACCGGCTTCTTCAAGAAGTCCACCGATGAATCCATTTGGTTGGGGACACTCAATCTCACGGGTGATGGGCAAGCTGATCTCATCAATCATGGGGGTAAGGACAAAGCCGTCAACGTCTATCCGCACGAGCATTATTCCTATTGGGGCCAAATACTCGGGTTAACGAATCTCCCCATGGGAGGCTTTGGGGAGAATTTTACTATAGAAGGCCTACTGGAACAGCAGGTGTGCATCGGTGACATCTTTCAACTTGGAGAGGCCATAGTACAAATCTCTCAGCCTCGACAACCCTGCTGGAAATTAGCTCGCTATTGGAGGATCCAGGACCTGGCCGTGCAGGTCCAGGAAACAGGTCGCACCGGATGGTATTTTCGCGTCCTCAAGGAGGGCCCCGTTCAGGCAGAGAAGAATCTTGTCCTTCAAGAACGTCCCTATCCACGCTGGACCGTGTCAACTGCAAATCAGGTGATGCACCACCTCGTCAAAGATCGACAAGCCGCACAGGACCTGGCTGATTGCGAAGCCCTCTCGTCTCGATGGCGGGACAAACTCAGGCAGCGGGCCCTGACTGGAGCACCAGAAAATACGGCGCCCCGGTTGAAAGGACCAGAAAAGTAAGACCCCTCACCGGGCCACATATTTCGCCGCACAAAAGCACAAGGCCGTACATCAATCACGATGTACGGCCTTGTGACAGCACTCCACAATGGAAGGCTTGGACAACCTTAATCCTTCTCGTCCTCGTCGTCGTCTGCCTTCTTTTTCACTTCCTTGATCACCGGCTTCCCCTGAGCAAGACTTGCATTGAGATCATGCTCGGGAACCTTTTTATGTACCAGATTTTGGTGACAATCGATACAGGTGGCTCCTTCGCTTTGCATTTTTGCATGCGCAGCCTTGGCTGATGCTCCCGGCGGCTTGGTATTCTTATGACAAGCCCTACACGTGAGACTATCCCACTCCTTGAGCTTCATCCGTGCACGGAAGGCAGCTTCCGGCCTATGCTCATTGAACTTTTCGATAGTCGAGTAGTCGGTGGTGAATTCCTTGATCAGGAATGGAACTCCATCCACCACGTGCGTCCATACTGCTTTATGGAAGTTAGATAATCCCTGCGGGACATGGCAGTCCTTACAACCCGGATCCATACCAATGGCCCCCCAATGTGAGGACTTCTTCAACTCCTCATAGGGATAGATCTCAGAGTGACAACTGATACAAAACTCGGTCCTAGAGATAGCTGCTTCACCGCCGAAGACTACAGTGATGAACCCTATCCCCAGAACCGCTCCAGCTATTAAGGTTCCGAGCTTTGGCATTGTTATTCATCCCCACCCTTATCAGACTTCACCGGTGGCTTGGCGTTCTTTTGGAATTCCTCATGGAACTTCGGCATGGGAGGCCCAGTGAACGTCCCTTCAAGCTTGAAATGCGTATGCATCGCCTTGTCGTCTCGCACATACTTCTCAAAATCAAACGAGTATTTCTTGTCGACGGTCGGTGTGAACGGAGTATAGGGTTTCTTCGCACCCTTCCACGGCGACCCTTCATAATTCAAGTGGCAGGCGTTACACTTTTCTTGAAACTCAAAATCCTGCCCGGCCTCAACTAGATTGGCACGCTCTGTGGTTTTCTGCGACTTCTCGTAGGCTTCACCAGCTTTCCGGTGAATCTTACGGTAGTCACTTCCTGCCCCGTGACAGGATTCGCACCCAACGCCGGTTAAGAATTTCTCAGGCTCTTCGATGACGTAGCCACCTTCCTTACCGAACCCATCGACGTGGCATCCAACACAATCTTTGTCTTTTGTATAGTCCTTTTTAGGATCAAGCTTGGCCTTGACCATCGCCTCATCCTTCTTCTTACCTCTGCTGGGCTTGAGCGACTCCATTGCCTTCCCATGCAAGGTCTTCTCCCAAGCCTCTCCCTCGCCTTTGTGGCAGTTAAAGCATTTCTTCCTACCCTCGAACGTCCCGTCGGCTGAGGCTGTCCCAGCCATGATAAGGAATACCGCTGCAGCGGCCAATCCAGATAAAATGCGGTAATTCACGGCATCTCCTTTCCGATAGATATAGGAATACGCACCCGTTGATTGCTACCCCGATACCAAACAATATAATTGTACAACACTTCTTTTACTCCGCGCCTCCGACGCGGCCAGTTTACCATGAGCAAATTCAGAACTGCTAGCCTGATATTTTCGATTATAAGACTCAGGAAGGATTGTGAGCAGCCGGAATTTTATACACCCAATAGCCGCCATGCTTATGGACAAGTTGCAACGCTTCAAAGTCAATGGGCGTTGAATTCATCAGCGGCAACATTTGAGCAAGTAAAATTTTGCCGTTCTTATTCTGGTTGAGGAAATAGGCACGTACAACTTTTTCAGAAAGCGACTGAAGTGTATAGGTGTCATAGCCATACTCCTTCATCCAGGCTTTCACCTGATTGGCCAGCCCATGAACGTTTCCGGTAAGGGGAAAATCCTTGAAAGCAATTTCCATGCGATCCGGCCGCAGAAGACCGACTTTATAAAGATCGGTTGGATGAACCACGATATAAGATTCTCTGACACCAGCCAATTCGCGAAGCATCGCAGCCCCTTTTGTGGGCTCTGATGAAAGCGCATCAACAAATTGTTGAAACTTTTGCTCTTCCTCCGCAGATCCCCGGTCACCCCAAAACTGTTGCTCGTACTCGATAATAATAGGCGTACGATCTTTCCAATACGAGGGGGTGATCAGCGGCTGTCCGAGATGGGACTTAAACAGCGTTTCTCGCTCAGACAACAAATGGAGCTGCCGAGAAATGTCCCACCAGGCTAAGACCAGACCATCTTTGGGAACATGTTGTGTGAGATCGGTGCCAATAGTGACCAGCTCGGCGAGCTCTCCCCCCATAAACCCGATCGGCTCGGAGACCAAACCTTCCCAGTTCAACAGGATCGAATTACCATTGGCCCTCATAGCACGATAGGCAACGGCAATCGGCTTTTCAACAGACTGAACTCGTAGCTCATATTTACTGATCTTTAAATCCGGCCAGGCTTCTAGCGGAAGGTTTGGGAACTTAGATACCCCCCCTTCATCAACAAGCTGATAACTGTAGGGAACGGGGGCTGGTTTAAACCAGAGGTAGGAAAACCATCCAAGTAAAACAAGACCTCCCGTCACTAAGAGGAGTCCTAGTGACGGGAGGATCTTCTGTGCCCCTGAGGGATGTGACACCGGTTCACTCAGGGACGACGTACCCAACTGACTACTTCTTGTTCCGCCGCCATCCGGCGAGCGCGAGCGTCCCCGCCAGCATCATGCCCCCGCCGATGCCGCCCAGGGAGATCTTGCCGGTCTCGCTGTCGAGATCTAGCAGACTGCTCTTCATATGGCCTTCCAACTTGGCCACCCGCGCTTGCAGGTCCAACTTCTCCTTCAGGCGCGTGTCATCATCCATGATTTCCACATAGGCCCGGTTCATCGCGGCCCAACCCACCGTATAGGTATAGCCCCAATACTGGTGTGCCAAGCTCACGTGCAACTGCACTAAGTGGTCTTCCGCCATTTCAAACAACCGCAACTCATTGGCCGCTGGGTTGTTCCCCTTCGACCAATAGATCTGGAAGAACTTCTCGAAGCCATCAGTCTCCGGTGCCGGTGGCGCCGGTCGGTTGGTCTTCTGACCGGTCAATAAGCCTGCCTTGTACTGCTCTTCCACCACGTGATGCGCTTCATCGTACTTTTCCAAGCCAGAGAAAGTCCCGTTGTCCATGAACTCCATCCAGGCTCGGGCATAGGTTTCCGAGTGGCAATTAGTGCAGGTCTTCACCCAGGCATCATTGCGCTTCTCGGCCCAGTCTGTCTTGATGTTCTCACGAATTCCTGGCACGAAGGGATAGTTGGCCCAGCGCACTTTCCGCACGATGTTGTGTGCGATCTTGCCTTGATACTCCATGTGGCAGTATTGGCACGTCGGCGCAGTCTCGGCCCCCTTGGCCATAGCTTCTTTAATCGGAACATTGAAGTTCCACTTGTCTTTATCCCGTTGATACTTCAACCCGTGCTTCGACAGGCTGTAGGCTTCCCAGTTGTTGTGGTCCGCGCCGCTGTGACACTGGGCGCAAACTTCCGGCTTCCGGGATTCCGCCACATTGAAGTCATGACGGGCATGACAGGTATCGCACTTGTTCTGATTGACGTGGCAGCCCGTGCAGCCGTCCGCAATTTCGCGCTGCGGCATGCCCGCATAGACTTCCACTTCCACGTTGGCCTTGTAGTCCAACGCGTGAGACGGACGACCCTTGGGCCACTGATCCTTTGGCCAGGTGATCGTATCCCGCTCCGACTCGCGCTCTGCAAACTCCTGCAAGTGGCAGGCACCGCAGGTGTCGGCTGTGGCAATCTTGATATCTTTGCGGTGATCCGCCTTGTTCTTCGTATTGATGTCGAAGTGGCAATCGATACAGCCCACTTCCTTCAACTTCTCGCCTTTGCCCAACTTTCCAAGTGACCGCAGATTCTCTTCCACAGCCTCCAGCTTCGCCTTCTTATAGAAGGTATCGTCCTTCGGGGTCAGCTTGCGAATCTTATCCAGGTTCGCGTGGGTGCTCTTCTTCCACGCCGCCACCCAGCCTGGAGACTCATCGGTATGACACTTCACGCACTGCTCACGGCTCGCCACTTCCTTCACTGCTTGCGGCGGCTTATAGAAGGTGTGCGGGTCAAAATAGCGGCTAAAGGACACCGGTTGCCAATAGTCGCCATATTTCCCCTTCCCGACCCCTTGGACCGGATCCAGGTACCGCTTCAAAAGCGCTTCGTACAGCTCCTTCGGCGAGGCTGATCGATCAATCTTCAACGCCTCGTAGGTTTCCTTCGGCACGGTGGGAAAACTTGCCTGCGCCTGGACTGCCGCCAACACGCCGCAGACCACCAGCGCATACTTCACCAGGTGTTTTACCGTCACAGCTCGACTCCTTCCGTTTGATGGCCAGTGCGCTCTGTCCTTCAACAAACACTCACTCATTGCACACTTGTATTTACTTACTTCTATTGCGCAAGATTAGAAATAGAATGGCGGCGAAATATAGCTCAGCCCCATCCGAGTGTCAAGAAATTTTCATGCGTCACAATCAGAGAACCTCGCAGATTTCTTCATTAAAACCATAAGGATTCCACTTCGGTTACGGCCGTTCCCGATCAATGACGACCGTAATATTTTCAGCGCCTGGCTTGATCGGCTGACTCATTCCTTCCAAATCCCCACTCTCCGGCATGGCTTTCCCGGATTTCGATAAACGCGCTACGATGACAACGGTGTCGATATCCGACAATTTTCTCGATGGCATGGGGCTGGTAGAATCATCCAGCCTGAACGTAAATGGAAGGTCCTTTTTCGACGCCCTCACGATAGACACCGGCATCGGTGGGCCAGCCACATCCTTGGCAAATACGAACAGCGTATCCGGCAGAGACGCCTTGTTCGCCAGATTCGGCCCCAGAATCACCTTTCCTGTAATTGCGCGAGACTGACCGGATTGCGCCGTCGGCTTGGCCGGCTTTGCCTGTTCCATTGGTGGATTCGCCACCAGCATATTCATGCTCGGACCACCACCCATTCGCCGTTTCGCTTCAGCAATACTGGCCTTGAGCTGATCAGACGATTCTTGATCATCAGAAGGAAGATAGGTATGGGCCTCCTCCCATTCCTTCGCTGCACGTGCAAAGTCTTTCCGGTTGTACGCAATCGTCCCTGATAACATCAGGGCCTTGACGTTGTGGGGGTCAAGCTTCAACGCCTTTTGGATCAGGGTTTCCGGCCTCCCCTCAAGCTTACGCCCCTGGTGTACGGCGAGGGCATCGGCATAGTCGGCTAGAAGACCCGCATTGTCGGGATCAAGCTTTGTCGCCCTTTCAAAAATCGGCACTGCATCCGCGTACCGCTCCATTGCCATATAGGATCGGGCAAGCAGTCCCCATCCGACTCCATCGTTCGGATTCTGCTCTAATTTTTTTCGCAATTGCTCGATAAGCTGGTTCAAACCTTCCGCCATCTGCCCATCGCCACCGGGGCCGCCTTGCAAGGCAGCGGACACCGCTGGATGGGTCATAGCAGCCGGATTTCCCAACGTCCAATAGAGGACACCGCTAGACGCGGGAATAATCATCGCTAATGAAAGCGCCACAAGTCGAAGATTCACAAATCCTCCCGTAGTCACCGTTGAAGCGTCAGTGGAACCGGTCTCTTCGAGTACACGGCGCTCCAGTTCGCTCCGCGCAGCCTGATACTGGTCATCAGTCAGCAAACCGTTGGCAAGATCTTGTTCCAGCTCAGAAAACTGCTGCCGATACACCGGGAGTTTCTTCTCCTGATCGTTCGTCACGGTCGGCTGACGCATGAACAGCGGGCGCAAGACAAGTCCCAAAACGGCAAGAGTCATGGCGGACACGATAGACCAAAATGTTACCGTCATGGACGCTTTCCTCCTTCAGTCAACAACTGCTCGACCCGTCGATGCTCATCTTCCGTGACCGGCACATCGACCACTTTGCCAGCCCGACGCCGTAGCGTGATGATCAACGCGGTTGCGCCAACGATCACCAAGAGAAACGGCCCGACCCACAGAAGTGTCGTCGAGGCTTTGAGTGGCGGCCGATACAGGACAAAGTCGCCGTACCGTGCCGTCAGAAATTCGATGATCTCCTGATCGCTCATGTTCTTCGCGATCATTTCCCGCACTTCTCGACGCAGATCTTCGGCAAGCGGGGCATTGGAATCGGCCAGAGTCTGGTTCTGGCACACCAGGCAGCGCAGTTCGACGGCAAGATGTTTCAATCGTGCTTCATTCGCCGGGTCATCAGCCAACGGCCTGGCTTCACCAGCCCATACTGGCCCGGACAGGAACAAGAGGCCGATAAGTACGATCCATTTTATGTTCATTGTGCTTCAAGCTGCTTAACGAGGGGAATGATCTTCTTCTCAACGGTTTCAGAATCCAATGGACCAATTTGCTTGTACTGAATGACGCCTTGTTTGTCGATGACGTAAGTCTCTGGGACTCCGTACACTCCGTAGTTGATCCCGACCCGGCCGGCGTCATCCACGCCCACGACAGGATAGGGATTGCCCCACCGGCTCAACCAGGTCATCGCTTCATCCCGTTGATCCTTATAATCCATGCCGTAGATCGGAACTTCACCGGACTTCGCCAGATCCATGAGGACCGGATGCTCCGTCTTGCACCCGCTACACCACGAAGCCCAAAAGTTGAGCAACCAGACCTTCCCCTTCATATCCGCCGGCGAAAATACTTTGGTTGGCTCAAGCAGCTGTGGTTGAGAAAAATCCGGCGCGGCCTTCCCGACGAGGGGAGAGGGAATTTCTCGAGGATTGAGCTTCAGCCCAATCCCGAGAAACACAAGGACGACAATAAAAATGGACAGCGGCAGGAGAAATCGGTTCATGCCACTTTTCGCCTTGCCGCTCGATTGGACGCAGGCACATCTTGCTCTTGCCGACGCCAAGCGATACGATACCGGCGATCACTGATGGCGAGCACTCCACCAAGGGCCATAATAAAGCATCCGCCCCAAATCCAGTCAATAAACGGCTTATGGTAGAGCCGCACGCTCCAGGCTCCGTCATCAAGCGGCTCCCCCAACGACACATACAGATCCCGTAACAACCCGGGATCGATCGCCGCTTCCGTCATGATCTGATTCTGAGCCGTATACCGCCGTTTTTCAGGATAGAGAACCGTCGCCTCTCGGCCATCACGACTCACCGAGAAGCTCCCACGAGCCGCGGTGTAATTCGGGCCAACAACATCCTGTGCGCCATCGAATCGGAACGTGTAGTCATTGATCGTCGCCGTTTCTCCAACGTTCATCCGCACATCTTTTTCCGTCTCAAACCCCTTCACCATCGTCACCCCGACGATAAAGACCGCGATGCCGCAATGCGCCACAATCATCCCCCAGTAGGATCTAGGGACAGATGCTAACCGCCCCATGAAGCTATCGCCGCTGACATGCGTCAACCGTTCTCGTAACGACACCACGGTCGTGGTGAAGATCCAAATCGCTAGCAAGAGGCCAAGACTGAGCAAGGGCGTCCAATTGCCCATGGCAATCGGCAATGTGATCGCCGTGACAACACTCACACCGAACGCCCACCGCAGGCGCTTAGTCAGGTCTGGCACACTGGCTTTTTTCCACTGAGCAAGGGGACCGATTCCCATCAAGAAAATTGCCGGAGCCATCAACGGAACAAACACCGAGTCGAAATACGGCGGCCCGACGGAGATTTTTCCGAGGTCCAGCGCATCCAAGAACAAGGGGTAGAGCGTTCCTAACAGCACCGAGCCCATTGCCGCCACCAGCAGCACATTGTTCGCGAGCAACATCCCTTCACGCGACACTGATGCGAAACTGCCTCCCAATCCGACACGCGGTGCCCGCCAAGCATAGAGCGCAAGCGACCCACCGATGACGACAGCTAAGAACACCAAAATGAACATGCCGCGCTTAGGATCTGTGGCAAAGGCATGCACGGACGTCAGCACACCGGACCGAACGAGGAATGTCCCAAGAAGACTCAACGAAAATGCCATGATGGCGAGCAGAACGGTCCAGACCTTGAACCCACCTCGCTTGTCGGTGACGGCTAGCGAGTGCACCAAGGCCGTGCCGGCTAACCACGGCATGAACGACGCATTCTCAACCGGATCCCAGAACCACCACCCACCCCAGCCCAACTCGTAATAGGCCCAGCCACTGCCCATCGCAATGCCAACCGTCAGAAAGCACCACGCGACAGTCGTCCATGGGCGAGACCAGCGGGCCCACGCTGCATCGAGATTTCCGCCCAACAAGGCGGCAATGGCAAAGGCAAAGGCCACTGAGAACCCGACATACCCCATGTATAGCATCGGTGGATGGATCACCATGCCTGGATCCTGCAAGAGCGGATTCAAGTCGCGGCCCTCAGCAGCCGCAGGAATCAGCCGCTCGAATGGGTTGGACACTGTCAGCATGAACAAAAGAAATCCGATACTGACGAGGCCCATCACGCCGAGAATACGAGATCGCGTGGACTCGGGAAGATGAGCGGAGAACAGCGTGACCGCAAACATCCAGATGGTCAGAATGAAGGTCCATAAGAGCAGCGACCCTTCATGCGCACCCCAGATAGCCGCCAGACGATAATGGAGCGGGAGCTGAGAGTTACTTGTGGCCGCAACGTAGAGGACAGAGAAATCCTTCTCAGCAAAGGCGTACGCAAGACAACCGAACGCGGTGAGCACCAGGAAAAACTGCCCTCGGGCAGCCGGCTTGGCCACGGCCATCAACGCCGAGTTCCCGACCGCCGCACCGTAGATAGGAAGAATGCCCTGCACCACGGCAACGCACAGTGCAAGAATCAACGCAAAATGACCGATCTCTGGAATCATAGTGAATCTTTCCTGCCTTCAGGAACCACGAGCGATTTGCTTTGCTGGGCCCCGGAAGCCTTCGCCTTGGCCATCGCCGCAGCCGCTTCAGGCGGCATATAATTTTCATCGTGTTTCGCCAGCACCTCACTGGCCACGAAGGTGCCGTCGGGTGCCAACTGACCCTGCGCAACGGCGCCTTTCCCTTCTTTGAACAGGTCCGGCAATATTCCCTTGTAGGTCACGGGCACGCGCTTCGCCGTATCCGTCACCACAAAGTGGACGGTGAGACCATCGCCCTCACGCTTGAGGCTGCCGTCTTCGACCATCCCTCCGATCCGGAAGGGTCGGCCTTTCGGCACGTCGCCGTTTGCCACCTCGGTGGGCGTGTGAAAGAGCGAAAGATTACTCTTCAATGCATTCATCACCAGCCAAGTGGCCACAACCACTACCACGAGACCCAACCCGATAAATGCAAACCGTTTATGCCGCGGTTTCATCCGTGCCTCCTAACAACGCAGCACGCTGCTCGGCGCGCGCCGCCGCCCGTCGTCGCCACAGGGCCAGCACTTCCCATGCCATGCACAAAGCCGTAGCGAGAAACGAGGTCCAGACATAGAGGCCATAGCCTCCCATTGCAAAAAACTCCGATGCGCTCCCCCACTGCATCAGCGCGCCTCCACGGCTTCAGGCATCGCCGCTGGTTTTTCATCCCAAGTCGGCAGAGACTCCCGCTCAACCATGACACAGCGGACCCGGGCGAGGATCACTGCGATACTGTACATCCAAAAGGCGATCGTCATAATGAGCATGGCCATCAGCATGGTCGCCGCCATCTTCGAACCCGTCGCCATACTCACGGAAGCCCCTTGGTGCAAGGTGTTCCACCATTGAACAGAATAATAGATGATCGGCACATTGACGACCCCAACCAGAGCAAACACCGCGCTTGAACGATCTGCACGGCGCACGTCATCGATCGAAGTCCTGAGCAACATGACCCCCGCATACTGGAACAAGAGGATCAGTTCCGACGTCAATCGAGCGTCCCAGACCCACCACGCTCCCCAGGTGGGCTTCCCCCACATGGCTCCGGTCAACAAGGCCAAAAAAGTAAACATCGCTCCGGTAGGCGCGATCGCTTGCGCCATCATGAAGGACAGTCGGGCATTGAGCCCCATTCCGACGCCGGCCCAGATGGCCATCACCACGTACAGAAACATCGACATCCAGGCAGCCGGAACATGCACAAAGATAATCCGATAGGATTCCCCCTGCTGAAAGTCGGTCGGTGCCACAAAGAACCCCATATAGAGGCCAACGACCATCAAGATGACGGCCACCGCTGCAAACCAGGGGATGAGGCGGCCTGCCAGGGGATAAAACGCTTGAGGGGCTGAATACTTCGACCAAATCACGTCCTTGAAATCCTTTTTACTCTAAAGCGATACGTAATGCCGCTGCCGTGGCCCAGGGTGCCAGAAAGAGCGAGAGCACCAGACAGGCGCCGAGCAGCGACAAGTTTGCTTCGCCGCCGGTCCCAGCCATACTGCTGGTCACGGCGCCGGCCCCGAAGATCAAGACTGGAACGTAGAGTGGGAGCACCAGGAGGGCAACCAGTAGACCACTCCCCCGCACGCCAAGGACCAACGCGGCGCCGATCGCACCAATCATACTCAACGTGGGCGTCCCAAGCAAGAGCGACAATACCAGTACCCCCAGCGCCTCCCCCTCCAGGCCGAACTGTAATCCCAGAAGCGGTGAAAGCAGCACAACGGGGAGCCCGGAGATCACCCAGTGGGCCAAAACCTTCCCCAGCACCAGGAGCGACAACGGTTGAGGAACCAGGACCATTTGTTCAAGCACCCCGTCCAGATAATCCGGGGTAAACACGCGGCTAAGCGACAAAAGACATGTCAACAAGGCCGCGACCCACAGCACACCTGGGGCAATGGTCCGTAAGACAGCCGGCTCGGGCCCGACTCCCAAAGGGAACAGGCTCACGACAATCACCAGGAAAAAGACCGACATCGCGGCATCTGACCAGCGTCGCATGGCCAGCAGCAGGTCCCGCCGGATGATTCCACTGATCGAGTCCCACATACTGGAGTGACTCATCCAGCCAGCCTCAGCTGTTGCAGCCGCTCCGTGGGAAGCGCAATCTCCTGATGGGTGACGACGACCACCAACCCCTCCCGTTGCAAATGGGCATGAAGCCGTTGGGTCACCACCGTGGTTGATGCCGCATCAAGCGACGTGAACGGTTCGTCCAAAAGCCAGAGCGGGCGCGTCGACAGCCACAGCCGGGCCAACGCCACTCGGCGCTTTTGTCCTTGCGAGAGCACTTTGGAGGGTAACCGATGGACCAGTCGCTTCAGCCCGATCGCCTCTAGCGCCTCCTTAGCCCCACTCTCCGAACAGGGCTCCCCGGCGAGTGTCATCGAACTCATCAAATTTTCAACCGCTGTGAGATCATCTTTGATTCCGTTGAGATGACCGAGATACATTAGCTGCCCGGAATAGAGTTCCTTCAGCTGCTGAATCTCCTGCCCCTCCCATCGCACCGAACCTTCCTCGGGGGGCAACAAACTCGAGAAGATACGGAGCAAGCTGGTCTTTCCGCTCCCGTTCTCCCCTACGACCGCCAACAGTTTGCCCCGCTCAACCTTCACATTGAGATCGGAAAAGAGCCGGCGCTCCCCGCGACGGCAGCTCAATCCAACAGCTTGTAACATAGTCCGCCTATTCAATCTGGAACCGCCGAGAGTAAGGGAACGCGACGCTGAAAAACAAGGGGCGAGAGCCTGGATACCGACCAACTCCTCAGGCAGTTGACACGGCCAGCTTGCACTAGGGACAATCCTACTGCTATCTAAGATCCAATCTACTAGATGAATTCCTCGCCGCCACCGGTTGTGGCGAGACCTATCCGCTCCAAGGAGAACATCATGAGTGAACTGGTTTGTATCGCATTTAAGGACTCCAGCACGGCCGATCGAGTGCTCAACGAACTGCGCGCCATGGAATCGAATTATATCCTCGACCTGGAAGATGCCGTCATCGTCATCCGCGATATGGACGGCAAAGTCCATCTGAAACAGTGCGTTGACGTGTTCGGGGGTGCTACCCAGCATGGTGTCGCCCTGGGCATGTTATGGGGCGGATTGATAGGTTTGTTGTTCTTTAACCCCCTTGCAGGCCTGTTGGGAAGCCTCGCAGGTGGAGCCAGCGGCGGAGCGGTCTCCTTGGGAGCCAGTGAGTTTAGCCTCTTAAGCGACTACGGGATTCCCGATCAGTTCATCAAGGATTTAGGTAGCACGATCCAGCGAGGCACTTCCGCGATCTTCCTCTTGATCAGGAATGCAGACCAAGACAAGCTACTGACAGGCTTCGCCCGGTATGAAGGAACAATTCTGAAGACATCTCTCAGCAAGGAACAGGAAGAAAAGCTGCGGGCAGCCCTGACACACCAGCACAAACAAAAGATAGCCAAGGGGTAAGGTCCTCGCTCAGAACAGCGTTTGCTCTTCGACGAGCTACGCGAACGCGGGGGTTGCGAACGACCCACGGCCCAGGTTCGAGCAGAGTTCTTCAATGCACTGAGGACAGGCCTGTCTTTAGGCATTTCCGAAGTCCGCTAGGCCCCCTCCTTCTGCTTCCCATCCAACAAACAACTGACGTTCATATCGCCCATGACGTTGATCGCAGTACGGCAGCGATCGAGAAACCAGTCCACCGTGAGCAGGACCGGAATGTATTCGACCGGCAACCCAACAGCAGTAAACACCATGGTTATCGTCACAAGACCCGCTTCGGGAATGCCTGCGGCGCCGACCGATGCGATAATGCTCGTGAGCACGACCATCAGTTGCTGTTGAACACTCAGATCCATCCCGATCATCTGAGCGATGAACAACGCTGCCATCGCCTCGTAAAGCGCCGTGCCGTCGTTATTGAAATTCGCTCCAACCAACGCCCCCATACTGGCGGACTGCTCCCGCAAGCCCACCTTATCTTTAAGCGACGCGTAGGTTACGGGCATCGTGGCAGTGGAGCTGGCCGTGGAAAAAGCCATCAGCAGCGCATCGCGCCCACCCCGCAGCAATTGTCCGGGCGACACCCACGAACCAAAACGGATACGAACCAGGTAATAGGCTGCCTGAATCGCAAGCGCCAGCAGAACACTTACGACAAATATCCCCAGCGCTTTGAACTGTACAAACCCTTCCGTCCCCACGATGCTGGCGACGATGCCAAAGACCGCCAACGGAACGACCGCAATGATCCAATGCAAAATCTTGATCAGTGATTCCAGGAAGAGTTCGACAAAATGGCCTACGGTTCCAAGAGGACGCTCCCGTTC
This sequence comes from Nitrospira sp. UW-LDO-01, assembly GCA_002254365.1. Lineage (GTDB taxonomy): Bacteria > Nitrospirota > Nitrospiria > Nitrospirales > Nitrospiraceae > Nitrospira_D. Next base: position 21,347 of record NIUT01000079.1, read on the forward strand.
CTTACGAAGCGCTATGCCAAAGGCCACCGCAATAAAGATCACACCGATCACCTTGCCATCATCACCGAGCGGCCCCAGCAGACTCTTGGGCACATTCTCAAGGAAGAGGGCGAGAGGATTGGCAGTCTTCGTTGTTTCCTCATATACCGATGGCGGCGCAAGTCCACCCCCCTGCCCTGGGTGGGTCACGTTCGCAACAGTCAACCCAACCGTAATCGCCACCAGCGTATTCAGCAGTAATAACCGGGGAAGCCGCGCCGCGAGTGGCCCACCCAGCTGCGTCGTCATGAATGTGTGCACAATTGCCGCCAAGATCAACGCCGGCGCAAGCGCACCCAGCAGGCGCAACACCAATTTTCCCGGCACCGCCAGCGAAGCTGCATGGCCACCAAGCAGCAACCCGCTGATGACACCAAGCACCAAGGCAATCACGATGCGTCCGTAGAGCGGGATATTTTGCCATCGCTCAATCAGGCCGCTGCCCAGTGAAGTAACACTCGGTTTATTCGAACCGTGATCGTCCACAAGCTGTTCCTCCGACACCCCCGCATCGACTACTGAGCAAGCCGCTGAATAATTACACATGCTCAGATATGGGTAAGTACGAGGTGGTGGATCGTACCAGATCCGGCACACAACTCGTAAAAAATATACGGCGCGGCTGAGGGGCGGATTGAAACGACCCTGATTCCTACATCCGGCTCGACATGACTCGTTCCATGCGCCAGCCACGACAGCGGAAATTGCAGAATCAGTGGGCAGGCTTAGAATCTTGAGGCAGCATAGAGCCATGAGGCTTGTGAAGCTGCTCCGAGAATCACGATCGACGACGTCAGGAGAATGGCGAATGTGCTTGAGGTGGTTGAATGCCTATCGAGGGGAACTGTCTGACCTTGGAGTCACTCCCGCTCAGGCCCGTGTCGTGCTCTATCTTCAACGAAATCCCGACAATTCTATCCAGCAGTGTGCGGTGGTGTTTGGTATCGCTGGCTCAACAATGGGTCAACTGGCTCGCGGTTTACACCAGAAGGGATGGGTGATCAAACAGCGTTCGCCGCAAGACGATCGCTCCATGCTGCTTGCACTGACCCCGAAAGGCCACATACTGGCCTGGCTGCTTCACAAACAGCTCAATGCGAGGCTCCCACTCACAGCAAAAGCGTCCTAACTCGAACTGTCACGGATCGCCAGCCCTACAGGCTCACCTAGGTTGTATCGACTAGGCTTTCACCAGGAAATAAGACGTGACTACCAGTAATAGTCAAAGACTCTCGTCTTCAAGATTCACAATCCTCACCGACCGGTAAGCTGCAACATTCCATAAAGCGTCCCGAATATCGCGACAAATGCATATACTTCAATGAAGAACATCATGATGGATGCCCCCTTTCCTATGTTACCTGCGTTTCTTATACACCTCCAACATGAAGCTTGTATGATGGCCCCATGAAGAGTTCTTCATGCCACAAGACTAAAAAGTTCCCGATCATGAGCCTGGCTGTTCATCCCTGCAGCCTCATGCCCATCCCGCTCAAGCCGTTGCCCCCTCATTGATACACCATCCAATATGACCGCACCCCATCGCGATCAGCCAGCATCTGGCAATGCTTCACAGTCTGGCATGGACGCTCATGTGAACCTTGAGCGGTTCTATCGTTCCCACGAGTAACGTTCACCACGTATTCCTTCCTTGAGGTGGAACAGCCAATCAGCAACAGCACCAGCCACAACAAAGCCCCGAGCGCGATAACATTCTTGTATTTATAAAATCCATGAGCCGCTTGGGTGTGTACGAATATGCTCATCGTCCTCTCCTTCCAGTACGAGTGAATCTGAACAGGATGTTGACTCCTGAACCGGCACACAGGCCTCCATTTTGCCCGCGCCGCGACGAGATCCAATCCCGCATCTGTAGGGGGTTGTGCCACCCATATGGGAGAGCAGCGGAGCCTGGAAAGCTCCTCGCACAGGTCTGGATGGTCTCAGCTGAAGAAGAATACATCGCACGCCACATTTCCTCTTGACGGCAATCGGCTCGCAGCGTAGCCTCCCGCCGGGCTTTTATCGAATGGAGGATATGACGGTGGAGGAATGGTCCTATCGCCTTATTGCGTGCATCGGTTTCGTCACGATTGCGTTGCTGGCCTGGGTAACGGGGAAGCGCGATCGACTAAACTGGACGACCATTGGGGGCAGCGCGGCCTTGGCCTGGGGACTCGGCACGCTGTCCTTTTGGTTCCCAGGCTCCCGCTGGCTCTGGAGTACTCTCAACGATATGGTGGTCGCGGTGCTCACCGCCTCGCAAAAAGGAACCGTGTTTCTTCTTGGGCCTCTCGCACTTGGTCCCGGCCAGACGTTGCCGGATGGGACGGTTTCAATCGGCTTTATCCTGGCGGCGCAAGCGCTGCCGGCCGTCGTGTTTTTTTCCGCATTGATGGCGGGTCTGTACTATGTGGGCGTCATGCAAGCGATCGTGCGTCTGTTTGCCCGACTCTTTTACCGAACGATGGGCTTATCGGGAGCAGAGTCTCTCTCCGGCGCCGCGAATATCTTTGTGGGCATCGAGGCAGGCCTGATTGTCCGTCCCTATCTCGCCGCCCTGACACGATCGGAACTACTCTTGGTGCTCACGTGCATGATGGCGACCGTGGCGAGCACCGTCATGGGCATCTACGTGTCAGCGCTCCAGCATGTGATACCTCAGATCGGTGGGCACCTGATTTCCGCGTCGATCATTTCGATTCCTTGTGCCGTACTCATCAGTAAACTCACCATTCCAGAAGATGGACAGCCCATAACGCTGGGCGGAGTGCCTACTATTCCTTCATCCGACGATGAAGCAATCCCACCGCCCTCCAACCTCATTGTCGCCTTGATCGATGGGGCCGGGCAGGGGATGAAAATGGCGGTCGGCATTGCTGCGTTGCTGATCGTGTTTCTTGGATTGGAGGCGTTGGTCGATTTGGCGCTGGCACAGCTTCCGATGATCAACGGAGCACCATTCTCCCTCTCACGGGTCCTCGCCTGGCTAACCTGGCCATTCGCTATTCTCCTGGGTCTTCGCCCTGAGGAGTGGCAGATCGGCGCGGACTTGCTCGGGTCACGGTTTATCGAGACGGAAGTCGCAGCCTATTTCAAGTTGGCCGCCGTACAATCCGCGTCTCCACCACCACTCTCTCCCCGGTCCCTCACGACCATCACCTATGCTCTCTGCGGATTCGTGCATGTGGCGAGCATGGGCATCTTCGTCGGGGGCATCTCCGCCTTGGTGCCGCATCGAGCCAAAGATATCTCACTTCTGGGACTGCGCGCCTTGTGGACCGCCTTTTTGACAACGCTGCTGACCGGTTGCATTGCAGGAGCCCTCTCAGCTTCTTAGAACGTGACGCCCACTGATACCTTTCGTCGTACCAATGGGCACTCAGAAATGGAATCCGACCCCATACCCACGTGCGCGAACAGAAAGACGCCGAATACAAAGAGCCGAAGATCTGAAGGAACGGATCGGAGCGCATTTCCATGTGGGCGTGAAGCGATGGGAGATACAGGGGCTGGACGATCCCTTGCGAGAAAGAAAAGGGATGCTGCTACGGCAGATAATAGCGAATCGTGGTCATGACTGTATGTTCTTCTCCCCAGAGGCGAACGCCGTTAGATCCTGACCATACGGTGCGGTGCGTGTAGGAATAGGAGAATCCGAGGGCAATGCTTCCCACATCTGACGTGATCATCCGGTACCAGAACCCTGGTTGAACCTGGCTGATGGTTGCATTGGCGGGCTGGCATGGCCGAGTGCCTGGATCTTCTACGGCACAGCCACTGAGATCAGCAGAGGGAGACCCGTAGCCGATCGGTGTCCCCGTATACGCGGTCCTCGCATAGTGTTCAATTCCGTAATACGCATAGATGTCCCATTCCTTGGTCGGATGCCATTCGAGGCCTCCCATGAAATGAAATGCCGCGATTGGAACGATCTTGCCTGAAGGACTGGCGACAAGATCAGCCCCGATCGTAGAGGCATAGCGCCCGATCCCTTGTCCAACCAGGCCTTCAGCGATAAAATTCAGCGTTGGTGTCAGAGGGAGCACCGCCGCGAACCCTGCGCCACCCCCAATCGCGACATGATTATGGGCGTTTAATCGATCCTGAAACAATCTGACGATCCCTTTCAGTTCCCAATGACCATAGCCGGGTTCCCACACGAGTTTCCCGATAATATCCGGCGCCAGATCGGTCGAAATTCCATTGGCGCCGGGCGTGGTACTGGTGGCAAAGAAATTCGAGGGCGTCTGGGCATTGGGTGAAGTATTGAAGCCCTGCACACCGGTGGGCTGGACGACGCCGTTCACACTCGCTTCCGGATTCTCAATCGCTACCGCCATCAGAAAGTTGGACCCGAGGGCTTTTGTGACACGCAACTGCCATTGCCGCGCCCAGTTGAATCCCACCACAGTCTGGAGATCAGTGCTGAGCGGAATAAACTCGTTTCGTGGTTTGAGATTGATCCGATGGGTGGTGAGCAGAGACCACCCTTGACCGATCATCAGGGAGATGCCGTTGGAGAGATCAATCGTGCTCCACAGCTGCCGCAACCGCGGATTCCAACTATTGGTCTCCAACTCGTTTCCGGAGATCGAACTGCCGAGAAAGTCAACCTCGACATAACCCGCGATGGCTGTGCTCCGATAGTGTCCTTCTCCCAGCACGTTCAGTCGAGAGCCGCGAGCGGTCCCCCGAAACTCACGAAGATGACTGTTGGCTGAGCCCTGGAGTGGAATATTGCCAAACGTACTTTGCACGTCCGCATTCTCATTGGCGGAACGGACCACGGCGGTAGCATCGAAAAACCCACCCGGCGAAAAAGAGACGCCCTTGTACTGAAATTTCCGGAATCCCCGTCCCGCAATCAACCCCTCTGTAGCACCCTCGGGCTCAACCGATGAGAGACCGGTTTCTGCGGTCGCATCCATGTTCGTCACTGCTGCGCCTTCGGCCTGTTGGTTCCAACTCGTGATATCAGCAGAGGTCTCCGCCCATGAATAGTCGTACATGAGCAAGAGCGGTAAGAGCGCGAAACGTCTCCAACCATACCGATGACGCGTCACCATGGATCTCCCTACTCCCATTGTCGGGAATCGAGCATATGATTCGCCAATTGGAGAACCGTGACGTCTGCCTCGTCACACGTGGTAAAGCTGTCGTCGCAGTATCCCGTGACTGCAGGGTCAAGAATGAGATACCGGCACAGCCATCGCCCATCCTTTTGACTCGCTGTTCAAGCGATCAAGTGCCTCTTACATTCTCGTATGATCGCTCCTCCCTCTCGGCGAGCATGATTCTCGCTTTAGACAACGACGGAAGCAGAATCCCCTTTTCGGCCGCGAAACACGCTATTGTAATTGGATGGGGCTATAGCTCTCTCCCGCTTCGCCTCCGATTCGTCCTTGCACGGGGATCGGTTCGTATTCATGTTTCACGTGATCGTAGGCTCGCCCCGCCTGTCCGCCCAATCGTTCTCCAGGACGTCTGTCCAATCGTTCTTTCGATTGGGCAGATCCATCATTGTGCGTGACTTGACCGTAGGGCTGCCCGGCTTGACCGCCGAGACGTGACGTGAAATAAGAATCTGTCATTCCGTCTTTCGCCCATGTGGTTTGATCGGATAGACCAATGCTCAGGACGAACCCACAAACCAGCATACAAATGATTCTGGATACGGTGATCATACGCACCTCCTTATTAGTTGATGGACATTTGAACAGAGGAATCCACCGTCCGCTTATGTAGTCGGGACGGACCAGTCGAGCTTGGAAGTCTCTGAAGCCACTGGAAAATGAATACGGAGCAGAAGAGTCGAAAGTTGTGCGACAGAGGGAGGCCATAAAAAACTCCTACCAGCTCATGTCCGGTAGGAGTTATCAGACCCCTCGTAAGAGAGGACGGTTTCCGGTGAACCCCATCACCGCTTCAGTTTACTTACAAACATAACTAAGCAAGTCTCGCACCAAATTGAAACATCGAAATAATGGCTACAATCAGAATGGGAAGCTCGATATCTGGGTTTGTTCGCACAGCCGGCACCGTGCAAAATCACACACAGTTACTTTCCCCGCACATGTCCTGATCATAGCCGCCCAATGCCGTTCCGGCATGCCAAGGCGGGTATAAAAGCGTTTAAGGGGATAGTCTGGTTTTTCTCCACCCATTCCCAGCCTAGACCTCCGGGCATTGCTTAAACTGCCTTCGGCTCAAGCCTGTAACGGAAAAGTGATGCCCGGCATGCGTATTGACTTGCCAGCAAAAGCGCCACCTCACGTCGCCCGGCACAGCTTGACGGTCAGACGAACCGTCGCACCAAGTCGAGCTGTTTAGTCCCAGGATTTGATGGTGTACTCTTCTGCCATCAATGGAAGGACGCGTGATGGGACAAGTACTTCACGGAAGCGCCCGCACGACAGCGTGCGGTGCGTCGAGCAATCCAATAGAGTCAAGAGAGCCTAATCCTGCTGGCCAGCCGGTACGGGAGAAACCCCAAAACGGTGGCCAAGTGGAAGAGGCGCACGTCTGTCAACGATCTCCCTACCGGCTCCGGGCATGCCACGTCCACCACACTATCAAGTGAGGAAGAAACCATCATTGTCGCCTTGCGCCGACAGACGGCGCGGCCACTGGATGATTGCCTCTACGCCTTGCAAGCCACAATCCCGCACCTGACTCGGTCGTCATTCCATCGTTGCTTACAACGCCACGGGATCAGCCGGTTACCTGAAGTGCCTGGAGATACGCAACCGAAGAAGAGGTTCAAGACATACCCCATCGGCTACTTTCATATCGACATCGCCGCGGTCCGAACGATGGAAGGCAAGCTGTACCCATATGTTCGACATGCGATGCAACGCACGTGGGATCGAGCACCGCCTCACCAAGATCCAGCATCCCTGAACGAATGGCCAGGTTGAACGCATGAACCGGACGATTCAGGACGCCACCATCAAACGCTCTGATGACGAGAGCCATCAGCAACTCGACGCTCACCTTCACGACTTCATCAATACCGACAATTATGTGCGCCGGCTCACAACCCTCAAAAGGCCTCACGCCCTTCGAATACATCGGCAAAATATGGACACAAGAACCAGAACGACTCACCGCTAACCCAACCCATTAAATGCTGGGACTAAACATCTAGAACCGTCGACTATCACTATGTGATCGTCACCTCTTGGCGGTCGTTCGATGCGCACGAACACTCGCATTCGAACGATGTGTTCCGAGACCAAAGAACTAGGGCACGACATGCTGTGGCAGGGGGCGACGGAAAGCCACGAACAGAAATGGCCGCATCTGCTCGCCATGCATTTGGCCAGTGTGTTAAACCAAAAAAAGGTGAGGTGATGGCTACTTCATCTCAAAAGGCGGCACGATCGGCCTTTCATGACAAATTACCAACCGGTTCTTCATCAGCCGTCAGATCTCGTTCTCGGCATGCACAATACAAGATCCGACCCCACTAACTATTTCAATTGATGATCGAGAAGAATATATCTTGCCTCCCCGTCACAACGAAGGAGGAAATACTCGAAGGCATTCTGAGCTGGAAAGATATTTTGAAAGCATTGGTGGGAGCACCACGCATAACCATCTAACTAAGAGCCTGTCCACGTTTCATGGCCTCAATCGCGTTCGCGCGATCCGGCGCGGGATAAACGGCCGAGGGTTCGTATGTGTCAGGCGGCAAGACCTGCTCCCTATGCCCTGACCAAGCAATTACTCCGACTTGGCCTTCATCTCATTCATTTTGCCTTTCGCACGTTCATAGGCCCCCTTCACATTCCCTTTGCCGCGTTCCATCGCCGCGCTCGCTTTATTCCCCTTGGCTTCTTCGATCTTGGCCTTGGCTTCCCCCTTGATTTCCTCGGTCGTCGCGTTCGCCTCACCTTTCGCGGCTTCGACCTTAGCCTTGATTTCTCCGGCCTGTACCGAGAGTGACAGTCCACTCAATGCGACACCCATCACCAAAGCAACAAGCATCTTCTTAGACATAGCGCACCTCTCCTTGTTTATACGGTTGACCACTGCGCCACTATTCATTCCACCGAAGTATCTTCCCCAGACTCAAATGAAGTCAAACACCTCACCTAGGTACTTGCATGACAGAGACATGACTCTCTTGGTTCGGCATTCAGACGGAGCGTCTCGCTCAAGCAACCATGCAAACAGCGTCGCAATCTCCGCACACATCCATCTCAGTAGGTCCACACTTGAGTACGTGACGCAAGTCCAATAGCCGACTCAGACCGATCGCCGTACGGTTGCCCGGAATGCTTTTTGTTGACGCAATCTCACAAACGATAGACCATCTACATGACTCGTCGAACCAGGCCATACGACCTCCGTCCGTGACACATTTTGCCCAACACGAGCAACCCAGGAGGGTATCCATGTTCGGACCCATCACCATTCCATTTGGAGCCAAAATGCTGTTCAACACCGTCACGCTCAAACCCGGCGTCACCGTTGAGGACGTGGAGATAGCTGTCGGAGAACTCTGCGCTGTGGTCAAAGGCATCTACGGAGGAGAGAAAGACGGGTTCATCGCCGGGCAAGTGTTCAAGTTCACCGGCTTCGCGTCAACCGAGGGGTCGCTCTCAACATCCAGCCCTGCCGACAACCACTATGTCATCGTCACCTATTGGCGCTCGTTCGACGCGCACGAACGCTCGCATGCAAACGACGTCTTCAAGAAGAAATTCGCAAAACTGGCGGCCATGTGTTCCGAGACCAAGGAGCTGGGGTACGACATGCTGTGGCAAGGAGCAGCGGAGGGTCAGTAACAATAATAGGGCCGCGTGCTCGGCATCCATTCGGCCAGCATGTGAATCCGATGAAGGACTTCCCCGGTGGCGAGGTCATCTCATCAGGTGGCGCGGTGTTGGATTACAAGACAAAACCCCAGATCTACAGCACGAACGTCGTCATATTCTTATAGATCGGATAGGCCACATTGAAATATCTCATCCATGGGCATGAATTCCCATCCGGCCTCGGTCCTATTCCTCTTCACTCATCATCGGTCTTTTTTCTTTCTAGAGGACTCTAGGTGATCCTTGGATAGTGTCTCAGTGCCACCCGGTCACCTCATAATAACCACGAGCTGAGAGACAGCGCTCCATCTCCCGACGATAGACTGATTCCACAGGCCAGGCGTGATGTGGTACATCAGAACTCCCCAACACCACTCCATTCTGCGCTATACTCAAAGGCGGGATCCATCGAGGCTGCATCGTGACCGGTGCGGCATTGAATACCGTCTTCTGGCAGAGACGAATATCAGCAGCGACCTCGTAGTCGCCAGCTTGGGACATTGCAGGCGACGGGTTGATCATCGGTTGAGGAACCGTGCGGGCACACGCGCTTCCCGACGCGCATAGAACCAGAACCAATACAACTAGGGAAGGATGGCCGTCCATACTTCAGACTACAATCCGTCATCTGAATAATTCAAGCCACGGAAGGATGGCGTTGGGTAGACAACGGGCTTGCTTCGGCAGCTAGCGAACATACGCCAGCTCCTTCTAGCAGTCTACTGAAAAACCCTCTTTCAGGACTGGCATTTCCGTTGTTTTGAGATCGCGACGCATTTTCCCTGAGGGTTCGTGGATTTTCCCTGCCGTATCAGGACGGCTTTGTGGTTTCGGACGCACCTATTCCATCTGCGCCAGAAGTTTCGGGATGCGGATAAGGTTGTAGCCGATCAGATTGAGCAGAACGTCGGCGGCGACTCCGACGAGACCCCAGTGTTTCGTTTTGCGCATGGTGCCGTGCTGCTTCCCCCATCCAAACAGACACTCGATCATTTTGCGTTTACTCTGCGAGATGTTGTAGCCCTTGTGCCGGGTGGTTCGTCCGTCGATGGACGTCTTACGCGCCCTTCCAGTCTGCGTCACATAATCGTTGACGGCGATGTGCGGCGAGCATGGGCTTCTTTGTCGGCGGCATCTCCGCATTGGTGCCGCACAGGGCAAAAGATATCTCGCTCCTGGAACTGCGGGCCTTGTGGACCGCCTATTTGACGACGCTGCTGACCGGTTGTATTGCAGGCGTCCTTGCATCATCCTAGAAGGTTAGACCCACTGATCCTTCCCTCCAGACCAACTGAAATCCAGAAACGGTATCCGCCCCTTACCTTTTACCTTTCGGTTTGCTGGATTGCGAGACGCGACCCTCTATGTGAATTGCTTTCAAATCGCCTTCTCATGAGCGCTCGATTATTGCCTCTCAGCCGCCTTTAGCCAATCGCTGATAGAATTCACTCCCAATGACAATAGCAAGTCTTGCACCGATACCACGCGCTGAAGCATCGCGCCATGGTCGGATTCTTCCCGTTCCTCTGCTTCGGCAAAAAGCCGAGTCATTAGCTGGACAAGTCGATTTTCATCGTCGTAAAAGTACGGCTTGGCACGACTGACATAGCGCAGGTAAATTTCGGTTGCGGCTATGGCGGTTTCTGGGTCACGCTGAGAAGTGGCGTTGAGCCATTCATCAAATCCGAACGGAGGGTGATGTTTGTGTTCGCTATCGTTTTCAACCACGCTAAAGAAGAGACGAATCAATTCTGTCGGGATGAAGATAGGCGGCGTATTGCACCGAAAGATGTTGTTTACTAGTCGAGCGACCGTCACTGCATGATGGCTATCTGCATTCAGTCCCGCCTCGATACCTGCAAGGCATTGCTCGCGATGGTGTTGGATGTTTTCAGGCTGGGTCCACACCTGCGCTGCCCCCTGCCAAGCTTCGGCAATCTTTAGTGTACTCAATTTGCTAAGCAATTCGGCAAGGTCGATATGCCCCGTCAGAGCGGCCAAGGTCGAAATGCGCCCCCAAGTTTCCATGTCTTCCTTGTTGCCCTCACGACGGATGCGCTCAAGCAAGGGGGCAACTTTCTGGAAGTGGTCGTGATGGGCGTAATAAAGACAACGTTCGGCGTATTGCCAAAGCCCTGCAGCATCCTGCAGGGCAAGGTGAAATAATTCCCAGCCCAACTCGGGGTTTCGGCTTTGGAGGTATGGCAAACGTCGCAGAATCAGGGCGCGGATTGCAGGGTGTTTGTTGCTGGCCAATCGGCGTAGCACTTGTGGCAACAATTCGGGTAGGGCAACGCCACGCTCTTCCAGATTGTTGGCCGAAATCATCAAGGCTTCAGCAATATTTCCGCTCATCATATTGATGCCGGTGGTAAGTAGATCGATCGAATCTCCATGGATGGTGCTTTCTTCCCTAAGCTCTTCAAAGCCGGTTGCCAAGTACACCAGCCGTGCAGCAGTGTGTGTGTCCTGGATGACATGTGCACAGGCTTCCAGGGCTTTGGCTGTGGAGCGATTGAGTTGCCAGTGGGTGGGGTGTCTTTCCAGTTCGTCAAGGATTTGACTCGCTAAAACCTGAGCATCAGGCTCTTCACGCGGTACCCAAGTGCCATGGGCTTGTAAGTTTCCGTAACGATGCGCCAGGTAGTTGGCGATGCCCTGCATGATGTCGTCCCGAAAACCTGCTGAAATATTAGCCCAATGGGTGATCATCAATCCCAAGAATCGCAATGGGTGTCGAGATGAAGCCTCACACAGTTGCGCGCCAACCTCTCGCTCTCCTCCAACTAAGAAATCATCGAACTCGCGGTGGTAGTCAGCGTAATGCGCTAGCAGACGAATTACACCAGCATCGCTGACATTCTGAAACACCTCAAATGAAAATGGAGCGGAGACCGTGCCGCCTCGCATGCCGATGGACGGCTGTCGAGCTAGTGGCCCATTTGTTTTTTCGTATACATCTAGTATTGCTTGCACTTCCGCCGAGCGCAGATGGCAAGGGATGGCGGATATGTATTCTGCGCGCTTCTTCAATATCCAAAAACGTGCCCCCTCATCTGTTGCAGATCCTTCCCATAAGGCTTGTATTGCCGTCATCACTGCATCTTGTATGGCGTCATCAAGGTGTATGAATGCTGACTGGATCAGTGCACATAATTCGAACGAAAGCTCGAATTCCAGCAGGTTTTTGTCACACAGCAGGAGTCCTATCAAATCTAGATTGGGTTCTGGTGAAATTGTGACAGCACAGACGCCGAAATAACACAATGCACCTTCGTGGTTGAAGCAGAGACGCTCTCGGTTTTTCTGCCACCAGTCAGAGTGTTTTGTGGCATGGTCTAGAATGGCCGCCTCAATTGCATCCAGCAGAATACGTTCACTGCTTAGGTGTGAATCATCGATCTGTGTGTGGATATCGCCGTATGATGAATTGTGTAGGTACCCACTGCGATAGCCTATTTGGGGCTCGCGATAGCGCAACGACTTGATTTGGCCCCACTGCTCGATTGCTTCCACCGCTAAATTTAGGAGGATAGGAGACCGCACCATCCGTTGTTTCAGGAAGTTGTCGTTCCCACCTCCAAATTCATGGAGCTGGCAATGTAGTTTATTGTCGAAGTGAAACTTCATTACGTCGTCTTTGCTGATGTCGCCAGCGATATAGCGCCAAAGCAATCTGTCATCAACAGCGTCAGCGGCTACACAGCGCGCGACAGCATGACCCAAGAGACTATGCTCTGACCTCGGCCTGTTGAGTAGACACTCTAGTAAGGGCACAATCATCGATAAATTCTCTGCTTGGAATTTGGATAGAGAGAGCTCTAATTGCGTGGCGATTCCATTGCTATCCAGCCAGTCCAGAGCCAGAGCATCCATCCAGAACTTCAGGACTCCTGCGGCATCGCCATTTTTCCACTGCGTTACCCGATGCACATGCGCTGTAAATCCCTCGGCATCTCGGGTGTCTTTCAAAACAGGAACTAGGTGGGTGAACCAGAAACGGTGCCACTCAATCGCTGCTGCTTGGGTGTAAATCACCTGAAACACCTCTCGGTGTGCATTTCGCAAGTCGCGAATCAAGGGCCAGTCGTCATCCTGTGGTATTTGCTGGGCAAACGCTTCAGCAACCAAACGCCGGATATGGAAGGCAGCGAAACTAGTTAATACCGTGCGTATTTGTTTCCTGAACTCGCGGCGATCCCCAGTTGCCAACTGATCAACGAAGCTGCGTATGCTCGGGCGCACGAATGGTACTGGCGGTAAGTCGTTTATGAACTCATTGAGCGTGATGCCCTTGCGCACGGCTCCACTGATTACCAGTACGTCCAGCAGGGTTTGATGTCCAAAGGTCACGTTTCCATCGTGGGTCTCTTGCAGTACATTGAGGCTGTGCAGCCGCCGCAGGATGTTCTGCGACGCGCCGAGGCGCTGATGAGGAATCGACAGGCTGCGTGTTTTCAGCATTACGTCAGCGATGGCTTCAATCGCTTGCATCGCGGCGTCCCCCAGCACAGGATCGGCTCGCACGATGGTATCGAGATAGTGTTGTGCCAGCGCTTGGCTGGTCACTACGTTGAAGCTGCCTTCACGCTGGGCCAGTTCGACAAATAGGGCCAGTTCACGAGGGTTTTGGATCAGTTGACGGGTGATGGTATCAATAGTGATTGAATCGATTCCGAACTTGTCGAGTAACGGCGTGACTTCAGCCTCCCAGTCCAGTGGTGCGCACTGTAATTCGCAATCCCACTGCCGTGCGGCAATGCGCCGGTCGTATTTGCGGTCGAAGTCTCGGCAAGCTGTGATAACAGTGACATTGGGAATTCGCAGCAGCCGGTCAATTTGTGCAAGGAAGTACGTCAATATGTTGTGTTCGCGGGCGATGGATAAGACATCCAGTGAGTCGATGACCACAACCACATGCACGTCTTCCGCCAAGCGGCCGGTCTGCTCTACCCACTGTTCTGGCAGGCCCTGTGCCTGGCGATCCCGCGCCGTCGCCAGGTCGGCGAATTCGCGTGACTGGATGAAAAGTGGCACAAGGTCCGTTTGGGTTTGTATGCGCTGCTCCAGTGCTTCTTGCAGACTCAGCATTACACAGGTCTTGCCGGAACCCGGGAGCCCCGTAAGCAAGATGGCACGTTTCCTGGCATCGATGGCAGCCAGGAGTTCATTCACAACCGGGCTCAAAATGCGCTGTCCGGCAATGTCCCTATGCCACGTCCTGCCGATAGCTGAGGTGCTGGCAAATGATGTGCGCACCTGTGAAATAGACATCGCTGGAACCAGCATCGCTCCAGCGTGATGGAGAATGTCTTTGAGGTCGCCTTTGGTTAGGCGATGCTGGGTGGAAGCGGACAGGTTGCCGCCTTCCATACGTCCTCCAAGCTTGTCTAGGCGTATCCAGAGGGCGTCGAAGGCTGCATTTGAGTTGCTTGCCATTTGGCGCAAACGTTCACGGAGTAAAGACTCCAGGCGATCAAAATCTTGACTGATCGTAAAGGTGGTGCGGCGCAGGAATTCATAGGTCGGGAGGTCGGGAGCCCCATCAGCAATGAGAGCGGCCAAATCGCTATTTGTTTTTGTGTGCTCTTTGGTCAACTGCTTATGATAGTCGGCCTCATTGTCATGGAGGGTGCTGTATTCTTGTAGTTTAGCGAGTGCGCCAAAATTGCTGCGCGAATAGAAGCAAACTTGGTCTTGTTGATTTCTAGCCAGTACCAGAGAAGCCTTGTACAGCTCGTCCGAAAGATCGGCCATCGACCATGCGCTGAAATCGGCCTGGTTCTTTTTGCACTCGCAACAAATCAGGGAGCCGTCGGATCTGCCAATTACGACATCATCTACCGGGTAGGTTGTCGAATCTATTTCAAGCCATTGAAATTCGGGATCGGACAGGACAGTCAATGCCCAGTCGAGGGCGATCAGCGTCTGATAAATATCGCCTCGGTTGGAGCGTATTCCTGCGACACTCATTTAGCCGTCACCCTATCCTGTATTATTCACATTCCCTATTACAGAAGATATGTCCCTATGATTATCTCCATTGGAGCAGTTGTTACTGCCATAATTCGCATTTGTAGGCCAAAAAAGAAAGTGGAGCTATGCCCGACCATTGGATAAAGAACATATAGTGTTTCATCTTGCGGCGTCGACTTCTTGCTCTCAGTCGCATCTGTCACTCTCTAGGATCAATGTAGAGCATTAAATGTGGGGAATCTTTTATATCGTTGCCTATTTCCAACCACTCATCACCGCACCCCATCCCTAGATTTTCCCCGTATCGTACTCGCAGCGGGGAAGAGACCGCACAACCTAACAGGTCTGCAACCCTCACCTGCTGCTCCTTATCATCCGACAAATCGCCCACGTGCTTCCTGAGTTGGAACTCGAGAAGTCGCCACCCGGCCCATCCACCGATACCGATGACGCGCCACGAAATCATAGACCGCATCGCGTAGGGAAACCGGCACCAGCACGCCCACATAATAGAAGGGCCACCACCAGGAGAGTTGTCGTAGCACCCTCAGAGCCGCAGCGGACTTGGTATAGACATGGCCTTCTTCCAGCAAGAGGAAGGTTTGATAGTCCGTAGTGGGCAGATCCAGATCACGGAGGATGCGTTGCGCCTGTTCGGACTGGAGTGTCCCGAACTTGAACCGCCGATTTGGATCATGGGCGATCGCGAAGTTCACCCAGCCATTGCACCAGTTGCAGACGCCGTCGAAGAGAATCAGCCGTTCGCACTTGGTCCATTCATGTACGAGAGGATCAAGCTGGTCGTTCATTGGACTGTTTGGCCATCCGTCTGCCTGAGCTTGCCAAAAACTCTGAGCCAGAGAAACCCAGCGGTTCCTGCG
>NIUT01000080.1:0-39983 GCA_002254365.1 Nitrospira sp. UW-LDO-01
AGACAGAGAGCCATACAACAAAGGAGGTTCCTGCTGCGTGCAGTGTCCGATCAGATTCCCCATTCCACTTGCTCCCCCTTCGATCGGGCACTGAGGTTGTTTCCATTGCGCGCATCCAACGAGGGCCTTCTGAGGCCCCGTGTTGGGCGAGCACCGTGACAAGACAACAGGATCTGACGTCCTTCATTGAATGCTTACGGAAGCCTCTTCCTTGCTCTTGCCATGGGTGTGTCTTCGACCAGCCTACAGCTGCACCGGACGACCTCCGGAAGGCGCTCGGAGTCGGAGTCGTAATGATGACTGACGGAAATCATCCGACGCTGTCGCGACTTGAAGACAAATCAACTCTGCCTGCGCGTTCCTCCCGATCAAAAGAGATACACGAGATCGAGTGAGAGGGTCGGCTGGTAACTCGTCGCCCGATCACCAAGCTGAAAGACGTTATGATCGGACTTGTCATAGCGGTATTCAAGCCTCGTCCTCACCGACGAAAACGGCCGATACTCAAGTGTGGCGGTAACTTCCCATAGGGTCTGCGCGATGGCCGGCGACGGTGCTCCCGATGTAGCGCCGAAGCACACGTTGGTCCTCTGATGATAGTCTGTCGTTCCCTGACAGGTCACCAAACCTCCCGCGTCTTCGAAAATCTCCCCGCGTAAACGGATGCCCCATTTGTTCGTGAAGTCATGAAACAGATAGGCGGCCACCCCCTCCCAACGCGCATTTTTCCCTGAACTGATCGCGCTGCTGTTGGACTGATTGGCGTAGTACGCCTCAACAACCGCCCATGTCTGCTCGGCAAACTGCCAGCTCACATACCCGCCGGTCAGCATGAGCATCCCTCCCGGCGTGCCGGGCGCACCAGTCCTCGGTCCGATCAACCCATAGAGCAAGGCTTTCACCTTTTCAGATGGAGAAACCATCAACATATACTCTACCAACGGATCGTGATGCATATCTCCTTGAATCGAGTTGATATAGGAGATTGCCCTCACTGACAGCGTGACCTGTTTATTGAACTCGTACGTAGCCGAGATACCGCGCGTCGTGAAGGGCTGGCCCAAATATAAATAGGACCGTGAGTAATTTGGACTGTACGGATTCCCCACCTGCTCATAGCCGACCAAAGCGTTGAACTGGCCGACCTGCAGGTCAAGCCCACGACCGATTGGAACGATGTATTGACCATAGAATTCTTGAAAGTCCGCCCAGGGACCCAGATTCACCCCGCCGATGTCACTCGAATTGCGTCCCGCATTGAATTTAACGCGAAAGCCGAGCCGATCGAGAGCAGAACCACCACCGTTCGCTGTCCGCTCCAGCACAAACTGGGCCACGTTCGGCCGAAACTTATTGGAGTTTACGTCAAAAATGCGGAGTTGATTGATACGGTTGGACGGGTTATTGAAATTCTGCGTATACGAGCCTTGAAGGTAGCCATTGAAGCGCAGCCTCAAAACTTCAGACAGCAGCCGCCGCACTGTCATCTTCTCCGCTTCTCTGGGAATAGGCTCGAACTGATGAACAACAGGACTCGGTTTTTCTTCAGCCCCGGCATCTGTGCCGAGAAGCGATCCAACCGTGAGAATCAGAGCAACAAGGGCTAGGCCTGAATAACGGAGCTCACGGTGATTCCTGGATCCAGGCAGCATAATTCTCTTCTACTCCCTACTAAGGAAACGATGCAACAATCTCACTCCAGTTCCTAGCTCTTTGCAGTGCGATCTGACTGGTAATGGATGACATTCTGTCGGTCGGCAATCTCTTATCTACTCACAAGACAACTTGTGCACCGTTCGAAGTGGGGCCAGCAATGATCATTACCCGCACTCTCGAATCTCGTGCAACATAGCACGTGAGCAAGATACGTTCGGCTTTGGCGGCGACAATCTTGGTTGCAGATTCCTCTGCTTTCGCTTTTCGCGGGAGGGCCTCCACCGCCTTCCTGCTCTTTTCTACCTGCTCGCCATCCTCTACTTCCAAGATCCCCGCGAACCATCCCCCGGCTTATGCGAAGCAGCTCTTGCATCAACCCCGTATCGTCACAGAGGCACTATTCTTCCAATTCCCCATTCATCGGACTATGGAGACTGTTTCAAATTTCAAGGGCGATAGAGGAAGGATGGCGCAGATGCCCATGGGCTTCCAGCGACGTCGCAAAGCCGAAACTTGTCCGTGGGCACTTGTTCAGCCGATAGTGTTCAACTCACGCGGAGTGGAACCGGACAGATCCGTCCCCTTGGACAAATACTGGCGCGGCAGGTCGTTGGCATTCTCCTTGGTTCTTCGTTGCCAGGGGCTGTGCGGATCGGCAAAGAACACCTAGATTGAGAGGCTATGTGCAAACCGCTCGTGTTCTGCCGTCTTTTGACTTCGATTGTCGCTCAGTGCTTTCCACTGCAAGGCGGGCGGCAATCGGCGCCATGGTGGGAAACTGATCTCATCGGTCCTTCTCTCGCGAGAGTGGTCAGCGTGGCTCGCGCGCCAGCCGCATAGATGGATTGGGGGGTGTTACTCCATACCGTGATGGATACACACGCCGGAGGCGTTCGGCGATCTGCTCTGCGTCAGATGTGTTTTGATGGACTGCCACAGCCACAGGTCAAAGACTTTCCATGTGCAGCAGCGGTGATGAGCTCGGGTAGTCGCAATGGCGCTTCGCTGGACAGCACTCGAAACATGCCCCACCATTCACGCCATTGTTCGGAGCGAGTGGCCATGGCACAGCCTAGACTCACGCCCTTACGTTCTTCAGCGCTCAGATGCCTGCATGATCTCGCTCGCATGGCAACACCGTAGCTCATCTGGACTTGCAATGGTTGCACTTGGATTGAGAACTCAAAGAGGCTACAACCCCGCAGACTGAGTTCCTTTTTCACCTTGGCTCTCACTCAGGGACAAAGATTCTCCGCTGTCATTCCCCACACAGAATGTTCGTTCTTCTGCAGGATGATGCCCCATAGCGCCGCCATAATACGAAAAGCCTGCCATTTCCAATTCTCGGGTATTCCAAATATGAAGACACTGCGCGAGAAGGTGCGGCACCACCCTCGGTGCTCCACCAAGCATTTCCGTGGTGGCGCTGTCGGTCGTTCCAACGACGACGAGTTTGTTGCCTCTCTGCAACATGCTAGGCTCCGGAGAACCGTTGAAGGCGATGGCATACCAGAATGAGTCTCCTCGTTCGCCACTCTTAGAAGCGTATACCGAACGGCCCTCGACAGGTTGTTCCTCGACAAGAAGGACGATGCCTTTCGTCTTCCGAACAACTCCTATGATTTCCCCTCCTAATTCGACTTTGTGTGGAACAAAGCCGGCATTCGACGAACGATAGGTCTGTCGCTGCCAAGCCTCGACATCAAAGGTATTGGTTTCGACGTTTCTCATAACTTCTGGAGGGAACATCGGTGTAATTGTACAGGCCTCCAGCAATACCCAGATTGCAAACAGTCCGATCATAGGCATGGCGAATTTTCTCCTTATGCTGAGCGCTCCAAAACAATGGCCGGAAAGAGCGCAGAGAATATCGTCATCATTGGTCTTCATCTTCTTTGATCCGTAAAAAACATATCACTCAAACATGAATGTTCCATGATGAGAGCATGAAGAAATCTTCAGCATAAATATGGGGTACCGTCATGGTCCTTCGCGCAGACAGCGAGCACGAGTGCCCACCTGTCCGGTCTGTGCCCCCTCACTGCCATCCCGTCACTTCATATCCTTTCTCTTGCAAACACCGATTAACGAAATTGGTGTAGGCGTGGTTGTGCTGGGAAGGACCGACCGCAGCGGAAAATAATCCCATCAGGAGGCCCCAGACCGCTCCGCTGGCCGCCCCGATCATCGAGCCTCGCCCGACCGCTCCTGAAATCGCTCCCCCCAGGGCTCCGCTGGCAGCACCGACTCCGGCTCCGACCGCAGTACCCGTCGCGACACGCCCTGCCGTGCCACCGCTTCTTTCGTCCGCACCGGCGGATTCCGCCGACTGTTTGCAAGCCTCGATATCTTGCTCGGCGGCTTCCTTCCCCACTGATTGCAACTGCGCGTTCGGATAGAGGACCGGACGCGCACTTGAACAGGCCGTAGTCATCAGCAATGCCACCACCGCACCAATCCTGATCCCTTTCATGCCTTCACCGGTCCTTTCTCGCCTTGTGGCATTAGTCGAGCCCATAGCCACTCCGCAGTGACTCCTTTTACATGCAGACGTTTATGCCGAGCCCCCGCCCCAGCTTGAATTCGCACATGTGTGCGTGGAACGGCACAGCAGCCGGCGATAAAACGGATCAGTTCATTATTGGCATCGCCATCATGAGGAGGAGCCGCCACGCGAATCTTGAGCGCATCGCCGTGGATTCCGACACATTCAGTTCGAGCGGCCTTGGGTTGGACATGTACCATGAGGACCGCCCCACCCTCACTGTCTCTCACGATGGCATGGTGGGGAGTCACGGGAACGGGGACTGTCAAAAGATGGCTTTGACGAGTTCGAGTATCGCCCGCTGCATATCAGCATCATCGGTAATCGGACGGGCAACGGCCACGTCACAAGCTCTCGCCGGTGGGACCCCCTGCTTGATCAAGGTCCCGGCATAGATCAAGAGCCTGGTACTGACTCCTTCCTCAAGGCCGTGATTTCTGAGATTGCGGACTTTTTGCCCGAGCTTGACGAGATTGCCCGCCATCACGGCGTCCACTCCGGCTTCACGCTGGATCACCCGCGATTCAATGTCCGGAGCGGGGTAATCGAATTCGATCGCCATGAATCGCTGCTTCGTACTTTGCTTCAAATCTTTGAGGACGCTTTGATACCCAGGATTGTAGGAGATTACCAGCATGAATTCGTCGGCAGCCTCCACAATCTGCCCCTTCTTTTCGATGGGGAGTACCCGACGGTCATCACTGAGGGGGTGGATGATGACCGTCGTATCCTTCCTGGCTTCGACCACTTCGTCGAGATACACAATGGCCCCCTGTTTCACCCCGACCGTCAGCGGCCCGTCCATCCAAACCGTCTCCTGCCCCTTGAGGAGATACCGACCGACCAAGTCCGAGGCCGTCAGATCTTCATGACAGGCAACCGTGATCAGCGGTCGGCCGAGTTTGTACGCCATGTACTGCACAAACCTGCTCTTCCCGCAACCGGTCGGCCCCTTGAGCATCACAGGCAGTTTGCGCTCAGCCGCGATGGTAAACAGGCCCACCTCCCCGCAGACCTCCGCATAAAACGGCTCCTGTGCGATCCGATACTGCGCCACATCGATTTCGCGTACCTGTTGCATGACTCCACTGCCCTTGTATGGCGAACGACCGGAAACCACCAGAATCACAGCCGGTGAAATACCCATCACCATAAACGGAACAAAGTGCCAAGATCAAGCAAGGGGTGATCGGCGGGGGGAAACGAACCGGTGAAGTCCGTCACGGCATCGTAAGGATTATCGATTGCATCACCCCAATTCTGCATGTACGGATCCATGCCGTACTGCAGGGTAAACACCTCTGTCCTTGACCAACTGCACGAATATCCCTGCGGGATGCACAAAAAGGCCGTCATACAAGAGAAGAGGCGAATCGCAAGCTGTTGTCATCCGCCCACCCATTGCCTGTACGAACAGGCGTTTGCCCAGGAGGATTGAAGATTCAAGATCCCAAGCAAAGGAGTTCCCTGTTGCAATGGAAGAGGGTATAAGGATGGAGAATGCGACAATCACTTCACGGGGGCGCCCGCACAGCAGTACATAGTGCGTCACGCAATACAGCAAAATCCGGAGAACCTACACCGCTGGTGAATCATCAACCTACAAACGAAGGAGACCTGAGGAACGGTTCTGAGCAAAGTATAAGATGCTGTCTGCGTCGCGTTTCGCCGGAAGACGTTGCGTCTGCTGGATCGTCGAGCTCACGACCTACAGTGCTACCCAGCTGGCATAACCAGAAAACATTGGCTATGGTAGAGCCCGACTCAAGAACCGATGATACGGTTAGGATGAGAAGCGAAACCGGACGCACCAAGGCCCGTGCATGAGCGAAGAAAATCAAACAACTCGACCACAAGGCGACTCTGATCCGCAGGAAACGCGCGAGTGGCTGGACTCGCTTGAGTACGTCCTGCAGCAACACGGCGTCGAGCGGTCGACCTATCTGTTCGAACGGCTTCGTGACCGGCTCGGCGAGCGTGGTGCGCCGGTCTCTGAACCGTTCAACACCCCTTACGTCAATACGATCCCCGCCTCTCGACAACCGCTTTATCCAGGCAACCTCGAAATCGAGCGGCGGATCCGCAGTATGATCCGCTGGAATGCAATGGCGATGGTCGTCAAGGCCAACAAGCAACATCCCGGTATCGGTGGACACATTTCCACCTTTGCGTCGGCGGCCACCCTGTACGAAGTGGCCATACAGCATTTCCTCCACGGCAAAGATGCTCCTCAGAGGGGCGATCATGTCTACTTTCAAGGTCATTCCGCACCGGGTATCTACGCACGCAGCTTCGTCGAGGGCCGCCTCCCGGAGGACGCGCTGCATCGTTTCCGGGCCGAGCTGTCCACCGACGGACAGGGCTTGTCGTCCTATCCGCACCCCTGGCTACACCCCAACTATTGGGAGTTTCCCACCGTCTCGATGGGCCTGGGACCGATCCTGTCGATCTACCAGGCACGCTTCAACCGCTACTTGCATGACCGTGGTCTGAAGGACACGAGCCAGCAACGAGTGTGGGCGTTCGTCGGCGACGGCGAAACCGACGAGCCGGAAAGTCTCGGCGCACTCTCACTCGCCTCCCGGGAGCGACTCGACAATCTCACCTGGGTCGTCAACTGCAATCTCCAGCGTCTTGACGGGCCCGTACGCGGCAACGGCAAGATCATCCAAGAATTGGAACGCGTCTTCCGCGGCGCCGGCTGGCACGTCATCAAGGTGATCTGGGGCAGTGACTGGGATCCGCTACTGGAGAAAGACAGCGAAGGCCTGCTCATCAAGCGGATGGGCGAGGTCGTAGACGGCTGGTATCAAAAGTATGTCGTGGAAGGCGGCGCCTTCGCACGGCAGCATTTCTTCGGCGTCGATCCGCGGCTGCTCAAGCTGGTGGAGAGCTATTCCGACGAACAAATCCATAAGTTGCTGCGGGGCGGGCATGATCCACGAAAACTCTACGCTGCCTACAAAGCCGCCGTAGAGCACAAGGGGCAGCCGACCGTGATCCTGGCGAAAACAATCAAGGGCTACGGCCTGGGTGAAGCGGGCGAGGGGCGAAACATCACTCATCAACAGAAAAAGATGAACGAACAGGAACTGCGTGAGTTCCGCACGAGGTTCAGCGTCCCGGTGCCGGACGACCAGCTGACCTCGACACCGTTCTACCGGCCGCCGGCCGACAGTCCCGAAGCGGCATACCTCGCAGACCGGATCAAGGCGATGGGCGGGGCCATTCCGGAGCGGCGCGTGAATGTCGAGCCGCTCGAAACACCGGCGCTCGTCCAGTTCAAGGAGTTTCTCGAAGGATCAGGCGATCGCCCGGTCTCAACCACGATGGGGTTCGCCCGTATGCTGAGCCGCCTGCTCGGCATCAAGGAATTCGGAAAGTATCTCGTGCCGATCGTTCCCGACGAAGCGCGCACGTTCGGACTTGAGG
The DNA here is from genome assembly GCA_002254365.1 of Nitrospira sp. UW-LDO-01. Taxonomy (GTDB): domain Bacteria; phylum Nitrospirota; class Nitrospiria; order Nitrospirales; family Nitrospiraceae; genus Nitrospira_D. The sequence continues at coordinate 7,634 of NIUT01000080.1, forward strand.
CGCTCTTCCGGCAATACGGCATCTACTCGCACGCCGGACAGCTGTATGAGCCGGTGGACAAAAGTTCCCTGCTGTACTACCTCGAAGCGAAAAACGGACAAATTCTTGAGGAAGGCATTACCGAGGCCGGCGCCATGTCCTCGTATATCGCGGCGGGCACCGCTTACGCGACGCACGCCGTCAACATGATCCCATTCTATGTGTTCTACTCGATGTTCGGGTTTCAGCGGATCGGCGATTTGATGTGGGCTGCCTGCGACATGCGCACGCGCGGCTTTCTGTTGGGGGCCACTGCGGGACGGACGACGTTGGAGGGAGAAGGCCTGCAGCATCAGGACGGACAGAGTCACCTCCTCGCGTCCACTTACCCGACGATTGCGGCCTATGATCCGGCCTTCATGTTTGAACTGGCCGTCATTCTCCAGGACGGACTGAAGAAGATGTACCGTGATCAGCAGGACCTGTTCTATTACATTACGCTGTACAATGAATCCTACCCGATGCCGGCCATGCCGCCGGATGCGGAGGAAGGCATTCGCGAGGGCCTGTACCGTTTCAGAACCGCACCGGAACAGGCCAGGCACCGGGCGCATCTCCTGGCGAGCGGTCCGCTGGTGAACGAAGCAGTGCGCGCACAGGATCTGTTGTTGCGCTATGGGGTTGCAGCCGATGTATGGAGTGTGACGAGCTATAAACAACTGAGAATGCGCACGCTCGAAGCCGAACGCTGGAATCTGCTTCACCCGGAAGCGGTACCGCGTGCGAGCTTCCTGCAGCAGACGATCAGGCAGTTCGACGGCCCCTGCGTAGCGGTAAGCGACTATGTCCGCCTGGTTCCGCAGCAAATTGCGCCCTGGATTCCCGGCGGCCTGCTCACCTTGGGAACGGACGGCTTTGGCCGGAGCGACAACCGCAACGCGTTGCGGCGTTTTTTCGAAGTCGATGCCGAACACCTGGTCGTGGCGGCGCTCTACGCCCTGTTTCAGCGGGGAGCCGTCGACGCAAACCTGGTCACGCAGGCTGTACGTGATCTTGGCGTCTCCACTGACGATGAAGCCCCGTGGCGCCGGTGACCGGGACCGGCATTGCCATAATCAAAGGATAGGCCATGAAAGTCGAACTGCCGTTTCTTGCGGAAGGTGTCGAAGGCGGCGATGTCGTTCAAATCTTGGTGCACGAGGGCGAGCAGGTGAGCGTAGGGCAATCGCTGATCGAGATCGAGACTGAAAAGGCCACTGTGCCTGTGCCGTCCCCAGCCGCCGGAACCGTCACGCGCCTGTTCGTACGGCAAGGCGATCACGTGACGGTCGGACAGGCGCTCATCGAGCTGGACGGATCCGCGGGTGAAACATTGAAGGCAGCACCCTTACCGCCTGAAAGACCGGCGAACAGACCAGTCCAGCAGCCGTCGCATACCGTGGCACCTAAACAGGCCGGACCAGCGGCGCCGCCTCCGGAACCGGCACAGCAGGCGCTGGAGCAGAACCCTGTCGCGGCACATCCGCCGTCCGCGGATGCCACGATCCCCGCGCCTCCGTCGGTCCGCCGGCTCGCGCGAGAATTGGGCGTACATCTTTCACAGGTCAAAGGTTCGGAAGCCGGCGGCCGGATCACCGCCGAAGACGTGAAAGCCTTTGTACGGGAACGGACCAGCCGCAGCGCTGCACCGGATGCGGGCGGCCATCTCTTTTCCACGGTGTATGGAGCCGAACGGCGCGAGCCGCTTCCGTCGATCCGGCGGAAGATCGCCGCGAATATGACGCAAGCCTGGACAACCATTCCGCACGTTCATCAATTCCAGGATGCCGACATCACGGATCTCATGGCCCTGCATAAGCGCTATGCGCCGGAGTTTAAGAAGAAAGGCGCGACGCTGACGGTGACCAGTCTCTTCCTGAAAGCGGTAGTCCATGCGCTCAAGCTGTACCCGCAGCTGAACGCGACCATCGACCTCACCAACGGCGAAGTGATCTACAAGGACTATTACAATATCGGCGTGGCCGTCGACACCCCGGCTGGCCTGATCGTGCCGGTGGTTCACCAGGTGGACCAGAAAGACCTTCTGCAAATTTCTCTGGAGCTAGCTGATCTTGCCGAGCGAACCCGCAATCGAGAGATTAAACTGGAAGAGTTGCGTGGAGCGACGTTCACGCTCACCAATATGGGAGGGATCGGCGCCGGGCCGTTTCTGCCGATCATCAATCCGCCGCAAGTCGGCATTCTCGGCGTCGGCAAGGCGAAGATGACACCGGTGTACCGCGACGGCCAATTCGTGCCGCGCCGAGTACTGCGATTGTGCGTGGCCTATGACCATCGCCTGGTGGATGGAGCAATCGGTGCGCGCTTTACCAACGAGATCGTCAAAGTGCTGGAAGACTTTCAGGGAATGTTTTTAGGACTGTAGGGTGACAGGACAGCGAGCCGCCCGGCGGTGCTTGCCCGGCATTCTCTAGATGAGGAATGGATGGCTCCCTCTCAATATGACGTAGCGGTAATCGGCTCGGGGCCGGGCGGCTATGCCGCCGCGTTCCACGCGGCAGACCTGGGCTTGCACACCGCTCTGATCGACGAAGATCCGCAACTGGGCGGGACATGTTTACTGCGCGGCTGCATTCCCTCCAAAGCCTTGCTGCACGCCGCCCGCTTGCTCACCGACGCGGAAGAGGCAACCGCCTGGGGTATTCATTTCGACAAGCCGCGCGTAGACCTGGAGGCATTTCGCAGCCGCGTGCAGACGATCATCGGGAAACTCACGAAAGGAGTACAGACACTCGCAGGCAGCCGCAAGATCGATGTCATCCACGCGCGGGCATCGATCAAGGATGCGACGACCCTGCGGCTTACCGGCCCCGGCGCTCCGCCCGAACTCTCGTTCGCTCACGCAATCCTCGCACCAGGCTCCAGACCTGTGGTTCCGGCTTCACTGCAGCTCAGTGATCCGCGCATGATGGATTCTACAAGCGCGCTCCAATTGGCGGATATTCCCGCGCGACTGCTGGTCATCGGCGGCGGATACGTCGGCCTTGAGTTAGGAACGGTCTACCAGGCCCTTGGCGCAGAGGTGACCGTGGCCGAGGCACTGCCACGCCTGTTGAATGCTGTCGATGCGGATCTCGTGCGGCCGCTCCACCAGCGCATGCAACGCCGGTTCAAAGCAATCCGATTGGATACCATCGTCGAAAAGCTGGACGCCCAGAAAGAGGGTCTTGTTGCGACGTTCACGGATACCCAGGAGACCAGCACCGGCATCTTCGACCGCGTGCTGGTTGCCGTGGGGCGCAAACCCAATACTGAGCGGCTCGGGCTCGAACATACAAGGATCGCATTCACACCGAGCGGCTTCATTCACGTTGATCGGCAGATGCGCACAGCCGAGCCGACGATCTTCGCCATCGGAGACGCAACGGGCGAGCCGATGCTCGCTCATAAGGCTACGCATGAAGGGTTGATCGCCGCCGAAGTCATCGCTGGACGGCAGACAGTCTTCGATGCGGCGGCGATCCCGGCCGTCGTCTTCACCGATCCTGAAATTGCCTGGTGCGGACTGACGGAAGAAGCCGCCAAGGCGTCGGGCCACGCCGTAAAGGTCGCGCGGTTCCCCTGGGCCGCCTCGGGACGCGCCATGACATTGGGCCGCACCGAAGGCCTCACCAAACTCGTGCTCGATCCGGAATCCGGACGCATTCTCGGCGTGGGACTTTGCGGCGTGGGCGCAGGCGAGCTGATCGCCGAAGGAGTCCTTGCGGTCGAGATGGGCGCCGTCGCGGAAGACCTCGCGGCCTCGATTCATCCGCATCCGACGCTGAGCGAAACGGTCATGGAAGCGGCCGAAACGTTCCATGGATCACCGACACATCTCTTCCTGCCGAAGCGGGCATAACGTGCCGGCGCTCCGCTTGATCGATCTCACCCTCCCCCTTCCTGAAGAGAATCTTGCGCTCGATGAGGCATTGCTGGAGGAAGTAGATGATCAGGGCGGGCATCCTATCCTTCGGTTTTGGGAGAGCGACCGTCTCTTCGTCGTGTTGGGCCGCGCCTCACGAGCGGCAGAGGATGTCGATCTCGCTGCCTGTGACAAAGCCGGTGTGCGAATCCTTCGACGTGCCAGCGGCGGAGGAACCGTCTTGCAGGGACCAGGATGCCTCTCCTATGCCTTTGTGTTTCCGCTCGATTCACATCCTGACCTCGCGAACATTCGCACCACCAATCGTTTTATCCTGGAACGGATCGCCACAGCGCTCCACGCCTGGGAGCCGACCACGAGCTTCCAAGGGATCAGCGACCTCGCCATCGGCACCATGAAAATTTCCGGCAACGCGCAGCGACGTACCAGAAAATCGCTGCTCTTTCACGGAACCATCCTCCACGGCATGGGAGCGGATCTCGTCGCGCAATACCTCCGGCACCCCTCGCGACAGCCGGACTACCGAATGGACCGACCTCACAGCACATTCCTGCGGACAATCAACGTTCCTCCGCAAGCCATTAAACAAGCCATGGCTTCCGCATGGAATGCGAAGGCGACAGACTCCGGCTGGCCCGTAGCCCGCATGCCCCACGCCGTCGAGTCCGTTCTTGCGCGAAGCCGGGAAGAGCCGCCGAGCATCTCGTAAACACATCCAACCGCTGTCAGCGTCCTTGACCACTGGATTGATGGTTTGGGCACATCCGTTCCACATTGGACGGGAGGCCGGCGATCAGGTTGAGCAACCAGATACACCTGGTTTTGACTCAACAACCGAAAGCCGGATCCGGAATCGACACCAGTGAAATGAGCTCTCTGAACCGCTCGCTTCCTCGATCCAGCTTTCGCGAAGAGAAGGGACTGAATCATAATCTCAGCACGATGCAAAGTTTGCACGCTTCTCCCGAATTGGAGTCTAGGACCTTGTAGTTTCGTGATCGCTATTCATCAAACCTCTGAATAATCGAGCCGATATCGTGTCGGTTTCGCAGGGCATACAAGTTGCGTGGGAAATCTCGTTAGAGCGTACGGGCTCGCCAATTTGGGGAAACCTTCTTACAACCGAACACGGGAAAACAACGTGGACGTGGAACCTCCGGACAATCTGTGTGAGTCTTGCGGTTGTCCGACACCTCGGCTTGTCTTCGACGAGGTACACAAGCTGCTTCTCTGTGGGCGATGCCTCGAAAAGCGACCATTTCGAGAAGACCGGAGCCAGCTGCTGAAATCAGAAACGTTCTGGATCTGAGATGGAAGACTTACGCAGGGCTGCGCTTCCCAGGCCACACTGGTCCGCTATCGACAGAGAGCCCAGGAGGATGCAAGCTCCGACAGAGAACCCCGCACTCTCCCCGAGAGTCGATGGCCAGGTCGTGAATGGGACGTGCGGATCGTCATAAGTGGTCGTATCCCGATAAGAACTGGAAGGACACGTCTTGAGCACCCAAATCATCGCTCGGAAATCGATTACAACCAGATCGATGGTCAGTTATTGAATACAACGTAGAGGAGGTCCAATCGTGGAACAGTCAATCGGTGAATTACATGTTGGCCAAAGCCCCATCGTCGGGTACTGTGATCGTTGCGCACGGCGGGCCTCGAAGCTCCTATGCGACGACCTGACGTGGCAGGAGCTCTGTCAGGAATGTTGGGAGCGGTTGAAACGAAAACGAGAATTGGCTTGTAGTTCTGCGGCACTGAATCGGTAAAAAAACCGTCCGGCGGCTGACAGAAATCTTCGAGGTTCTTGTGCCGGAGAGAATCGGGTGTGTGACAGGTGCTGTCCCGAATGCTCTGCTGCCCTGCTCGAACCATTGACTTCAACGGTTGTTCATCCGTTATTTTCCCATCGGTTGGTCGGATTTTATCTGCGCTTTGTAGGGCTCGGTGCAGCGGCCAGCTCGAGCATGGTAGCATAAAGGGCACACGCACCTTCTGACGTTTCAATGTTCAGACCCATTCCAGAAACCACGCTCTTCCGACGGATTCCCTATCGGTTGATCGCGTCCGTGCTCCTACTCCTCGCCTTGGTCGTATCCGTCATGTTGCTCGTCAGCCTCGAACGAGAAAAACTCTTGCTCCGAGGATTTACCGAAGGGGCGAAGGCTCCGACAGAACTCTTCCAGGCCCTCTGGCAATCGCGCAACGATCTGATCATCGAGACTCTTCTCGGCTTCCTCGTCAGTGCGATCGGGATCGCGGCGGTCATGACGTTTCTTCACTATGACGCCACGCGAAGGACCCTGGAAGAAGTCAAGGAACTCGCGCGGAACATTCTCCAGGGCATCCCCACGGGTGTGCTCACGGTGAATCAGGAAGGACTCGTCAGCGCGATGAATCCCGCAGCTGAGGTGGTATTGAATCGCGTCTCACCGAGCTTGCTGGGGAACAGCTATGACGCGATATTCCTCGAAGCAGACCCGATCCGACAGGCTCTCGACGAGGCGTTGAGAGCGCACCGGCATGTCAGTCAGAAGGACGTCCTCTATGAGCGCAAGGACCTCCCCCCGAGGACCATTCGCGTGAGTACAGCGGAACTGACCGGGGATGATAAGAAGGCTGCGGGCGTGATTCTGCAGGTGCAGGACGTCACCGAATGGCTCGGCCTTGAACAGCGAGTCCGGGTCGCAGAAAAGTTAGCGGCGTTGCACACGCTGTCCGCAGGGGTGGCGCATGAGCTGCGCAATCCCTTAAGTGCCATCGATCTAAATTTGCATCTCCTGGAGGAAGAACTCAAGGAGAAGGGAACGCCAGGACCACGGGGTTGGCAATACCTCCACGTCTTGAATGCGGAATGCCGCCGTCTGTCTGGAATTCTGGACAACTTTATGAGGTTCGCGCGCCCAGGCGCGGTAGGCCTGCACGATATCAACGTCCACGCACTGATCGAACACATCATGGCCTTGATGCAGTTTGAGGCAGAGGAACGTCATGTTCTGCTTGACCATACCGTGGGAAAGGATTTGCCGGCGGTGCTGGGTGACGAGACCCAAATCAGCCAAGTCTTGGTGAACATCATTGTGAATGCGTTTCATGCCATGCCGAACGGTGGGCGCTGTCATATCGCGGCGATACGACGGGAGGCGGACGGGAAATCGTGGGTGGAAATCGCGGTGGAGGACAGCGGCGTCGGAATTCCTCAGAAGGAGCTTCCCCGATTATTTGAACCTTTTTACACAACCAAGTCGAGCGGGACCGGACTCGGTCTTGCCATCGCGTACCGAATTATGCAGGATCATGGCGGCACGATTCAGGTATCGAGCGTACCCGGAAGTGGAACGATGGTGGTGACACGATTTCCCCTGACAAGTGATCACCCAGACCACGTGGGAGTGGGATCATGACGCAAGCCGCGCATATTCTCATCGTGGACGATGAAGTGAATATTCGTAGTGCGCTGGTGACGATGTTGGAGAAAAAAGGCTATCACGTTGCCGGAAGAGGGACAGGGGAAGAAGCGTTGCAGCTTCTCGAGGAAGTCCGGATGGATCTGGTGATCACCGACCTGAGGATGCCCGGGATCGGCGGGATAGAATTCCTCCGTCGAGTCAAGGGTCAATGGCCCGACACGGTCGTCGTAATCATGACGGCGTACGGGTCGATCGATACGGCGGTGGAAGCAATGCGGCTGGGAGCCTACGACTATCTGACCAAACCGGTCGACCGTGAGCGGCTTCCGGTCGTGGTAGCCAAAGCGCTCGAGCACCATGCCTTGGCCTTTGAGAACAAGCGCCTCCGCGACCGTCTCGACACACGGTCACGATTCGAGCAGATGAGCGGCGAGAGTCCGGCCATGCAACGAGTCTATAGCCTGGTGGAGATGGTGGCAGACCGCGATGTGACCGTCCTGCTCACAGGGGAAAGCGGAACCGGCAAGGAACTGGTCGCACGCGCGATCCACCACAAGAGTCTGAGGGCCGATGGGCCGTTCATTACCGTCAATTGCGGGGCCTTACCGGAGAATCTTTTCGAGAGCGAGTTATTCGGGTATGAGAAGGGCGCGTTCACCGGCGCCATGACAACGAAGGTGGGGCGGTTCGAACTGGCAGACGGCGGCACCCTGCTGCTGGACGAAGTCGGCGAACTCTCCCTCAAGTCCCAAGTTGATTTCCTGCGTGTACTGGAAACGAAAGAATTCAGGCGCTTGGGGGGAACCAAGTTGATCAAAGTCGATGCGAGAATCATCGCCGCCACGAATCGCAATTTGGCTGAAGCGGTGAAGCAGGGGGATTTTCGAGAAGATCTCTATTATCGGCTGAACGTCGTGCCTCTCCATCTTCCGCCGCTCCGTGAACGAGGGGACGACATCCCGCTGCTCGTGACACGGTTTCTGGAAGAATGTTGCGCGCAACATCAACGAAAACCCAAGGAGATTTCTCGGGAGGCCATGCGACTACTTCGATTGTATGCTTGGCCCGGTAACATTCGCCAGCTGAGAAACCTGATGGAGCGGTTGGTGGTCACCGTGCCGGACACAACGATTCAACCGATGCACCTTCCCGAAGAAATCCAGATCAGTAAGGAAGAGCACCGCACCATGATGGTGACGCTCGGAACGCCGATTGAGCAGATCGAGCGAGACGTGATCAGTCGAACCTTAAAGGAAGTCACCAACCATCGAGAACAGGCCGCAAAGCTGTTAGGGATCAGCTTGAGAACCCTCCAATATAAAATCAAAGAATACGGCATTCGCGACTGAGGGTTCTCGCCCCTAGTCTCGTCTTACTGAACACCAACGCCCCAACTGAGTAGCGATTCATTCGTCCTGCATCGATATGACAGGCCTCAGAACTCATGCCACAGGCGCAAGAACTGCACCCATAATCGCCCCAGAACAGCTTAACTCTGCAATTCTTGCACGAAGGAGTTTTCGGCAAGAGAGATGATGTCCCCACTCTTCATCACGAAAACCATAACCCCTCGATAGATTACATTTTCGAGTAATAATCCTGTGCCTGTTCCACAGCGGCATTATCCCTGCAAGAGCTTGGATGTGTGGAGGTCATGTGGCGATAAGATATGGTTTCGTCATGAAGTGGAGAGGCTTCCGTCAGCTTCCCATCACATTCGTGGCAACGGCCCTCATGGGGGCGCTCACCGGTTGTGCGCAACCGCCTATCGAACAACTTGCGGCCGCCAAGAAAGCGGTGGAGTCGGCGCAGGCCGCCGGGGCAGCAGAGTATGCAAGTGAGGGCCTTGCCAAACTGGAACGAGAATTCGCCTTGGCGAAAGAGGAATTTACAGGACAAGAACACGTCTTCTCAATAGTTCAATCTTTTTCCGACGCAGAAGAATTGTTGATCAAGGTGCGGGAAGATGCCAGGCAGGTTGAGGCCACCGCGGTTCAAAACAAGGAAATGGCCAAAGCTGCAGCTCAGGCCATGGAGCAAGAGGCCAAGCAGATCTTAGCCTCGGCAAAGAGATTCATGTCGCACAGACCGATTGGACCGGCACGGGCTTCAAGGACAATCATCGAGCAGGAACTCACCGGCTTAGAGAAGCGTCTTCGTGCGGTGGGTCAATTGATCGAACACGAGGATTATCTCGATGCGGAAATGCAAGCCAGGATATTGAAGGAGAACGGTCTGGCGGTTTCCGAGCAAATCCAACAGCTCTCCCCAAAGACCACGGGTGTACTAAGCCGGGTGAGGCAGAGATCGCGACAAGGGAAAAGTGAAGGAGCCGGGAACCATGTCCCAAGTTCGTGAGCAGCAGATCTGGTTGTTGAACGTGCTCGAGTCTCTGGCGGCGGTGCTTGTTGTAGTCGGAGCTATCGCGTGGGGCTGGTATCGGACTCTCCTGGTTGCCTTCATCCTGACGGTTTTGCCCTATGCCATGTGGCGCACAATACGAAACCTCGAACAAGAACACAATCCGTCTCGTCATCCTGATTAAGGCATAAGGGCAGGATCCGGCATGTGGTGCAAGATAGCCTGACGGTCGGTGACCACCAAGCAAAACTCAAGGGATTAGGGATATGACTATCAAGAATGGAGACGCACCCGACAGCAAGCTGGGCGCGGTCCGCCGATCCACTCACGACTGGCTGACACGACTCACACATTTGTCGGATACGCTTCTGCACTGTCCGGCTGATATTGCCACGCGATGCGAACTAGCTATGTTGCTTGAAGACCTCGGTCAGCACGAAGAAGCGTTGGTCAATTGGAAAGCCGTGCTCACTTCCGAACCAAATAATCTAGTGGCGCGTGAAGGGGCAGCTCGCTGTCGGCGGTGGCTGGGCCGGTCGCTTCAATCACCTATTTAAAGAGCTAAACAAACAGGATGGCTATCTCCGGGGAAGGAGAACAAATACATGTAGGCGCTGAGCGACATAGGCAGCAGTCGGTAAGGAGCATGATCGCGTGCCAGGACATGCCGATAGGGTAGTGGTGCAGTATGCCAGAGGATCCTTGGCACTGGTCCGGCTGGATCTCTCAACAGGAGCCGTCGCAACCAGTCGTGCGGGATTGCAGGAAACCTTGCACCGTGGGCTGTAAGACTGGGCCATGTCGTACACCCGCGAGACAAACACGCGTTTCTCTCAGCTGGGGAGGATCATTATTTCCTCAACGGACATCGTGTGTATTGGCTCAGCGTCACAAGATTGAACGGCATGCAGAGCACCTATCGCGTGGCGCACACTCGTATGGACACTCGGAGAGCAGGAGGCTGGTCGTGGGAGACAATGAAACGAGGGCATGGCAAGCTTGGAAGATTACGTGCGGGACGGTGTTGGTCATTGCGCTGTTGTTAACTGTCGTGCATCTCGTGATGGGACTTTGAAATAGAGAATGTGTGATCCGGTGACCCGTGGTGTGCGCACACGCAAGAGCAATGATTTCTCTATCTCATCTAATACTTTTCAAGGTTGAATCGCATTATCCTATAGACCCTGAGATAATGTGACACGAAGCTGGGGGGCTCAAATGGTCGCATGTTGAATCTGTTATGGATTCTTCTCGGTGGGTATGGAGCCGGGATACTACTTCCCATCTGCCTGCGGGAACGGCCAGAGTCTCAACGTCTCGCGACCAGTGTCGCCGCCATCCTAGCCACCAGTGCAGGCATCGTTTTGGGGCTCCTTGGCCTCATGTCTTCGGAACCCGTCACAGCCTCTTTCTCCTCCACCATCCCTCTGCTCACCGTGGCCATTCGACTCGACCCACTCTCTGCATTCTTCGTCTTGACGATCTCCCTGGTCGGTCTCGCCACGTCGATCTATGCCATCGGATATCTGCGGCATTTAGAGCGGCTTGCATCGACCGCCACGCTCGGAGCGCTCTTTAACGCCTATCTCCTCTGTATGACGTTCGTCGTCCTGGCGGACAACGGGTTCTTCTTTTTGCTCATCTGGGAACTGATGTCGCTGTTGTCCTATTTTCTCGTGGTCACTGAGCACGAGAAGGCGGAGGTGCGGTACGCGGGATTGTTCTATGTGATCATGACGCATATCGGAACTGCGTTCATTGTCGTGGCGTTCCTGATCTTCTTTCAGAGTGCCGGATCATTCTCCTTTGAAGCCTTCCGGCATCCGGAGCGCCCCTTACCCGAGGGCATGCGAACGCTCGTGTTTCTCTTGATGTTGATCGGGTTCGGCACGAAGGCCGGCATCGTGCCGCTCCATGTGTGGTTGCCCTATGCGCATCCGGTGGCACCGTCTCATGTCTCAGCCGTGATGTCCGGTGTCATGATTAAGACCGCGATCTATGGTCTGATCCGAGTGTATTTTGATTTCTTCGGTGGGCAGTTCCCGTGGTGGTGGGGGTTTGTTGTCCTGTTCCTCGGGGCGACATCTGCGTTACTCGGCGTGATGTACGCGTTGATGGAACATGACCTCAAGAGGCTCCTCGCATTTCATAGTGTGGAAAACATCGGCATCATCCTGTTGGGTATCGGAGCCGGTATGATCTTTCAGTCCTACGGATTGAAATCACTGGCCGCGCTCGGAGTCCTGGCAGGGCTCTACCATACGATTAACCACGCCCTGTTCAAGGCTTTGCTGTTCTTAGGAGCCGGCTCACTGCTCTATGCCACCCATACGCGTAATATGGAAGAGTACGGCGGGTTACTTCGGCGAATGCCTTGGACGGGTGGCTTCTTCTTGATCGGGGCCGTGTCGATCTCGGCCCTGCCTCCCACGAATGGATTCGTGAGCGAATGGCTGGTATTCCAAAGTCTCTTTCTGAGCTTTCAAATTCCGACGGTGTTTCTCAAGCTGATGCTGCCGATTGCGGCAACGATCTTGGCCCTCACCGGCGTCCTGGCCCTGGCCTGCTTTGCAAAGGCGTTCGGCATTGCGTTTCTTGCACAGCCACGAAGCACGCACGCCCGTCATGCTGAGGAAGTTCCAATTCCGATGCGCATTGGGATGGGCATCCTGGCCACCCTTTGCGTAGCGTTGGGCATTGCCCCGATGGTAGTGGTGCCGCTGTTGGATCGCGTTGTCGCACCTCTGACAGGGATATCGATCACAAGCAAGGTCTTGGCGATCGATGGATGGGCGCTGGCCCCGGTGAATGTCGAATTCTCAAGCCTGTCCACGCCGGCGCTTGCGTTGATGCTTGTCGTGCTGGCGATGTTGGGGCTAGGACTCGCCGTCGCACTCGGAGGTCGTCTGCAAAAACGGCATTCTAAGACGTGGGGCTGTGGGATCAACCTTACACCTCGGATGGAATATACCGCGACCGGTTTCGTCCAGCCGATCAAACGAGTATTCAGTACGATCTATCAGCCGACGGTGAAACTCGAAACGGAGTTTCTTGCCGAGTCACGATACTTCGCCAAACGGCGACACTTTGAATTCCACATTGAACCGATCTTCGAGAAATATCTTTACGAACCATTAGTGGCATTCTTTGCGACGCTGGCCGACCGCCTGAAAGTCATCCAGGCCGGCGGTCTCCATCTCTACCTGACCTATATATTCGTCACCTTGATCGCCTTGCTGTTGCTCGCGGTGTAGCCGATGCTTCAATTGATCATCCTCCTCGTGGCTCAAACAACAGTCTTATTGGCCGTCTCCCCGTTTCTCGTGGGTCTCATTCGGAAGGTCAAAGCACGATTGCAATTGCGGCGGGGCGCCAGCCTCTTCCAGCCGTACGCCGATTTGGCGAAGCTCTTCCACAAGCAGCCGGTGATCTCAACCACCACCTCATGGATCTTCACGGCGACGCCGTATATCGTATTTGCCTCTATTTTGACTGCGGGTCTGCTGGTCCCAACATTCACCTCGCAGATGCCCATGAACTTTGCAGGAAACATCATTGCACTAGTGTATCTCTTGGCGGTGGGCACGTTTTTCTTGATTCTCGCGGGACTCGATGCGGGGTCGGTCTTTGGCGGGATGGGAAGCAGCCGGGAAGCGATCGTGGCATCGCTGACCGAGCCGGCCATGATGCTCGCGATCTTTGCCATTGCGCTGACGAATGGGTCCACAAATGTGAGTACCATCGTCCATAAAACCGCGCTGTTGGAGGGTATCGTCACGGACCCGTCACCGCATCTCATGGCGTTGGCCGCCCTCTTCATCGTGGCGCTCGCCGAGACAGGACGGGTGCCGGTCGACAATCCCGCGACACACCTGGAACTCACCATGATTCATGAGGCAATGCTCCTTGAATACTCAGGACGCTATCTCGCCCTACTCGAATGGGCAGCCGGCCTGAAACTGGCGGTGTTCCTTTCCTTGATCGCCAACGTCTTCGCGCCATGGGGCATCGCGACGACCGTCACCCCCGCCGCGATGGGAATCGGGCTCCTGGTGTACGTAATGAAAACCGCAACACTCGCGGTGGTCATCGGAATCATCGAATGTATGTTCGCCAAATTGCGGTTATTCAGGGTGACGGATCTGCTGGGCGTGGCGTTCATCCTCGCGCTACTCGGGTTGCTGTTTTTTTACATTCTTCGGAGCTGAACGGATGCAGGGGCTTTCGTCTATTGGGTTACAACTGGTCGACCTATGCTCGGCCTTACTCTTGCTGACCTGTTTCGCGATTGTGGCGCAACGGCGGCTCTCGGCCTGTGTCGATTTGTTCGCCCTGCAGTCGGCCTTTCTCGTCGTCACCGCAGCGCTGGTCGCCTATCTAACCGGGAACCAACACATCTATATTGCGGCGGGGCTGACCGGCATCATTAAAGTGATCGTCATTCCTCGGGTCCTCAAGAAAGTCATTGATCGCCTCAACGTCAAACGGGAACTGGTGATGCACGTGAACGTGCCGACCGGTCTATTGATTTGCGGTGGACTGGTCATGTTGGCATTTTTCATCGCGCAGCCGATCATTCCGCTGGGATCTCTCCTCACGAGAGATTCTTTAGCCATCGCTCTCGCGATCGTACTCATCGGATTGTTTACGATGATCGCGAGACAAAAGGCGGTCTCCCAACTGATCGGCTTCCTCGTCCTGGAAAACGGACTGTTTTTGGGTGCCACCGCCGCCACTCATGGCATGCCGTTGGTCGTCGAATTGGGCGTGTTCTTCGATGTGCTCATTGCGACGTTGATCGCGGGAATCTATACGAATCGCTTACAAGATGCATTCGACAGTGTGGATACGGACCGACTCACCGTCCTGAAAGAATAGACGAGGCTTCCTTGATGATCGCAGTCGTGGTCTTGTTGATCGCTCCGCTTTTCGCGGGAGGACTAAGCCTGGTCGTCCATCGCTCTGCATGGCTTCATGGGATCAATCTCGCAAGTATGGGCGCGCTCGTCACGGCAGAAGTGGTGATCACCCAAACCGTGCTGAAGAACGGTCCCGTGACGGCATTGGGCCAGTTAGTCTATCTCGACGCATTGTCGACCTTCATTCTATTCATTATCGGAGTGGTCGGACTGGCCTGTTCGTTCTATATGCGTTCGTACATGGACGAACAAGTCGTGCGGGGCGTGATCGCGCCAGGACGCCTCAACCTGTTCTTTTTTCTCTTCCACATGTTTCTCCTTGCCATGGTGGTTGCGACCATTGCGAACAGCGTCGGGGTCCAATGGGTGGCCATCGAGGCGACGACGCTCGCGACCACCTTTCTGATTGCGTTTTGGAGACGACGAGAGTCGCTGGAAGCCGGATGGAAATACCTCATTTTATGTTCGGTCGGCATTTCGCTCGCCTTGTTCGGCGTCGTGCTACTGTATTACTCATCACTCCATGTGCTGAGCGATGCGAGTCAAGGGTTGAACGTGACGGAGCTACTTCCTGTGGCTGATCGGCTCAATCCCCAGGTGCTCAAGTTGGCCTTCATCTTCATCCTGGTTGGATATGGCACCAAGGTGGGACTCGTCCCGATGCATAGTTGGCTGCCGGATGCCTACACAGAGGCCCCGGCGCCGGTCGTCGCCATGCTCGCCGGTGTTCTCGAAGTGGTTGCAGCCTATGCCATCCTACGGCTAAGAGTCATCGTGGACCACGCCGTTCCGTTTGCCTTTGCTGGTGGATTGTTGGCATTGCTTGGCTTTGCTTCATTTGTGACAGCGGCGTTCTTCATCCTCATCCAGCATAACTATAAGCGGCTGTTTGCCTATTCCAGCATCGAGCATATGGGTATCGCCATGATTGGGTTTGGGGTCGGAGGAGCGCTGGGAACCTTCGGAGGCCTGTTTCATCTCTTGAATCACGCCTTGGCGAAATCGATGGCTTTTTTTGCCGCGGGTAACATTCACCGTCGCTTTCACACCGTGGAAATCGCCGAGGTGCAGGGGTTGGCCATGGCACAACCTTGGACGGCCATGGCACTAATGATCTCGGGATTGGCCTTATCGGCGCTTCCACCGTTTGCGGCATTTGGCAGCGAAGTCCAGATTCTCACGGCCTTGGCTTCGCAGGGGGTTCCGGGAACGGAGTTTGCCGGCACCACGGGCATGGTGACGGTGACCTTATCGGATCAATTCGTTCGGATCGCACTCGCTTCAGTCTTTCTGGTCTCTGCGGTTCTTTCGTTCGGCGGACTACTGTATCGTATCACCGGAATGGTGTGGGGGACACCGCCTGGAGGCCTTGTCCTAGGAGAAATCTGGACGCTCGGCCATCTACCGATCATTCTGCTTACCGGAGCGCTTATTGGATTCAGCGTGTTTCTGCCCCAGCCCATACAACAACTCTTGGAACAAGCGACCAGAATTCTGGTGATTCAATAGGAGAGGTTGAGCATGACCAAGACCGAGTTCTCTGACGATCTGCTCACAACTGCGTTCCCAGGTATTCTGAAGAATCATCCGATCTGTACACAGTCTTCACATTTCGTGGTCCCCAAGGACCTTGTGCCGGCGATCACCCACTACATTCATACCCAACCAAGCTTGCGTGGCCGTTTGACGCTCCTATGGGCCTGTGATTATCGTCCCGTTCGTGAGACCTATGGGCTCTACTACTTGTTCACGCTAGAGCGCTCTCACCACTGGGTGGTATTGTCCACCGAAACGGCAGGCACCGATCGACTGTTTCCGTCTATTACTCCCCACCTTCATGCCGCGCAGTGGTACGAGCGCGAGATCCGCGACATGTTCGGGTTGATTCCCCAAGGGCATCCTGATCTGCGGCGTCTGGTGCGTCATGAACATTGGCGAAAAGGGACACACCCGCTCAGAAAAGACTTCTCCTGGGACGCCACGCTGGGTCGACAGCAGGGTGAACATCACTTCCGCCATATTGAAGGAGAAGGGGTATTTGAAGTGCCGGTGGGACCTATCCATGCCGGGATCATTGAGTCGGGACATTTTCGGTTTTCCGTGGCCGGTGAACCGATCATGCAACTCGAGCTACGTCATTTTTGGAAACACCGTGGTGTGGAGAAACTTTTTGAGCAACAGCTGCTGATTGAGGCGGTGCCGCTGGCAGAACGCGTGTCCGGAGATACGACAGTCGGGCACGCACTCACCTATTGCCAGGCCGTAGAAGCACTCCTACACCTTGAAGTACCTCGGCGCGCCAAGTACCTCCGCGCTCTCTTTTTAGAACTCGAACGACTGTACAATCATCTCGGCGATATTGGGGCCATGTGCAATGACACGGCCTATGCGCTCGCTCACGCCCATTGTGGCCGTATGAAGGAACAGATTATGCAACTCAACGACCGGTTCACAGGGTCACGGTTCCTTCGAGGTGTCATCCAAGTGGGAGGAGTGACCCGGGACATAGAGAACACCCAACTCACCAAGATTGTCGAGGAGCTGAACCAAATCCAACAGGACTTCTCCGAAGTGGAAGCCATCATTCTTGGGAACGCCTCCCTCACCGATCGGTTGGAGACGACAGGGATTCTCAACGAGCAGACAGCATGGGATCATGCGGTGATCGGCATCGTAGGTCGGGCATCGGGCATGAATTATGATCTCAGGCGTGATCGGCCGTTCGCCGCATATGACGAACTACCCGTCAATGTGGCCCTCTATCGCTACGGTGACGCGAGGGCCAGGTTACGCGTTCGCGGCGATGAGATCCATGAATCCATTCGGCTCATTCGCGAAATGCGCGATAAGATTCCGGGCGGTCCCATTGCCGATCAACCCAGTTCTTCGCCGAATCCCGGCGACTGGACGCTGGCAGCGGTTGAAGGGTGGCGCGGCGAGATTCTGTATATGGTGATGGCAGGGGAAGACGGCCGGATTCATCGGTGCAAGGTCCGCGACCCATCCTTTGTGAACTGGCCTGCGATTCAATGGGCGGTACTGGGCAATATTATCCCGGACTTTCCACTCATCAACAAGAGCTTCAACCTCTCATATGCCGGGAATGATCTGTAGGGAGACCGAACATGTTCCGTATCATCAAAAAGAGTCTGAAGATCGGAGTCGTGACGGGTCGTTATCAAAAAGCTGATAGGGCTGCTGTACCAGTGCCCACTGAAGCGAAGGACAAGACAAGACCCTTTAAACGATCCCTCGCAATCCGTGAAGTGGATACCGGGTCCTGCAACGCCTGTGAAATGGAAATGAACGCGCTCTTGAACCCCGTGTACGATGCTGAACGGTTCGGTATTCACATCGCCGCGTCGCCACGTCATGCAGATGCATTGGTCGTCACGGGACCCGTCACTGTCAACATGGAGCGGGCGTTGAAAGATGTGCACAGGCAAACGCCTGATCCGAAGATCGTCATTGCGCTCGGCGACTGTGCGATCAACTGCGGCCTATTCAAAGGCAGCTATGCGGTTACGGGTCCGGTCGATCGCCATATTCCCGTCGATGTCAGAATTGCTGGTTGCCCGCCGCGTCCAGCAGAAATTCTCGAGGCATTGTCGGAATTGCGAGGAAATGGCTAGAGGGCGTAGCGGTGAAAAGTCTGGCATCGATCTGACTGGCGACGGTCGGTATCGGACCTGCGACAGGGTCGAACGTTAAGGAATACAGGCATAGTTTTTTCAACAGCCCACTACGCCACCTTCTTGCCGTCAAGCACTTCTCGAACTTTTTGGGTGAGCACATTCGGCGTAAAGGGTTTATGGAGAAAGGCGGTATCCCGCTTGACTCCGCCCTGGTCGAACACCGGATGGTCGGGGTATCCCGACATGTACAATACCTTGAGTTCAGGCCGTACCACCGTCAACTTCTCCGCCACCTCCGGCCCGCTCATCTGTGGCATGGCCACATCGGTCAAGAGCAGATGGATCTGCCCCAAATGCTTGGCGCCCGTCAGAAGCGCCTCAATGCCGTGGCGTGCGACCAATACCTCATACCCACTAAGGCGGAGGGTCTCTTGCACAAAGCCCCGAACCGACGGATCATCCTCGACCACCAGAATCGTCTCTCGTCCGGTCGCTCGACTGATCGATCCTCCGACGACCGGAGTCGTCTGAACGGCCTCGTTCACTTTTGGGAAAAAAATCTTGCAGACGGTGCCCTGCCCCATCTTGCTCTCGATCACGATCGTCCCCCCGCTTTGCTTCACGATCCCGTACACCGTCGACAGCCCAAGTCCCGTCCCCTTCCCCTTTTCTTTCGTCGTAAAAAACGGCTCAAAGAGATGTGCTTGCGTTTCTTCACTCATGCCCTGGCCGGTATCCCTCATTTCCAGCAGCACGTAGGCACCCGGCTCCAGCATCAGCATCTGACGCCGACTGCCCTTTCCGATGGTGACATTCTTGGTCTGAATCGTCAGTTTCCCGCCCGTCGGCATCGCATCCCGCGCATTCACGGCCAGATTCATGATCACCTGCTCGATCTGTCCGGGGTCGGCCTTGATGGCCCAGAGCTTCTGATCAAGATCCGCAGAAAGCTCCACAACGTCCTCGCCCAGGAGGCGTCGCAGCATCCCGTTCATGTTCATGACAAGCGCATTCAAATCCAGGACCTTGGCCGCCACAAATTGTCGCCGACTGAAGGCCAAGAGTTGACTGGTCAAGCCTGCCGCCCGATCCGCGGCCTTCTTCACTTCGTCCATCTCCCGTCGTGCAGGATCCCCAGGTGCCAAGCGACTCAGAATCAACTCGCTATATCCGCGAATGACCGTCAGCAAATTGTTAAAATCATGGGCCACACCACCGGCAAGCCGCCCGACGGCCTCCATTTTTTGGGCTTGCCGGAGTTGCGCTTCAGTCTGGCGTAAGGCCTCCTCGGCTCTTGTCCGCTCCCCAAATTGCCCGATCTTCAACCCGACATCGGCGATCATACTGAGTAACTCATTATCCGACTCACGCACCTGATGGCTGAAAAACTCAATCACCCCCTCGATGTCCCCACCGATACGGATCGGAAAACCGAAGGCGCTCCGCACACCCGTCTTAGCAGCCAGATCAGCCCGAATAAAGGACGGCTCCGTCGTCACATCTCTGACCCAGACAGGACTTCCGCTCTCGAGAATCCTACCTGGTAATCCCACTCCCGGCTTGAAGACTTGAGACTGTACCCCGGTAATGAATGCATCGGTCACACCCGTCTCGACTTGCCAATGATTGAGACAGCGCAAGGTCCCCGACTGTTTTTCCAGTCTCCAAAAGACCCCCAGGTCCCATTCCAGACTCTCACCGACCGCTTGGATGATTTTCGGAACCGCTTGCTCCAGTGTGATCGATTCCGAAAGCACCCGCGTCACCGCATATTGGGAAGCCAGCCGTCGTTCAGCTTGACGGCGATCCGTGATATCGCGGACAAACGCACTGAAGATATAGGTTTCCCCGATCCGTGCCGGAGAGACGGCCAGCTCGACCGGAAACTCATGACCGTCCCGATGCCGTGCCGCAATCTCGATCCGCCGATTCAGCACCGGGCCGACACCGGTCTTGAGATACTCTCGGATCCCACCGGCATGGGCCTCCCGGTCACGTTCCGGAATAATGGTCTCGGACAGCAGTCTCCCCATGGCCTCTTCTCTCGCCCATCCAAAAATGGCCGTGGCCTGCGCATTCCACTCCGTCACGATACCAGCCGCATCGATCGTAATCACCCCATCAAGAGCCGTATCGACGATGGCCCGATTCCGTTCCTGGCTCTGCAGCAACGCCGCTTCCGCGGCACGAGCCCACGCGCTTTCTTGCTGGGCTTGCCGATATTCTGCCCGCAATCGACTGGTCGACCAGAGTAACAACACCAGGAGGGGAAGCCAGACGGCGGCAACGATGCCCCGCTCCACACGGGCGAGCATGAACGTCCCCACCCCAAGCGTGGTCAGCGTGAGGAGCACCATCACAAAGGTGATCCATTCATAGCGCCGAGTCGTTGAGGCTGTTCGCTCTTCCGAATGCGTCATGCGGCCTCCCTTGTTACGATCCAGGTCGCCAAGACCGAGGTTGGGTGATAGGCTGACTTTGCCGCACGCAGCCCTGGAAGCCCGGCATCATCCATGGCATTGATCCACACCGCTCCTTGCGCCGACGCCATGCGACAGGTTTCTCGGAAGACCCATTGGGCGAGACCGGGGATGGTGCGGTCCGCCACTTCAAAAAGAATACACCAGGTGTGTGGCGTCAACCAGTACCCAAACGTGTACGCCGCGAGATCGTTGTTGACCTTGCCCACGGTGCCCGACAGACCGATCTGGTCATATTCTTGAAAGACACGAGCATGGGCGGATTCCGCATCCTCCAAAAGCAACATCCCCATCTGATCGAGCTGCCCTCGGCGCTTCTGGTCAGCCCACCGTCGATGCAAGGCCATGCAGGCCTCACGATGTTCACTCCGGTATGGCTCGATCGTGATCGTCTGTTCCCGCGCTGCTCGATTGCAGAGCGCTCGCTGAGATTTATAGGAATCGCCCGCCAGAGCGGCCAGCGTCGATGCAGAATACAGGTAGTCACCGTCTTTCTTGTAGAATTGACATCCCTCGATACTCAATAGCTGTCGTTGCGCATCCGTCACATTTTCAATCCGACTCACCGGTGACGGTCCGTTCCATCGACGCATCAGCCCGAAGCCTTCATCCACGGCTTGATCCAAGGGCCCTGGCCCGATCGGCGGCAGCGGCATGAACCATCCATCAGGGGACTGGGCAAAGAGAAACAAGGTGTCAGCCTTGTCCAACCACCAACAGGGCAGCAACGAGGTCCAGATGTAATGATAGGGAAAGGCAAAAGCCGCCGGCGTGTCGTCCCGAAGCACCTGCGCTCGTTCAAGCGCCTTTGCCATACGCGATGCATTGAACAGAGTAAGTGGCTGGAGCCGCGGATCGACTTGTGCCGCACGAATGCGTACCGTCACTTTCGGCAGCGGCATCAGCACCACCACGTCGTCCTGGAATCGGCCGATCAGTCGAGAATTCGCAGCCAGCTGTTCGATCATCGCGTCGCTCCGCAATACCTTCTCAACCTGTTCGGCATAGGCCTGAATCGAACGAGAAGGCTCGTCCCGCATGAACGGGCATTTCGTGTCCCAACCAAGGAGCACCTCTTGGCCGGATGCATCCCACATCAAGGCCAGTGGATACAGCTGACAGTCCAAGGGCCGGGCGTTGTAGATTCCACACTGACCAGACGCCGCATCAAAAGCCGGACAGAGATACCCTTCGCCATGTGGGTGCTTGACGAGATTGATTTGTGAACCGGACTTGTCCGGGAAGAGCGAATGCGATACGCCGTGCGCCACGGCTTCAGTGATTTCTTGTCTCGTAAAGTAGGGACGAAGAAAACTATCGGCTTCCGGAAAACGGCAACAGACATCACAGCGAAAACAGGTCGAGCCAGGTACGAGTTGCGGTAGAGCTTTTGTCAATTGTTTGGAATCCACTGCGATGAGATCCATCGGAGCCCAATCATACGACGCATGCCCAAAGGTAGCAAGGAAGGGGTGCTTCCGAATCTATGGAGGCCGCTCTTCTCTTGTTGCCCTACGAACCTCTTGTCGGGCATGGCACTGCGTGTTAGCATCTGGCTTCTCGGGGGGCTAACACAGTGTGTCCTGTATCTCGGACAAGAGGAAAGGATCCGTTCATTGGTACAAGCTGAGACCGTCTGTCCCGGGCTTTCGACTGAAACGGCACTCAGCCGCTGCGAAGCCATTCGGACACAACTCCAGAGCGCCAATCTGTTCGGCTCAGCTCCGTCATGGCGAGTCAGCCCCTGCCCGTTTTACCTGTCTACCGATCAATTGCAGTTCTTCACCGAGCTGGGGCCACATCTGCTCTCGTTCTATCGGGGGATGAATCGGCTCTACCAGGAGAGTGTCAAAGGGGCTCAACCGACATGGGTCGCCAAATACCTCGACCAAGGGAAACCGGAAGCGCTCATACAGTATAGCCGCATGAAGCGGTTTCGCGATGTGCTGCCCGCCGTCATCAGGCCGGACATCATTCCGACGCAGGATGGTATGGTGATCACCGAGCTCGATTCGGTGCCGGGAGGCATCGGACTCACAGCCTGCCTGACTCAGCTCTATCACGACCTTGAGCCCAATCAATCCAGCCTCGTTGGAGGACGGAATGGGATGGCCCATGGGTTTGCCCGGATGCTGAAAACCATTCAACAGCAACGCGAAGGGTGCATTGCGATCCTCGTTTCAGAAGAATCCAAGGACTATCGTCCGGAAATGTCTTGGCTGGCTGCTCAGCTCCGAAACGAAGGAGTTCCTACCTGGTGCATCGAACCTCGTGAGGTGATCTTTACAGAAGAAGGTCTTCGGTGTCGTACCGACGGCAAGGAGCACACGATTGCTGTCCTCTATCGGTTTTATGAGCTATTCGACTTGTTGAATATTCCCAAGGCCGAGCTCATCCAATACGCCGGGAAAAAAGATCGAGTCTCTATTACCCCTCCCTATAAACCGGCCCTTGAGGAGAAATCCGCTTTTGCACTTCTCCATCACCCTATCCTGAGATCGTTCTGGGAACACGCACTGAGCTCCGACTGTTTGCGACATCTGCAAACGACTATGCCCAAGACTTGGCTGCTCGACCCAACTCCCCTCCCGGCCATCGCAACGATTCCAGACCTGTCCGTGGGAGGGCACTCGGTGGCACAATGGACAGCCCTCGAAGGGGCGACACAAAAAGAACGCCATTTTGTCATCAAACCGTCCGGATTTTCTGAGCTCGCGTGGGGAAGCCGAGGTGTCTCGATCGGACATGATCTTTCTCAGCCCGAATGGAACCAGGCGCTTCGTACCGCACTCGCCGCCTTCCCGACGACGCCTTACATCCTGCAGGAATTCCATAAGGGTCGATTGTTTGACATGGATTTCATGGACGATGCCTCTCAGACCATGGTCCGTATGTCGGGTCGCGCGCGACTTTCCCCCTATTATTTTGTGTCCGATGGAACGGTTGAACTCGCCGGTATTCTGGCTACCGTCTGTCCGTCCGACAAAAAGATTCTTCATGGGATGAAGGACGCCATTATGGTCCCCTGTGCCGTTCGACCGGAGTAATACACGCCTTGTCTTCTCCCATAAATTGACCGTTTCACTTTCTCACTTTTCCTGGTAGCCTTATGCGAACATGGCCATGACGCTCTTTCATGTCGACTGGTGTCCGGACTGTCTTGTGGTTCGCCGCAAGCTGACCGACTTGGGAGTGACCTATGACGCCGTCGTTGTGCCGGACAGCAGACGCATGCGCACGCAGGTGTATGAGGTGTCCGGTCAATACTATGTGCCCGTCCTGAAGGACGGAGATCTCGTCCTGACGGAAACCGCCGATATTCTGACCTATCTCGACGAGCGAGCCAAAGCGGACAACACAGGAATTCCGGCATCGACACAGTTTCAATCGCAAGCCCGGACAACACCCGACGAACCAAGCCCAGACGACGAGCATCCGTCTTGCCGGATCACCTGATCACCCAAGGACCTTTTATGGAAGACTGGCAGAAAGTCCTGGCAAAGAGCATCGTGAAGCCCAAAGACCTGGCCAAGCGGTTCGGCCTGGATGAACAAGAGATCGAAGCCATTGTCGGTCCCTACCCCATGCGCATTACGCCGACTGTCCTCGAGACAATCAAGTCCAAGGATGACGCGATCTGGAAACAGGTGGTTCCAGATATCACGGAATTAGACGACATCGCGGCTGACGACGATCCGCTGGAAGAGGACCTCATGAGCCCGGTGCCCCACCTGGTGCATCGCTACCCGGACCGCGTGTTGCTTATGGTTACCAACCAATGTCCGATCTACTGTCGGTTCTGCACCAGAAAACGATTGGTCGGGAAACCCGGTTTTCTAAAAAAGGGTGAGCTGGACCGCGCGATTCAGTACCTGCGTGAACATAGCGAGGTCCGTGATGTCATCCTGTCAGGAGGGGACCCCCTCTTGCTGCCCGATCATCTCCTTGATCGAATCCTGAAAGCGCTTCGGACAATTCCGCACTTGGAGCTCATACGGATCGGCTCACGAGTCCCCGGCAGTTTACCTCAGCGCATCACGCCTCGCCTCTGTGAAATCGTCAAACAGTACCACCCGATCTACATGAATCTGCATTTCAACCATCCCGATGAGCTGACACCGGACGTGAAGGCTGCCTGTGGTCGTCTCGCTGATGCCGGCGTTCCACTCGGCGCCCAAACCGTCCTCCTCAAAGGCGTGAATGACGATCCGGAGATCATGAAGCAACTGGTCCATCAACTTCTTCTTGCGCGAGTGAAGCCCTATTATCTCTATCAGGCTGACTTGACCAAGGGAACGAACCATTTCCGCACGACGGTCGAAACGGGACTCAGGATCATCAAGGCGCTGCAAGGGCATACCAGCGGCATGGCCGTCCCTCACTTTGTGATTGATGCGCCGGGAGGAGGAGGCAAGATTCCTTTGTTGCCCGACAACTACCTGGTCCATCTGGATGAGGACGGGGCCGTTCTCCGCAACTACGAGAACAAGACCTTCCACTACCCCCAACCAAAGACAGACGGTCGACGGGAACTCCCCATGGTTGGTGTAGGTTCCGCTGTCGACCAGGCCGAAGAAGCCTATGCGACTTGCGGGGACAGCTATCCCGATCGCGACGGCTACGCCATGTGGGGAAACAGCTGCGGCGGGGATGCGGACGAGCTGTGACGACTCATTCACCCCGATCCGGGATTTTCCCCTATCAAGACATCAGGCGGTTGATCGCCAGCGGCGCCATCAGTGCCGCTCCAGCGATTGAAGACCGACAGATTCAACCAGCCAGTCTCGACCTCCGCCTCGGCCGCAAAGCCTACCGATTGATCAGCAGTTTCTTGCCGGAACTCTCGGCGATCTCCTCCCGCTTGAATGTCATGGATTTCTATCAGTCGGATCTCGTGATGTACGAAATGGATCTGGGCGACGGCGCCATTCTCGAAAAAGGCCACGTCTATCTTGTTCCATTACTGGAAGAATTGGCGCTCCCTAAAACGATCCGTGCACGGGCGAATCCAA
Organism: Nitrospira sp. UW-LDO-01; assembly: GCA_002254365.1. GTDB lineage: Bacteria > Nitrospirota > Nitrospiria > Nitrospirales > Nitrospiraceae > Nitrospira_D. The sequence goes on from NIUT01000080.1 coordinate 33,355, forward strand.
AGAGCACAACCGGTCGCCTGGATGTGTTCACCCGCGTGGTGACGGATCTCACTTCGGGATTCGATGAAATCCGAGCAGGCTATCAAGGGCAACTATTCCTCGAAGTAGTTCCCCGCTCATTTGCCATCAAAGTTCGTACCGGACAGTCGCTGAACCAAGTCCGCTTTGTGCGTGGCGAGGCGACGGTTTCAGACCGATCGCTTCATGCCCTCCACCGGACGACGCCGTTGCTGTATCACAACGTGGCGCCCACGAAGCGCATAGGCAATCAAGATGTTCGTGCTGAACGGGGTCTGTTCCTTCGCATTGATCTCACCGGAGGGGATCAGCGAGATTCCCGCGTGATCGGATACCGGGCGAAGAAGAATAGTCATGTCATTGACCTCGCCAAAGTGGGACATTATGCTGCAGCTGACTTCTGGGAGCCGCTCTACCGGCATCGTCACGACAGCTTGCTATTGGAGCCGGAAGAGTTTTATATCCTTGTGTCCAAAGAGCGCATCCGGGTGCCACCCGGCTATGCCGCGGAAATGGTGGCGTACGAAGCAGCCTGTGGTGAGCTCCGGACCCACTATGCAGGGTTTTTCGACCCGGGCTTTGGGTATGGGTCAAAAGGTGAGATCAAAGGCACACAGGTCGTCTTGGAGGTTCGTCCGCACGACGTGCCGTTTTTGATCCACGATGGACAAACGTTTTTTAAAGTTCTCTATGAAGCCATGATGACGAACCCGATACAGCTCTATGGATCAGGCTTAGGCTCTTCCTATCAACGGCAAGCCCTCACGCTCAGCAAACATTTCAAGATCTAACCTATGGCGCCATCCGATTTCCCTTCTCATCATGATGCCCCCGAACGTTCGTCGCCACCCACCGAACCGGAGGGGCCACCCGAAAGCTCCGAACACCAAGTCCACGTCATCGGGCTGATGGTCGGCACCGCACTGATGTTTATCGGATTTCTCAATGTGTTTCTTTCCATCAGCGGCGGGTTTGAGATCAACATCGTGCCGTTTCTGATCTATTTTGGCGGCCTCGCGGTCTGGGCCAATGCAGCCGTTGAAACACCGGCCATTCGGTACGGTGTCATGGCGACGGCTGTCGCATTGGCCTTGGGACTCTTTCAGTACGGAGAAGTCCTCTTTTGGCACAAGCAACTGCTGTTCTGGATTACCGTCATCATCGTCATGTATTTCATGTTCGTTGAGCCCAAGAAGCCGACCGCGTGAGCATGATGAGCTCTAGAGGATGACGACAATCTCCGTCGTCATTCCCACTCTGAATGAAGAACAGGCCCTTGGGCAGACACTGGCCAACCTTCCGTCATCTCTCGTCCTTGAAATCATCCTTGTTGACGGAGGCAGCACTGATCACACGCAGGCAGTGGCGAACGCCTTTTGCACCGCAACGCCCAATGCTCGTATCATAAGAGCGCCGACCGGACGAGCACGGCAGATGAACGAGGGAGCGAAAGCCAGCCGCGGAGCAGTTCTACTTTTCTTGCATGCCGATACACAGGTGCCGAACGACGCTCCTCGGATCATTGAGTCGGCGCTCACGGACCCGGCAGTTGTGGGAGGGCGATTCGATGTCCGATTCGACACTTGTTCCGGCTGGGGACGCATCATCAGCACATTCATGAACTGGCGTTCTCGCACCAGCGGCATCTCCACAGGCGATCAGGGCATCTTTGTCCGTCGCCACACTTTCGAACAACTTGGTGGATTTGCTGACATCCCGTTGATGGAAGACATCGACTTCAGCCGAAGACTCAAACGAGCCGGATCGACTGTGGCACTCCGCCAAACAGTCAGGACCTCATTTCGCCGCTGGGAGCAGCAAGGCCCGCTGCGAACCATCCTCCTGATGTGGACCCTACGATTTCTCTATTGGGTTGGCGTCACCCCACATCAGCTCGCAAACTGGTATCAGACCGTGAGGTAACACGTGACAACTCCTCGCCCTCAACCCTCAACCCTCAACCCTGCATTAATTGTCTTCGCCAAAGCGCCTATCCCGGGCCAGGTGAAGACGCGCCTCTGCCCGCCTCTGACTCCAGACGAAGCCGCCACGCTCCATGGCAGTTTTGTCATCGATACGCTTGAACGAACAAAGCTCACTGCGACACAACTCAAATTACAGTTTGATCGTTACCTGGCCTGTGCACCGTCTTCCACACATGTATTTTTCAAAATTATGGAAGAGAGACATGGCGTGAAGGTCATCGATCAAATCGGCGACGACCTTGGTGCACGTATGAATCAGGCCTTCGACGTACTATTCAAAAAGGGATACCGACAAGTTCTGATCATTGGAACCGATGTGCCGACCCTTCCTCTTGATTACTTCAAACAAACGCTTACCCTGCTGGACAGCCATGATCTCGTGCTGGGCCCGGCCCTTGATGGTGGTTATTACCTGATTGGCCTCAAGCGGATGGCTCCGGAACTCTTCGCCGACATTCCGTGGTCGACTGATCACGTCCTGAAACGCACACAAGAGAACGCTGTCACCCTGGGATTGAAAGCGGCGTTGCTTGAACCATGGCGTGATGTGGATAGGGTGGAAGATCTGCAGGCCCTCATTGAGGCCAATATTGCCGATAGCAAGAAGCCAAAGAACGACCGAACGTTTTCAAATCGTACCGCTGGAGTGCTGGAAACACTCGCCAAGCGGCTTCGTTCAAGAGCATAATGAAGCAGACACAACTGTAGAGGATAGATGGATCAACAGGTCGCACTCATTACGGGCGGAGCAAAAGGCATCGGCAGGGGAATCGCGCTTGATTTAGCCGCCCGACATTGGAAGATCGCCCTTTGCTATCGAAACAGCGAAGCCGAAGCCAACGCGACTGCGCAGGACATCATGACACAAGGAGGACGATCACTGGCTATCCGTTGTGATGTCTCCGACCCAGTGGCCGCGAAAAGTCTGATTGCCAGGGTTGAACAAGAATGGGGCCGAATCGATGTTCTGATCAATGGTGCTGGCCCCTATCACCGCATTAACTTGTTCGATGAAACGGTCGAAGGCTGGAACGAGATGTTCGACGGCAACCTACACCCTATTTTTTACCTAGCACAGGCTGTTGCACCAGGCATGAAGGCCCGCAAAACCGGACGGATCATCAACTTCAGCATGGCCAACGCCGATCAAATGGAGGCCCAACCCGACGTGACCGGCCACTACATCGCCAAGGCCGGTGTCCTGATCCTGACCCGCACGCTGGCGAAGTTGCTGGCGCCCTACGGCGTCACCGTCAACGCCATCTCTCCCGGGTTCATCGATTCGGGAAGTGCTCCCCCTCAAGAGCTTGCCGCCATGACCAAACGTATTCCTGCCGGATACATTGGGACGGTGGATGACACTGTCGCAGCCGTCCGATATTTGCTCAGCGACGACGCGCGCTATGTGAACGGCGCCAACATTCAAATCAGCGGAGGCTGGGGCATTTAAAACGAGAGGAGTCCCGCATCATGCGATCAGCGCAGGAACGAGAGAGTCATCGGCGATTCGTCCAGGCCCTTCAGCATGAACATGTGACCTGCGTGCGACCTGGCTGCGGCGGAGCGATGGACCTGGCCGATCACACTCCGCATAGTGCTCGCATCAAAACCTACGAAGCCACCTGCGAACGTTGTCACACCGTTGAGAAGATCACCGGCAAGGAGGAACACCATCCTTCCTGGGACGTGGCCTCCATCACCCTAATGGCGGAAACACACCTCCTCCACGATCAACCGACCTGTCCGTACGACAACACACCCATCACCTTCATCTCGCTACCCAACCCTCGCCGTAAAGCTCGGTATCGCCTCCTATGTTACTATTGTGGCCGACACACGGAAATGAACTGGCCACCACCGGAGGCGAAACGGTAACACCGAGATACCAATGAGCCTGTCCGATACATACTCCCCGCGTTTGCCTCACGCATGGCACATCAGGTTTTCTGATTGCTGCCGCTTTCCTTAATAGCCCCTAACCGCTGCACGGCTCGATCGCCGGTAGAAATGTTTCGGCAAGACAGGAAGCCCCCTGATGGGATGGCTTGCGCCATTATGATAGTAGCTATTGTCAATCCGACAATACTCGATCTGATAACCAGGGCATCCCATCGTTCGTCCTTTATGATACGAACGCATCAGCCGACCCCTCCTGTGAACAAAATTAGGATTTCATATAACCATATCTCCAAGGCCCTTGACGAGCATAGCACTGCACGCTGGCCTGGGCTCCATCACGCGCTTATGAAGCTACCCCCATGATCATCGGTGGAGCATCATATCGTTCACCGGAGCCGATGACTTGCAATGCTGTGCATGATTCCCACAAACGATGGCTTGCACCCGTATTGCCCTAAAAAAACCGAATTAGCCGAACCTGAACATAATCATCCCTGCTCGGACCAATCAGGATGTCCGTCTGGGGTACATGAAAAAACGCGAGCGATTCCACCTCAATCTTCCAGTTGTCTCCGACCCTGCGACTACCTTTGAAACTTGCAACGGTCGCCCTAGTATCCACGTCAATCGTGACGCCGAATAGCACTTGGGAATTTTGCTCATCATTCAGCGCAAAGCGGATCCCTGCAAAGATGTCATTGTTATTCGGAGTCGGCAACGTATTCGTCAGCATCGTTCTTGAGAGCTTCTCTCGACCATCATATTGATATTCAAGCAGGAGGCCCAGGTCAGCACTGCTCCCCAAAATACTGGACTCAGTATATTCAAAACCTGCGACCGCAGCCACGAAGCGTTTGCCTGGCACATCGCGCGTCATAGCTTCCAGCTTCAACAGCCATTTGCCCACCGCACCCTGGATATCCACACTGACCTGATTGATCAGCTCATACACGGGGATTAACGCTGTCGGTCTCAACAGGGAATTCGGGACAAGGCGAGGCTCCCTGGAGATGCCGCTAAAGTACGCAAGACCGACGTCCCACCGCCCAAAGGTGTGGCTCCAGCGTACCGCCCAATCCGGATGCCAATTGCTGGCATGCTGGATCTGGGCCTGATCCGTATCAACAGGTAATTCAAACCGAAGCCGGCCTTTTCCTGATGGGTACGTTCGCTCACGGAAGTACGGAAGATACAGGAGATTCAGATTTCCGTACCTTGTCGACACATTCAGATTCACCATCGGCTGCCCCAGCTTATCCTCACCTCGAATACTTTCGATTTCATCAGTTTGATTCACAATATCGATTAAATGTCGTGATTCCGTGACCCCCCAGAACACTTTCCCCACACCAGCTTGAATGTTCCACCCATTCCCCTTATAGAGCCAGTTGGCTTCACGCAGGTCCGCATGTGATCGACGGCTGTCCAGGCTGTCGTAGCGCCCAAAGGGAATCAATGTCGCTCGGTGCGAGCCGTTACTCCATTCCTGTCGAATCTCCGGTTGCATGAATACAGTAGGGTCTACCACACCAGGATTTTGACCTGGTAGCCCAGACTGTTCAGTAAATATTCGCAAGTCCATGGCTGCGAACCCAGAGAGATCAACCGCATACGCATTGCAGGCGACAACCAGTATCCCAACGACAGCAACGAGACGTATATACATAACCGAACATCGCGCTTGATTGACTACACACGCTACCGCACATTGCTCACTCAGCGAGTGCCTACTTCAGCCGGTACCCAGCCAGCCTCTTGATCGCTCACGATGCGTCGCATCACGGACACGTACCTATCACGTCAGACCCTTCGTCTTTGAACCACGGGCCATCTCCGTTGACTTCACCGGATGCAGTGCGGAAACCCAACGCTGGCAAGACTCGATCGAGGGACACACGTCCCTCCCGCCACACACGACTCAAAGCAACGCACACTCCAGAACCGGTTGCGAAGAGCACGGAGTACCGTCACTTACACAGGCGATCGGAACGCTGGGCTCTCGCGCAGGCTGACCCGCTTCCGCATCAGGCACACTCACCTACTGGACGGATTTCAATGCACTCTCAGAAAAGTCGCTCTCCTTGAATCCATTCTGGAATTTATAGTTTCGACGCGCCAGAGTCGTGCTTTTCCCATTCTGATGGTTCACCATTTCCAATCTACTCGCTCGCCAATACTGGCCGAGATATTGTTGATATTCATAAAATGTGAGCGTTTTAAGTAAGGTATTTTTCCGGTCATAGAACTCGATCTTTCTGGGCTGGTAGATGGTTTTGTCAACCCATTCTACTTGCTTGGAGTAAGCCGAATATTCGTAGGCGGGAATATTTTCCACCACAAAACAGTCATTTCCTTCCAGCACCTCGTCTCGAAGGTACCGGTATTTGTATTTATCCATTTCCCAAGAAGCGATATCTTCGAAAGCGAATTCGCTGCCCAAAAATGGCCCGGATTTATTTACTGATGAAATCCTTTTAATGCGCTTCAATTCAGGCAAAAATAACCACTGATCGTCCTGCCTAAGACCATGTGAAAACGTCAACACCGCGGTCCCCTTTACATCGGCGGGCCTATGAAAGATACCGAGATCCTTATCCCCGTCTCCAGGAACCTCCAAGGTCTTGATGGTAAATTCGCGAATACTCTCCTCGCCTTGCGCGTTGCGCACCGGCAGCAGGGCCTCGGTCTGGCGCGCGAGCAGGAACTTCATGCCCTTGGCCTCGAGCG
>NIUT01000080.1:40056-55200 GCA_002254365.1 Nitrospira sp. UW-LDO-01
GCGTAGACCGATGGTGCCAGCAGGGCTAGTACGATCGCAATATTTACGAATGCGTTCATGTTCTCTCCTTTCAAGATTGAATGACCGGAACAGGCTTGGATAGCCAGTTGCGCACACCACGTTTGACGTCATGGCTGAGAAGAAGGATCAGGGGCAACAACAGAAACTCGGCAAACAGACCGAGTGCAAAAATAATAGAGGTTAACAGTCCGGTTTCGTAGTTGATTCGAAAATGGGACAACGTGAGCAAAGAAAAGCCCATGATGAGCACCGTCGACGTAACCCACAAAGCATGGCCGACAGCTGTAAAAGCATAGGATAGCGCTGATTGAGGATCCAGTTGTTGTTCTATTCTGGCGTATCGATATTTACCGAGAAAATGCACGGTATCGTCGACGAGAATGCCCAGGGTCATCGCCGCCACGACAGACGAAGCCATCCCAACCTGTCCAACCATCACTCCCCACACTCCGAACGCCATGCCGGCCGGCAGCAAATTGGGAACCAGACTGAGCAGCCCCAAGCTGACCGACCGTAACACGATAATCATGATCAACGACACAATCGCGATCGACATCAACTCACCGCTGATCATGCTGACAATGTTGCGTTGCCCGATATGCGCAAACAAAATCGTCGTGCCCGTTCCATCCGCCTGTTTAATAAGGGGGGCATTCGCCGCCAACCAGCCTTGAGCCCGCGCCTCCAAGTCAATCACGTGTTGACTGGAGATACTCCGCAACGTCACGGTCATGCGCGTCGCCGATTTCCCCACGTTGACCCGATTGTTTAAATCCAAACCGTACGGAAGTGACATTTCAAACAAGAGAAGGTACTGTGCCGCCAACTCCCGACTGTCAGGCAGGCGATACCACGCGGGATCATCTCCGTGCATGTTCTGGTTCAATCGCTTCAGAATATCGTTCACCGTATACACATGGATGACTTCTGGCTGCTGCCGATACCACTGGGCAAACCGCTCGACCTGATCTAAAAAAGCCGGCTCATTGATACCGCTCTGTTCTCCTTGTTCGAGAGAATAGTCGATGTTGTACATACCTGTTAAGTGTTCGGTCGTGTAGTCGGTATCGCTGCGGAATGCAATAGATTCGTCAAAATACTGCACATATTGATCATCGAGGCGATTCAGCGGAATACATGCCAGTACACCCCCGATCAGAATAGGCATGACTGCTGCCAAGACATACCGATGTTTGGCAATCATGCCAGCGAATCCCTCAAAGGTTGTGGCAACAGAAGGAGCCACCTGGCCTCGTTTCGCCGGCAGCACCATCATCAAGGCTGGCAAGAAGCTGATGGTCAACATATAGGCTACGCCAACTCCCATTGCCGTGATGTTGCCCAAGTCTCGAAACGGCGGCGCATCGCTAAAATTCATCGACCAAAACCCAACAGCAGTGGTGAGGTTCGTGAAAAAGATGGCTTGGAAGTTCACCAGGAGGCTTTCCTTCATCGCAGCCCGTTTATCGAGTCCCCGATTGAACCCCGCGTAATAGGCGGTCAAAATATGAACTGAGTCAGCCACGGCCAAGGTGAGCAGAATCGTCGGTGCCGGAATACTCGATGGTGAAAAGGCGATTCCCAGCCACCCCGCTAAGCCGATCGCCGATACAACCGATAGCGTCATCATAGTCACAGCAGCCAGCATGCCGATGGATGACCTCAGGAACCACCACAGTCCCACGATAATGATCGTTAACATCGTGGGCGTGAGTGTTTTTGAGTCTTGTTCCGATGACTCCGCAAAGGCTGTATCGATCATGAGTGCGCCTGTCAGCCTGAACGAAAGCCCCGGATAGTCCTGTTGCATCTCGGTTGCAAGTCTACGGATGAATGTGACCGCTTCCATTGTTTCCGCATTCTGGTCTTTCCCGGGTCGTCGCACGATCACGTTAAATCCCATCACGGCACCGTCTGGTGATACCAAACGATTGCGCAAGAGCGGCTCATTCAGCGCAACGCGCTTGATCCGCGCCAGTTCTGCTTGGCTCAATTGTTTGGCATCGCGAATCAAGTCTCCCACAAATAGGTCATCACCTTCGGCGGTGCTGTTCTGAAAGTTTGCGATCGAATCCACTCTTGTCGCATAGGGTGTCTGCCATAGCCGTTGTGTCAATTGCTCTGCGGCAGCCAAATTGTTCGATGTGAACACATCACCGTCTTGAGGTGTCACAACAACAAGGATATTGTCGTCTCGCGTATACGTCTTCTCCAATGCCTCAAAGTCGCGCAACTGCGGATTGTCTTCGCTGAAGAACATCCGATAGTCATTTTTAAAATGAACATATCGCACCCCGTAGCACGCCATCGCCGTCAGCGCGACACTGATTGCGATAATCACCCAAGGCCATCGTCCAATCCAGTCGGCATACTTGTTCAACACTGGTTCACTCCCTCTCATGTGAATAGCCAATATAGGACTTTCCCTCTACTTCAAGGCGTCCAATTCCTTCGCCAACGTATCCACCGTGCGCACAACTTCTTTTTCCGTCAAATTGCTCGTGATAAAAAATCGCAATCTGGATGCGGCTTCCGACACCGCTGGATACATAATGGGATGGACGTTAATACCGGCGCTCAGCAAGCGTTGGCTCAACTGTAAACACCGTATGGAGTTCCCGAGAATAATCGGCACCACGCCCGTCCCGGCGGCCAGCCCCGTGTCCAACCCATGCTGCGTTGCGCGTTGGAGAAAGAGCTTCGATCTGGCTCGCAAACGCTCCGCCCGTTCCGGCTCACGCATCATAATCTGTGCCGCAGCTAATGCCGCCCCAGCATTTGCCGGAGAAATTCCGACGCTAAACAGCACTGCGCCCGGCGCGTTATACTTAATGTTTTGAATCAGTTCCTTCGAGCCACAGATATACCCGCCGCAACTTGCAAATGCCTTGCTTAAGGTGCCCATCCAAATCTCTACTTGGGCGGCATCGATATGAAAATGATCATGCGAGCCGAATCCTCGCGGTCCGATCACACCCGCAGCATGAGCTTCATCGACCATCAACATGCACTTATGCTTATGCTTGACCTCGATAAACTTCGGGACCTCGGGAACATCGCCGTCCATGCTGTACACACCTTCGATAATGATCAACGCTCGTTTGTACTGGTGGCGATGCTGTTGAAGTAACTTATCCAAGGCTCTCCAATCATTGTGCGGGAACGCCAACCGCCGAGCACCCGAGAGCTGGCAGCCCGTAATGATGCTGTTATGAATGAGACTGTCGTGTATGAGCAAATCTTGAGGCCCGAATAAATGACCAAGCACCGCCACGTTGGTCGAATACCCACTGACCAAGGCGACGGCATCTTCCGTGCTATGGATGTGAGCCAAGGCTGTTTCTAGCTCCTGGTGCAGAGGAATCTCTCCAGACACAATGCGGCTTGCCGAAACCGACGTGCCATACTGATCAACGGCTCTCTTTGCGGCCGCCGAAACCTCGGGATGCCCGGACAGGCCCAGATAGTTATAGCCTGAATAATTGATGTACTCTTTGCCATGAATCATCGTTAGATGATCGCTGATGCCATCATGCGGACTAAAGTATGGGTTCTCTACCGCCAGTGCCTTGAGCGTAGCCGCATGTTCCGATAGGAGACGACATCCGGGGAACTTGTCGACACGGTACCACTCCTCAGTAATTACGCCATTGGCTTCCGTTTGAGTTGTGTTGCTCCCTTTACGGAGCAGGAGATCTTTCAACAAGGCACGCTTTTGCTCTTCGGTCATCGTAGTCATATTCATAGCTTGCTCCATCATGCGGCCTCCTTTCCCTGCAACATTTTGTCGAGAAGGATGTCGATATCCAAGGCCGACATCCGATCAATGATCGATGGATCCTCGGTCTGCGGATCAACACTCTTGTTCGTTACAGCCTGAATTGTGCGCTCCATTAATAGCTCCGCAAGATGAAGCAGGTTCTTGCTTCTCATGAGTTCCAATGTTGAAATCCGCACGCCAAACACCTGGTCGATCGCCGCCTGCAACTCGACGGACATCAGGGAATCCACTCCCATTTGCGCCAGTGAATGCTGTAGGTCGACCTGGGACAAGGGCATGCGCAGCACCCGTGCAACCTGCTCCGCAACAGCTTGCCCCATCGCAGCCGCACGCTCATGCACCGGCAGTTCGCTGATAGCCTGACAGCGCTCAGTCATTGAGTTGCTGTTCTCACCTCCACCCGTGAGCGTGGAAAACCTTGGTGCATTCCCGCCAGTCGGCTCGAATTCTCTCCACCGTGGCCAACTACAATTCATGATCCCAACTTGCGGGAGATCGTTCTCACGCAGATGGGCCCACCCCTCTAAGGCTTGTTCGGCAGTAATGGCCGACATCCCCATCAGTTCCAGATGCTTTACGACGTCATCGTTCTCAGTCGCCATCCCTGTTGCGATTGCCCCCCAATTCACAGAAACACCAGCCAATCCCGCAGCAGAGCGATGATGCGCTAAGGCATCCAGGAAGGTATTCGCCGCTACGTAGCTCGCTTGCCGTGCATTGCCAATGAGCGAAGAGACCGATGAGAAGAGCACGAAATGATCAAGTTGAGACTTAAGAGTATGCGTATGCAAGTACCACGCGCTCAGGGCTTTCGCCTTCATGACCCTCGCGATACGATCTTGGTTGAGCTGTGAGATTGGCGCATCATCCAAGATGCCTGCCGCATGAAACACACCCTTGAGGGGAGGGAACTGATTAGCTACTTGTGCCAACGTCTCCTCCACCTGCGTTTCGTCCGACATGTCCGCCGCAATTGCCAACACGTTGACCCCTTGTGCCTCCAGGGACTGGACTGCGGCTTTGGCATGTTCCGCTGCGGCCCCACGCCGCCCCACCAAGGCCAGATACCTCGCACCACGTTTCGCCAGCCACGTCGCCGTCTCCAGACCAAAGCCTCCAAACCCACCGGTGATCAAATATGTGCCGTCGGTTTTGAAGAATGGAGTGACGCGATCGTCAACGACCTCAATCGACGCTCGATCAATGAGTGAGACGATGGCTTCGCTGCTTTCCCTTTTCCCATTCTCTCTAGATGGTCCGCTAAGCCCCTCCTCCACTGAGACAATCTGCGACACCGCGGGCGCTCCAACTTGATGAGTAAGTATCTGTCCTACTTTGCCAAACAATTCCCCAAAAAGTTGAGGGGCCGTCAATGCCAGTTTCACCGCATCGATGATCGTACAGCTGCCCAGACCTCCCATTACTGACTGTCTGGTCGCCCCATCTGCAAAGATAAGTTCCTGTGTATCCGGTGACAGAGAATTGGCAATCAGCGTGTGCTCTTCAGTATGGACCCCATGGACCCATGCGCGGACATGCTGGAATTGCCTAATACCCTCCGACCATGACGCACTGTCAGCTTTGTTGAACAAGAGCATCACAGGTTCGCCGTTTAAGCCTTCGAGCCCCTCCGTGGTCGTGTAGAGATAGGGTTTGGCACCCAACCAGCGAGCAATTCGGTGAGTTGCGATGGCACGAGCTCCCAATGCGGCATCGATCAGCACGGTCTCCCCAGGAACAAGACGAGCAATCGCCTGCAGCGCATAGTACGCGGAGAAGAACGTCGTGGGAACTGCAGCCGTTTCTGAATCGTCAACCCCCCGGTAGAGATCGACTGAAAAGACCCGTTCAATGGGACAGACGACATGCGACGCCGGCCGCCCTTCCGCAGCAATCAGCACCTTGTCTCCAATCTTCCACTTGCCGACTGCTTCCCCGACGGCCGTAACCGTTCCCGTGGCAAAATACCCTCGCACCTCCTCTGTGGTTGCACCGGCCTCGAGCTGAACACTGCTGCTGTTGATGTATTCGAGCCCCACCACGACTTCACGGACTTGCGGGATCGGTATTGGCATCGCCTGAAATGTGGGACGCCCCGTTCCATGAAGGCGGAACGCCTCTACCGCATCCGCCGTTACCGTCCTCCGATCGGATACCGCTGCATCGACCGCCAACCGCTCCAGACGATGCACATACCGTCCATCGTCACGAAGCACCACGTCATCCTCCCGATCATCGGCAAGTATTTCGTGCACTAATGCCTTGATATTGGGATCCATTGCCGTCACATCCAGCAAGGTGCAGCGCAGAGCGGGATACTCATTGAAGGCCACGCGCGCTAAACCAACCACCGGTGTTTGTGCCATACTAGAGATGGTGTCCATGCCTGAAACGACCTGCACCCCTTGAGTCACGATATACAAACGTGGACAGGTCTCTGCGAACACACTCGTCAATAGTTGGAGAACCTCTACTGCCACTCCGGTTCGGGTTATGCCGACTGGATCTTTTGAGCTTGCAGGATCATCCAGCCCCCAACAGTACACAACACCTTCCAGACGCTGCCCCTCAAGATCTTGCAAGGCGAGCCGCAACTGATCCAGCTCGTGTACCTTGGGGACCTCACCAGTGGCGTTGGGCACACGGATGACGGTATTCAAAGGATTCGTTTCCAGTTCATGGGAGAGGGCCTCACCAAGCCCCCTGGTATCGGTGAGAATAAGCCAGTTGCCGGTTTTGCCCTGGCTCTGAAGCACTGGCTGCGGCGTCCACTGCCAGGCATAGGCCCATTGCTTCAATTGCTCAAGGGGATTGTCGCGTTGGCCGATAAGCCCACGGCAGCGTAACCCCTCAACCCGCACCCACAACTTCCCAGCATCATCAAACAGATCCACCTCGCCGACGATATCCTCGTCGGTGATACTGGTGAGCCGGCCATGACACCAAAACGCGTTGCCCGGTTTGCCGTAATAGGTCAGACGCTTAATTCCCACTGGCATGTAGAATTTGTCGCTTCCCTCCAGCGTCACGATTAATGACTGGAAGCAGCCATCCAGGAGACTCGGGTATAAGTGGTATGCGGCCTCGTCCCCGCTGAATTCCTGGCTCAACTCAATTCGCGCCAGGACTTCACCCTGCCCACGTTGCAGCCCTCGAATGGTTCGGAACGAGGGTCCATACCACAAGCCGCGCTCAGCTAACCCCTCATACAACTTCTCAATATTCACGCTTTCGCCGCAGCGGCCAGTAATGGCACCCTGATCGATCACCAGACTTTCCGTCTCCTGAATGGCAAAGATGTTCCCCGACGCATTGAGTTGCCAGTTCTGCTGCTCGGCACTTTCATGGCTGTAAAATCCATACTCCCCACTAGTCTGATCAAGCTCCACATGCACAATCTGATCAGCCCCACCGGTATTTGGCATCAAGGCTTGGTGAAACTGTAGTTGGACCAACGCGCATCGAGCATCCCCCGTGACCTGCTGAAATGCGGCCAACCCGGCTTCAACATAGGCGGCGCCAGGCATCACGACCAATCCATCCACCTGATGATCATTGAGATAGGGGAGAGTCTGCCCATTGACTGCGGCCTCCCACATTGGTCGTGGGTTTGGCACACGACGGTCCAACAATGGATGAAGCGATTCGCCGATGCGATCTACCTGTGACTCCGCGTCCTCACTCCAATACACTTCTCGTTGCCAGGGATACGTCGGCAACTTCACATAGCGGACATCAGCCGAGTACTGTCGGCGCCAATCAATCGGGCAGCCCGCGATATACAACTGAGCAAGTCCCACAGAGAAGGTGCGCCGTTCGGGTTTTTGCCGACGTAACGAGGCAATCGTTTGCGCCTCGACATTGCGGTGCCGACAGCACTCCTTAATGGACGTCGACAATACTGGATGCGGTCCGACTTCCAAGAAGACTCGATGCCCATCCCGCAAGAGACTGGAAATCCCTTCCGCAAAATACACGGGCTCGCGAATATTGTCGCACCAATATTCGGCATCGTAGAGTACTCCGGTGACGACATCTCCGGTCACGGTCGAATAGAGCGGGATGGTCGGTTTCTGCGGTTTTAACTGAGCCAAGACCGAGCGGACCTCCGGTTTGAGCGGTTCCATGAACGGGCTGTGATACGGAACCTCGACTTGCAGAAAACGACCGGCTTCTCCACGTTGAGCAAGATGCTCTTGAATGGCCTGCAATGCCAGGGCATCTCCCGCCAACGTCACCGCCGTGGGACTGTTGATGGCAGCAATGGAGACCTCGCCCTTCATCTCTTTTAAGAGGCTCGCGCATTGGTCTTGACTCAAGTTCACGGCCAGCATTTTCCCGGTACCGGCCGCTTTTTTCTGAATGCGACTGCGGTGGTAACTCACCAGTACTGCATCCTCCAGCGTTAACACTCCGGCGACATACGCAGCAGTCACTTCACCAACGCTATGGCCGATAATTGCGCCTGGGTTGACCCCGCGTGACCGCCACAAAGCGGTGAGTCCGACCTGAATGACAAAGTTGGCCGGCTGAGCGATAACGGTATCCGCCATTCTCGAATCCTGCTCCGGCTTCCGCATCTCTTCCAAGATTGACCATCCCGCGATATTCCTGAAGATGGCATCGCATTCCTCCACAGCTGCCCGATAAACCGGTTCCTTCTCGTACAGCTCCTGCCCCATGGCCCACCATTGTGGTCCCATACCGGTGTAGACAAAGACCGGGGGCTGTTCAGACTCATTGCTTCGCTTGCCCGATGCGAACCATTCGCCCATTCCTTGTTCGACAAATGCTTGCAGTTGTCCACGCACGTCCTCCCATGAAGCTCCAGTCACAGCGAGGCGATGGTCATGATGACCACGACGGCAGGATGCTGAGTAGGCCAAATCCGACAATCGCCGTTCCGGCATTTCACCGAAGTACTCCAGCCAGGATTTTGCCAAGGCGGTCAACGCATGCTCACTACGCGCCGATAACGGAAGACAGTGTACCGCGTCCAGTGGTGCTGCCAGGGGCCCGTCCGTTTCCACGAGGGGAGCGCTTTGTAGAACGACATGCGCATTGGTCCCGCCATAGCCAAACGAATTGACCCCTGCACAGACCTGTTCTGCACCAGGCGCGAGTTCCTCCAATTGCCGTGGCAACTTGAGTCCCAACGCTTCAAACGGAATATCAGGATTGGGAGTTTCCAAATTTGCCTGTGGCGGCACTTGTCGATGCGATAAACACAAGGCTGTCTTAATGATCGCGGCAACACCCGCTGCCGCCTCAAGATGACCGATGGTGGCTTTCACTGAGCCAAGCAGACATGGATCGTGCTCCTCAGGATGACCAAGCGCTGTCCCAAGTGCCTTCGCCTCCAAGGGGTCTCCCACGGGAGTACCAGTCCCATGGGCTTCGACATAGCGAATATCGCGTGAGTCGATCTCATATTGCGCACACACTCGCTGAATAAGGGCGGTCTGTGATTGCGGGTTGGGAACCGTGATGCCGTTTGTCCTTCCGTCTTGATTGACTCCCGTACCACGTATCAAAGCATAGATCGAATCACCGTCACGCACGGCCTCCGATACACGCTTTAGGACCACCACCCCAGCTCCTTCACCGCGCCCATACCCATTCGCCCTGGAGTCAAAGCTCTTACTGCGACCATCCGGTGCCAGAAATCCGCCCTTACACATCGCCATGGGATACTCAGGGCGCATCATCACATTCACACCGCCGGCAAGTGCCAAATCACACTCTCCCCGCCAAATGGCTTGGCATGCCAGATGGACAGCCACCAAGGACGAGGAACAGGCGGTATCCAGACTCATGCTCGGCCCCCGCAAATCCAATACGTACGAAATGCGATTTGAGAGAATCGTCATGGTCGACCCGATCGCCGTATGTGTCCCAATGAGCTGTCGATTCATCTTGCCCATCTGGGTCAGTTTATGGTCGAGCGTAAACGCACCGATAAACACACCTGTGTTTGATCCCGCGAGAGCGCCATGCGGAATTCCCGCGTCTTCCAGCGCTTCCCAGCTGGTCTCCAGCAGCAGCCGTTGCTGTGGGTCGATGCATTCCGCCTCACGAGGTGCAATCCCAAAAAACAACGCATCGAACTCACTGATCCGTTGTCTTAAAAACCCGCCTTGTTTGACATACATTTTCCCTGGCTTGTTGGCATCCGGGTCGTAAAAGCGGCGCACATTCCATCGATCGGAAGGCACATCGACTATCGCATCCTGCCCCGTCTTAAGAAGCTCCCAAAAACTCTGGGCATGGTTCACTCCGCCAGGGAAACGGCATCCAATTCCAACCAATGCGATCGGCTCGGTCTGCGTCTGTTCGTTCACGGTGTGCGCGGTCTTCATCGTTTATTCCTCCAGGTCATCGACTGTCAGGCTTGTCTATCGCGTACCCATTAACGCGACACCCTGCAGGCCTAGCAACACACGTGCCATCCCTCTCTCATGCCATCAGCTCATCCTTTTTGAGGTTTTCGATAAGATCCTGACGCGTTTGTACTTATCATGAATGCTAACCATGTATCACAATGGATACGCACTGAATCCAATTTGATTCTATTTTCTGAAACATCAGCATTTCGCAAGAATATATTTGTATGTATTTGTGATCTCCACTCACTTATTGGGAACTCACCTGCCGCAAATGTCTCAGCGGCACAATCAGAATGTCCGGGCATGATCGAGGCTTTTGTCCATCCACCAGGACGGCAAGGCGGAACCACCCAAACCGAGGACGCACAACTCTGACAAATTGAGCAGAACCCGCCAGCACGGTGAGACATCAACCGATGTGATCTCGGCCGATGACGACTCGCATTACAGCTAACGCGTTAGGGTAAGGGTGCGGTCGTCATGGATGGAAGCGACTCCCATAGAGCTCCGACACCCTCAATGCCGTGGAACTACTCTCTCGATTCGCTCAGGTATCATGCGACAGCCCCATCTACCAGATGGATAACACTATGAGGCCTTGAGTCCGGCTCGATGATAGGCGTCGCTTGCCATCTCCTGATAGGGGGACACCCAATGGCTGCTTCCTTGCGTGAGGTACCATTGCCGCCATCACTGCCATGACGCGTCGCTGATATGATCCACTCCAGTCATGGCTACCCACCTGTTTCCTGTGTACTCACATCATGACTTGCAATAGCACGATGTGCTCATTTGCAAATGCAACTGAATCATTTTGCATTCATGAGTATCCAAATAGATTCATAAATTACGGCGGACAGTCACTGGATTTCACCAAACGCTCACTCATACCTCTTGGGCCTCGTGAATATTTAATTGGTAATCATACAACAGCACGCTCAACTTCCCACATGGCACACTTCGTGCTTTAGCCCAAGCACGACCGGCACGTGGCAGAAGCTTATGCCGTGTGATGGGGAATCGTCTATCAGTCAACCATCCGCTGAACTCCTATGGCACATCCTTTGTGTGCCGGGCGCCAGCATGTCATCGACGCAGCAGTAAGTAGTTGATTATTTTATGCTCAAAAGACGGTAGAAAGGAGAACCTCATGTCCACCGCGATGATCGACTGTACAGATCGACACTGTATCATTGGAGCAGGCCCATCGGGGCTCGCACAAGCCCGAGCCTTTCTCGCGGCCGGATTACCGTTTGATATCTTTGAGCGTCATATGGATGTCGGCGGCTTGTGGGATATCAATAACCCTGGGACTCCCGTTTATGAAAACACCCACTTTGTTTCCTCCAGACGAGAATCAGGGTTCATGGATTTTCCATTCCCTCCTGGCGGAGATTTCCCGAGACGTGACGAAATCTTCGCTTATTTGAAAGCGTTTGCTCATGCGTACGGGCTTCGCAAACACATCTGCTTTTCAAGCACGGTTGAACGGGTTGAGCCACAGGATGGTTTCTGGTTGGTCACGGTTCGCGGCGAAACTCGACTCTATCGAAGCGTCGTCTGTGCATCGGGGATGCACTGGACGCCGAACTGGCCCGAGATTCCCGGTACATTTGATGGCCTCCAACGGCACTCCATAGACTATCGAAGCTCTGAGGAATTTAGAAATCAGCGCGTCTTGATCGTCGGAGCAGGCAACTCCGGCTGTGATATCGCGACTGAAGCGGCCCGAAGCGCAAGGGCTGCCTACATCAGCATGCGCAGAGGCTACCACTTCCTCCCAAAGACCATGTTTGGAAAACCCGCCGATGTCTATGAGCGAGAAAACGAGTGGATCCCGTTCCGTCTCAGGCAGTGGGTGTTTGGCCACATGCTGACCATCTTGCAGGGTGATCTCACACGGTACGGCTTGCAAAAGCCCACACATCGCGTCTTAGAATCTCAACCGATCGTTAATTCCGATATCCTCTCTTGCTTTGCCCACGGGGATCTCCACCCGAAGCCGGACGTCGAACGTTTCGCGGGTTCGACCGTGTACTTCGTCGATGGGTCTTCCATTCAAGTTGATCAAATCTTGTATGCAACCGGCTATAAAGCCGCGTTCCCATATCTTGCCCCAGAGCATATTGAATGGACGGGGCACGGAGTTAGCCATTTCATGACCTGTTTTTCCCGCAAACACCCCAATCTATTTACGCTGGGATTCTACGAGGGTAACGCAGCCGTATTCCCCCATCTTGAGCTGTTCGCGGCAACCGTCGCACAGTACCTGCTCAGTCAAGATCGGAATACCGGCCAAGATACACTTCTCCGTGAGATCGCACAAAAGGAGCACGGCGATCTACGTGGACCGATTCAGATGATCGATTCTCCTCGCCACGCAGCCTACTGCGATTGGCTCACATTTCGAAAACGTATCCGCAAATTATATCGGACGGTAGGATGGTCCATGCCCACGGCGAACGACTACACGCGATTAAGACAGACACAGGAGTCCTCTATAACCTACCCCGACCGAGCAGACTGTGATGCCCGCTCCACCATACCAGTCAAGCACCCGGCGTGACGGAAACGTTGTTAAGACGGCAAGATGGAAGGCGAAGGCAAATGCCGCGTTCAAATTGACAACGGGATCAGTAGGAGGGAGGTGTGCCTATCCTCGGTGTGTTCCTGCATAGAGGCATGGCCGAGCCATGGCCTGCTGAGAATCACGTTGCCGTAGCGGTGCGAATGAACACCCCGAGCCGGTGCAAATACGCACGTCCGCCCACAAGATAGGTATTATTATGGTTGGCCCCTTCGATCACGTACCATTCCTTTGGTGGCGTGGCTGCGTCGAAAACCTGGCGTCCCAGGTCGATCGGCGTGATATCGTCCTTGTCCCCATGAATGATCAACTTCGGGAGTGAGAGCTGGGGGAGGCGATCGATCAAGCGATGCTCCGCTCCAAGAAGCCAATGGACCGGCAACCCACCATAATGAAATTTTGCCACGGCTTCGATGGAAGGAAAGGACGATTCAAGGATCAGTGCGGAAGCCGGTCGTTGTACGGCTAGCTCACCTGCCACAGTCGTTCCAAGCGACCGCCCAAACAAGACAATCCGTTCTGAGCGAATTTTTCTGGTGCGCGTAAGATAGTCATAGGCCCCATAGGCATCATCGTACAGTCCCCTCTCACTTGGACGAACCGCCTGACTCCTTCCATATCCTCGATAGTCAAACAAGAACACCGATAATCCAAGTCGGAACAACAGCTTTAGATTCTCAAGACGGTGGCTGATATTTCCCGCATTACCGTGACACCAGAGTACAACGGGGCGATCAGCGGCTGATTCGACGTACCATCCGAACAAGCGGGCTCCATCAGCTGCTTGAAACCAGACCTCTTCGAGCGGCAAACCACTGAGTCTTACCCAGTCTCGGTCCTGCCAGGGTTCAGGATAGTAGACAAAGAATTGATCGAGGAAGCCCACAGAGGCAGGATACCGAAACTGGCGCAGAGAAGGAAGCATAAGCCCCACCTCAGCCAGCTACCTTCAATGCATGAAGAAAGTCATAGTTTTCTTGTTCTATTTTCTAAACCAGGCTATAGCTCATGCCGTTAGAGCTTGCGGCTTACCCCAGAATGGAGGATCTGAGATGCTCAAGGCAAGTTCCAGTATGCTGTGTGGACTGTTTGTGCTGCTGACCCTATACGTACTGCTGACCCTCTCCGGGTGCTCCGTCATGACGGCGATGGTCGGGGACAAGGAACCGAACTTTGATCCTAACAAGGTCGGAGCGAGCAAAGAGGAGAGCGATGTTGAATTTAACCATCCAAGAACGAACACACCCCACCCCACGCTCGAGCCAGACACCTTCTCCCGATTCCATCTCAAGCGCATCAAGTACTAGTTCCCCAGCAGGACCATCTCGCACTCAAAAATAGGCCTGGACGCTAAAAAGGACATCATTATCCCGATCCCGATGATTGTATTCCAGCCTGACCGCCCAATTCTGCGCCAATGTAAAACGTGACCCAACATACCACCGGATATCATCCGACTTATCCCCCAAGGGAAACCTCAGATACGAACCCGTCGCCATCAGTTTCCAACGCTCGGTGATATCGGCCAACATTCCGATGGTTGCCCCGCCGCCGATTCGATGCATCTCATCATACGCCTTACTGATACTCGCTTCAGTCTCTGCAAACGCAAACACCACTTCCCGATTCAGCAAGTTCAATTCTTTGGCCCCGCCGATGCCCCCGTTGAAAAATCCGTTGCTGCAGAGCCGACAATCATTGTGCCGGATCGTATTCATACCGACGTTGAGTTTCCACGAGGGAGCGTGAAAGACGGCGTCAATCGGCGAGAGGGAAAGAAGGTTGAGCAATGTTGCCCGTTCCACCCTGGTCTGATCCGCTCGATTATAGTGCCGCACTGTGACCGAGGCCATTTCGATTTGTGCATCAGGGGTATACCCGACTTCCGGATCGAGCAAGTCGTGATAGCCCCCGCGAAACGTCGCTTCTTCAAAGGTATCGTTATTACGCCAACCTCCTCCGATTGACACTCGATGCACTCTATGGCCAAGCTCAGGTTGTTTCGCAAACGGATGGACGGCAAAATCTTCGGAAGGAATGCGGAGCTGGCTACGAGCCGTCAGAACCACCCGATTACGCTCTTTCCATTCAGGTTTCGGCGAATCAGTTGTCTCGATCCGATAGCGGAGATAGTCCGATGTCAAATCCAGCAGAAAGGCCTGTTTGGCAGGAACCAATTGTGTGAATGTTGGACTAGCCAGCGCCCCAACGTCCTGGGTCATCCGATGGGCCAGATCTCGCTCAGCTGCGGGTAATGACTCCCGCTTTCGCTTGATGACGGTACTACGTGACGGGCGATACGTGATATCAGACACCAGGCCCGGTTTTGACACGACCAATCGAATCGTATCGGCTGGAACCGTCCACCC
>NIUT01000081.1 GCA_002254365.1 Nitrospira sp. UW-LDO-01
GACATGGTCCAGGGAGAATCCCTCCTTTCTGTGTTCATCGAACTTCTGCTGATAGATCTCTCCTGTCATATTGTGATGGCTGACCCAAGCAATCTCCGAGACATTTGTTCTGAAAATCACATTCAAGTGCACCTTCCCATCATCGGTGTAGCCATCTATCCATTCGAGTCGGTATCCTGCTTGAGCAGCTTCGTCAAACACCTGTTGATACTCGTTCGACGGTACTCCCAGCCGAACATATTCACAGGAACAGGCTGCCTTGCCCTGCTTCCAGAGATCAAAGGTTACAGGCACATTAGAAGTCGAAACAGCTTCGGCGATTTTGGTTGCGAGAGTACTCATACTAGGTCGATTGTAGCCAGCTATTAACATCGCATCTTTGATTACATCATCCTTATCCTCTAATTCTTTTGGGATAGGATTCAGGCCCTTCTTGAGAGCCGTCTTCATATCCGTCATTATTTTTCCTCCAGTCAACTCCTTCTCTGTCTTATCAAGAACCTTCTTCCCATTCGCCTCGAAGATTCGAATATGTAGATCGCCACCAACAAGAGCGACAATTAGCAAGCTATGCCCCTCATTCACCAGACTATTGACTGAAGCAACGGACATCAAACGGAGATCATACCCGCGAAACGGTATATTTGTAGCAAGAGCGATGTGAACCCCCCTCAAATCCACATTGCTATAGTCCTCGGAAAACATCGTCGCGTAGGCCGCTCCGTCAGCAGCCTCACCGCTATGAGATAGCCTCCCCGATGACATACCCCAACCCATACTATCTAGTTCTGCTTTCGAATACTTTTTATCCAATGCAGTAGTCAACCGAAGGAATTCTTGGGCAGACGACGTGAAACCGCCTGCCGCCAAACCTGTACCACTATCCTTAAACGGAGAGGCTTCAGGCTTACCATTTCCATTGAACTTATATTTATGCGCATCACAGGAATCCGGGTTTACCCTTTCCGGCCGCACCGCATGGTGCAGCTTCATTGGTCTTAGATAGTCCTCTTGCACATAGTCAGGGAAGGATTTACCTGACATGGCTTTAATGAGCAAAGTCCACAGCCCGAAGCCATGATTTGAGTAAGTACGGTTCGCACCGAGCTGTTTTAATAGATCAGCCGATGGTGTGGTCCCTGGCTCATAAATCGGTTTCGTACGTAGAAAGTGGCGATGCACATGTTCATATGTGACGTCTTCTTCCTTGACCTTGAACATCGTGGCCGCTTTCTCCGTATTTCCACTACCGATAAAACCAGCCCGGTGATCCAACAAATTTTGGATGGTGATTTTCTGGTACCATTCCTTCCAATGATCGGTATTTGGCATGCTCCTTCGAATGCCCTCCTTAATGCCAATATCAATATCGGCATCAAACATGCCGCCAAACAACCCTTTTGCGCCATATAGTTTTTGTGATTTTGGATCGATGTTCTTTGCTTTCATTAACTGGAAGCCGGCTGGTCCGGTGAGCCCCGCCTTCCCCACGCTCCCAATTCGGCTGCGAGAACAGGGTTTCATCGGTAACTTTCTTGGTCCTTCCAAAACAGCGTAGCCGTACCCTTTCGAGAGCAGCAGCCTCCCTCCCTTGGTGACGGCCACCGTCATTCCCGGAATACTTTTTACTTCCATTAAGGGCTCGACCAAACTATCGACTTTTTCTTCAAGTTTATCCCAGCCCTCACCCATCGATTGTGATTTTGTCATGCTCATCCTCCACCTCCACTCTTTTTTCATATTGCCTTCTTGGCGACCCACGTCAAACTGACATTCGACGCGAGGCAGACTCAGCTCATCGAAAGTTCTGCGCAATAGTCAGTAACTGTTGGGTCAACGTGCTGGTATCAACCGATGGCGGGTTGGTGTTGGTAAGGGCAACGACCGTAATACCGTTGGGAATGTCGATGCGGATGAACGAATCGGAACCCTGGTTGTCTCCCCCCTTCGTTACGCTTGTTCCGGCAGCATTCAAGGACCAGCCATTGGCACGACCGTTGCCCGTCCCCCCACTCCACATGAGATCTCGCATGGCTTGAGGGAAATAGCGGTTGCGCAACACACCATCACCCCAAATGGCCAAATCGAGCGCTGAAGACTCTATCCCGCTGCCCCCAGCCTTCCAGCTCACGTTTTGAAAACCTGCTTGAGAAACCTTGTTGGTACCTGAATTGATCGTGGCCCGGTCACCGTTGGAGTCAGGGGAAGAGCGGACCTCTGCACGCAAGGTATCTAGCCCTAGAGGGTCAGCCATTCTCGTCTTTACCAAATTTCCGAAACTGGAATTGCCCTTTGTTTCCAGCGCCGCAGCCGCAAGTGTGTAGGAATGAGTCGAGTAATTGGAGTTCCCAATGGAGCAGCCAGAGATGATCCAGGAATTGGTCTTTATTGCTCCCCCCATATGATTATTGAGCGCGTTAACCGACATTGGATATTGCACCTGTGTTCCATTGTCGTTATTCTGATCGCTTGTGTAATGCTTCACGCACCCAGTCATCTGCAACAACTGGCGAACGGTGTGGGTGTGTTGGGATCCGAGACCGGGTAGGATCGTATCAGTTCGGGTGTCGAGATTGATCAGGCCTGCATGTTCCATGTCATAAGCCAGCGTACCTGTAACAGCCTTTGCCACCGAAGCCAGACGGTAGATCGTGCCGGAATGAGCCATGATGTTCTTATCTCGATCGGCAAAACCTGCCCCGCCACGAAAGATCACGCGTCCATCGCGGATGATGGCAGCACCAACACCAGGGATATCGGCTGCAGCTGCATAGGTCGCAAGCGCTTGTTCAGCTTGTTCTCGTCCGGCCCAATCGAATCGATCATCATTCTCTCGCCAGAGGGCGGCATATTCGGTTCCTTTTCCACTTTTGGCTGGACAGAGTTCGATGTCGACCACACGCATGCCCTGGTCAGCGTATTTCTTCCAATTGTTAGCAAGCCCTTGTGCGGACATTTCGCGAAGCGCCGCCCAGCTCCGGCCTGGTGAGTTCTTCTCCCAGATGGCGGCATAGGTCAGATTACCGTTGCGGTTATAGCAATCCAAATCCGCCACACGATACCCTTGCTCGCTATATTCCTTGAATTTCTCGCCATATCCGTCCGGCGTCATATCGCGCAACTCGACCCAAGCCTGGTTCGACTTATTCTCGATCCAAATGATCGAATAGAGCATCCTGCCGCCCACTTCGATCGCATCAATATCGATCGGCTTATATTTGCCCTTGTTGGCAGCGAAGTTTGCTGAGAATTGCTCGCTCGTGAGATTACGATTCGATATCCAATCAAGTCCTTCCTTGTTGTCCACCATAATTAGGGAATACAGGACCTGCCCACCGATCACTTCTGTTTCCTGATCAATTGGGAGATAGCCTTTCTTACGATATTCGTCCCAATTGGCATGGAATTGCTCATCGGTCAGTCGACGCCAACTGGCCCAACCTCGACCATCGGTATTTTTTTGCCAGACGCCGGAATAATCAGCCCCACCATTATCCATTTCAATGTCAATCGGGAGATAGCCTTCTTTTTTATAGTCTTCCCAGGCTGCCGAATACGCTGCATCCGACAGGCCATAGCGAAACTTCCACGCGATGGAATCAGGATCGTAGAAATCTTGAGCGTGAACGGTCATAGCTGCCATGACAATGCTCAGAACCGCCATAACTACGCACCCCTTAGCGAGAAAAAGTCGTGCGCCTCTGATAGCGGCAACCGTGAATCCAGAAACATTGTCTTGGTCGGCAAAGACATCACCAATGTTATTAACTTCTCCCTTACATCTACCCTGAGCTTCGTCTATGGGCTGTGTTGCA
This sequence comes from Nitrospira sp. UW-LDO-01, assembly GCA_002254365.1. Classification (GTDB taxonomy): domain Bacteria; phylum Nitrospirota; class Nitrospiria; order Nitrospirales; family Nitrospiraceae; genus Nitrospira_D. The sequence continues at coordinate 3,816 of NIUT01000081.1, forward strand.
TTCATGCTCTACCTCCTCTGAATAGGGCTCTTGTCAACTGGTGACACGAAGCCCGTGTGAAATAGATGGACCGTTAATCTCCCATGCGGGCTCGATTGCCCAACCTTCCGGTGCAAAGACAGCCGCCCAATCTTCAAAACGAGGTGGGGACCTCAAGGAGTATGCGGGCTTACTGTCTGTGCCTGTCCTTCAGGGTGATGCCACTGACATCCAATCCGACGCACACCATACAGTGCCCCCTTTTGTTGGCGGTGATCGCTGACCGTGGACAGTTGGCCCATCGGGCCTCGACGGTCAACCAATTGAAAGGGGGCCCTATTCATAGAATCTCCTACGCTTTGGTTTTTAGCTACAGATCACATTCCTCCCGCTACTTGGTATTATCTTGAACAGTCCTATTCTGAATCCTCACGAAGATAGTTTTGGGTGCAACAGCGGCTTTCATCTATTGATTTCACACGGGCGATTCATCTGGCTGAGTTAATGATTTGCTCAGGACTTTCAATAGCATCTCTTCATTGATCCTGAAAACCTGAGAGGCATTACAGCACGTCCGCAGTAACGGATTGGTCACCAATTCAGATTGAACTGTCCTGCCTGCGACAGAGTAGTCTCACAACGAAGTGGAGAAGCGGGAGAAACGTCAAGATATTCTGGTTAGAGAGCGTCGTGGGGAGACGAGTGGCCACATCGAGCCGCCAGTCTGGTGAGTCTGGCACGGCAGGGATGCGTCCAGGGAATTTCGCTGGCGTGGGGAAGAAACTCACCGCCATACAAGGTCGACGCGTGCATCGCCTGCCTGGTCCCCTTCTCTTGTTGCCCTTGGCCAAGGAGTATGAACGAGTCTTTTGCCACCCGCTCGAACGCGAGGGCATCCACCCAGCAATACAATGGGTTGAGTGAGACATGCCCGTCCCTCAGAACGAGTGCCTCAGGATGCTTCAGGATCTTTCGTAGGCGGCTGAGTGCCATTTTCATTGATCGGTAGGCGGCATCACCGTCGGCCTCCGGCCAGAGGAGATCGCAGAGCGTAGCCGTTGCCACAGCTTGTCCTCCATGGGCGATGATCGCCTGCAACAACATCAGAGGCACACGAGGAACTTTGCGGCCAAAGTGAACTGGCTTGTCATCTATGATGATCGCAAATCGCCCCAAGGTCTGCACCCGGATGGCCCATGGCCAGGTAGTGCTCGCTCGGGCCTGTTCCGGTGGAACGAGATTCAGACGGCGAATCAGCTCGCGCACATAGTCGACCTCGATGCCTTTCTCCAAAGCTATGGCGCAACAGGTGGCCACCTCGTCCTGCATCGGCCAGTCCAACGCAAAGAACTGGCATTCTCGGCCAATCTTCAGACCCTCGCGAAGAATTTGCAGTGCCTCGGCACAGCGACCTTGAGCTTCTCGTATACAGGATTGTATTAAGTAGTAGTGCCAGGCATCGAACAGGGCGAGGGGATGATGACGCCAAGTGATACTCGTCATCCACTCTGCTTCCATCTCCGCATACTGCCCGGTTCGGTAGCACAGATGAAGAAGTGGGGGGATCCATAGCATCTGAAGGATGTCGTCGTACCCTTTCCCCTGAAAGGATGACCGCTCACGAGTCAGAAGAAGCTTGGCCAGGCCCATATCCCCTTCCAGCAGGGCGAAAGCAGCTTGCAAGCGGATCGCATGGGTCTGGATGAACATCGATGGGCATTTCTCCAGAAGGTCCGGCAGTCGCTTCGCAAAGCTATTCCATCGATGCCTATCCCGCATGGACAGGACGGCATAGGAGCTGGAGACCTGGAACGGTGTGGTAAAGTGATACAGACCTGAATTTTCCCCTAAGTCCAAGCCGTGCTCTGCTGCCTCACAAGTTTCGGCGAACCGGCACACCTGCCATCCCCACATACAGAACCAGCAGAGATAGCGGATCTCGCTGAGCAGATTTCCAGGATTTTTCTGACGTTCATGGTCCAACGCGGCCAACAAGGTGTTTGCTTCTTGCTGTCGCCCGGTGAAGAACAGCCATAACATCAGCGTCGGACCAACGTGCAACATGGCCTCGGTTCCTTGGGATGTTTGAAGGAGGCGAATGGCCCGCTTGCTCCATATTTCTGCTTGCATTCCTCGCCCCATGACTATCATGGCATTCGAGACTGCAAGAGTTACGCGACACTCGATCTCGGCCGATGGAAACTGGGTGCCCTGCTTCGTGAGATCCAGAATGGTCTCAGCCCATATGTGTAATGGCCGCCAGTCTCTACCAGCATAGATGGTCATTTCGATCAACACCGCGAGAGTCAGAAGGTGACCGGCGAGATCTCCCGCCGCTTCGAACTGTAAAGCGGCCTGTTCGAAGACTCGAAGAGCCTCCTGCGGATTGACGGCACTGAGACAATTTCCCAACCAAAACTGAAGCCAGGGTGTCTGTTCTCGAACCGCAGGAGGAAGCGTCTGAATCCACCGCGCCAACGTGTCCATGCGACCATCCTGCATGAAGGTCGGCGCATGGGTCAGGAGCAACGTGGTAGTCTGTGCCCACTCCTGTGCCGTCAGCCATAGCTCAATGGCGGCATCGATCTGACCCGCTTCTTCAAACAAGGCCGCTGTGCGTTGCTGGACTGTGTGAATGCTCTCTGGATCTGCGAGACGGCACGCCTCCTGTTGTAAGAAAGTCCGCCAGAGAGAGTGATACTGATAGGTGGGTTGGTCACCGGCCCGTTGTTCGGTAAAGTATCCTCCACGAGCCAGCCGTTGGAGGTGCACACCCGCCTCAGCAATTCCGGACAGTGACACCGCCATTGCCTCCGTGACGGAGGGCGCAAATGCCGTAGTCCATAGGACCCGCTGAATATCTGGGGCAAGTTGCCCCAAGACTTCCTGCGCGAGATAGTCAAACACAACCTGTGGCGTCTCAGTTGTGGAGAGCACCTCATCGCGCGGTCCCCTGCCGCCAGTATTCAGAAGGAGAATCAATCCGGCCATCCAGCCATTGGTTTGTTGGTACCAGTGACCGATTGCTCGTTCGTCTTGGCTGGTCACCCGTGGACCACGATGCAGCTGCACGACCTGCCGTGCTTCTTCTTCCCTCAGACGCAGCGGCTCCCCCGAGAATAAGGCGATGCGTTGTTTGGCATGGAGTGACGCCATTATGGGTGGTGTCGGTTGGCGGCTTAACACGAACACAGTGATGCCCGGTGGAATCGTCTCGAAGGCGGATGCGAGTGCCTCATGAACCTCTGATGCAGCTGGAATCAATTGGAAATTGTCAAAGATTACGGCGGCTGGCGTACTGAGTCTAGCAAACAACGACTCAAAGAACCGCCTCGCGTAAACCGATAATCCGGGACGGTACTCCGCTGTAAGCAGTGGAAGTGAGGGCTTGCGTCGGCGGCTTCGACTCTCCCCCGCAAGACACAAATAGTAAAACAAGGTGGCGGGGTCGGCATCGCCCTCATCGACCTGATACCACACACACGGAAGTCTTTTGGCTTTCAGATAACTGGCCACCAGTGTGGTCTTTCCAGCCCCAGGCGGTGCCGTGATCCAGACAATCGATCGCTTGCGGGCTCGATCCAGCTCCCGAAACAGCCGTGGTCGTGGCACAATCTTCGGCAATGTCGGCGGCGTGAGTTTAGCCAACATCAACCCCTTCCTCACCGATCGCCGCGCTATGACAGCGTGAGGCTGGTTCTTCATCCTGTCCAACCCTCCATGGCTTAGACACTGGGCATGATACTTTTCATGCCGAGGTCTCAATGGCCAACGTGATAAGCCACAGCTCATGGCATGTGCTCAGAGAACACAGAAAGCACATCCGTAGTTCACAGCTGGTGGAGAAGGAGAGCCACACTACTTGACCATCTATTGGTACCGAGTGAACTCATACGCAAGAAGAAGGCCAACAAAAGCTTCTCATAAGTAGTGTTCCTTTTGGCGGGGATACACGGCATCTCCACAACAAAGCACTCCTGAGCTGAATCTTTCTAGATTCAGTGAATCTGAATAGATACAGTAGGTGCGGTCTGGCTCTGAAGTGGTGTAAGCAGAAATACTTCGACTGCTGCCTCTGGTAGCGTGAGACAGCATACGACAAAACTCAGATCAGTCGCGATCATCAGGTATGTCTGGTCGCGCCTTTTAGGATCCCTCTCTGCATCTCTTCAAACGAGATTGCTTTCTTACCCTTTCGGTGCAGAAGGCCGGCAAGACCCATCACATTGGTAGTGGCAAGGCGCAAAGTGACACGCCCATCGGACTCAATCACAAAATCGAGTTGGTCTCCGACATGAAGGCCAAGATGGTCCCGGATCGGTTTAGGTATGGTCGTTTGCCCTTTACTGGTCAATGTGACGATCATTACAACTCCTTTCTTCAACCGTCCCACCTTGCTATAGCGTAAGGAATTGTGACCGTCAACGATGAGATTGTTACGACTTCTGTCTCGCCTTGGCTAGTGCAATGGCCATGGCGCTAAGCGGCTGAGGTGGTTGTGCTGCCTGGTTCGCTCCAGATGGTCTTCGTGCAGGCTGAGCACCAGCTGTGTTATTTCCACGCTGTGTCGACAGGGTCTGACGGCTCGCAGCATCCTCAAGTCGCATCGTCAGCGCGATGCGCTGACGTTTCAGATCGACGTCGATTACCTTCACCTTGACCACCTGCCCGGGCTTGACCACTTCGTGTGGATCCTTGATGAATCGATTGGCCAGCGCGGAGACATGCACCAACCCGTCCTGATGCACCCCGATGTCGACGAATGCTCCGAATGCCGCGACATTCGTAACCACCCCCTCGAGCACCATGCCTGGCTGCAGATCGCTAACAGACTCGACTCCTTCACGGAACGTCGCCGTCTTGAATTCAGGTCTGGGATCGCGACCAGGCTTTTCCAGTTCGCTAAAAATATCTCGCACCGTCGGCAGGCCAAATTTCTCATCGATAAAGTCCTCCGCCGATACCCCCTTCAAAACGGCGGGCTTTCCCATCACCTCGGCTACCCCCGTTCCTAACTTGGTCAGAATCCGTTCAACGACCGGATAGGCCTCCGGGTGGACGGCAGAACAGTCCAACGGATTGTCACCGTCCGGAATGCGCAGGAAGCCAGCCGCTTGCTCGAATGTCTTATCACCAAGACGAGGGACTTTGCGGATCGCGGTCCGGTTGGAGAACGGTCCATTTGTATTGCGATAGTCCACAATGTTTCGAGCCAAGGCTTTATTGAGACCTGACACCCGTTCGAGTAGCGGAACCGACGCCGTATTCACATTGACGCCGACGGCGTTGACGCAATCTTCGACCGTGGCATCGAGCGATCTCGCCAATGCCTTCTGATCCACGTCATGCTGATATTGACCGACCCCGATCGCCTTTGGCTCGATCTTCACCAACTCGGCGAGCGGATCCTGGAGCCGTCGTGCAATCGACACAGCCCCCCGCAAACTGACATCCAGCTCAGGGAACTCGGCTGCGGCGAAGGCCGACGCAGAGTAGACCGATGCCCCCGCCTCACTCACCACGATCTTCGCCAATTTGTGTTCGGGCGTTTTGGCCGCGACGAGTTTGATCACCTCGCCCGCCAGCTTGTCCGTCTCCCGGCTCGCGGTGCCGTTACCGATCGCCACTAACTCGACGCCATGACGAACTATCAGACGTACCAGAGTCTCTAATGCTCCGTTCCAATCGTTACGCGGTTGATGGGGATAGATCGTCTCAGTGTCCAACAGTTTTCCTGTCGCATCAACGACAGCCACTTTACACCCTGTGCGGATACCGGGATCCAAACCCAGAATGGCCTTGGGTCCAGCCGGCGCCGCCAACAACAGTTCATGCAGGTTCTTGGCAAAGATTCTGATGGCCTCGGCCTCGGCCGCTTCCCGCAATTGTACGAGCAGCTCGGCACCGATGGTCAGATGCATTTTCACTCGCCACGTCCAGTCACAGACACTCGCCAACCACTTATCCGCCGGCCGTCCTCGATCAGCAATACCAGCATGGGCGGCAATCATGGCAACACAGGGATGCGGCACCATGGCATCGAGCACCTCTCCCAAGCCCAGCTCAAGTTTCAAGACCCCGAGCGTGCGACCTCGAAACAGTGCCAGAGCCCGATGTGATGGAATGACTTTGATCGGTTCCGAATAGGCGTAGTAGTCGCGAAACTTTTCGTCCTCAGCCGTTTCCTTGTCCTTCATCACCGTCGACGTCAAGACGCCCTCGTTCCACAAACGTGTCCGGATCGCAGCCAGCAGATCAGCTGTTTCCGCAAACCGTTCCATCAGAATATCCCGTGCCCCTTCGAGTGCAGCTTTGGCATCCGGTACATTGACGGCCTCCACGCCTTCAGCAGCCGCCACGACACGCACATACTTGAGTGCTTCCTGTTCCGGATTCACTAAGGGATCGGCCAAGAGCCCATCCGCCAACGGCTCCAGCCCTGCTTCGCGCGCGATCTGCGCCCGCGTCCGGCGTTTCGGCTTGAAGGGAAGATACAGATCTTCGACGACTTGTTTGGTCGTGGCCGCTTCGATCGTCGTGCGCAATGCATCCGTAAGTTTCCCTTGTTCCTCGATGGAGGCCAGCACGGCGGCACGCCGCTCCTCCAGCTCACGTAAATAGCGCAGACGGTCTTCCAAAGTCCGTAGTTGTGTATCGTCAAGGTTTCCCGTCGCCTCTTTCCGATACCGTGCAATAAAAGGAACCGTCGCTCCTTCATCGAGTAATGCCACCGCAGCAGCTACTTGCGCCCCCCCAACACCAAGCTCTTTGGCGATGATCGGAACGATCTTGCGCTGCCGCGCATTGGTGTCGACTTGAGTTGTTTCGGTCGTCTCAGGTGTCATCGGTATCAACCGCCTATCCTTCCGAACGCGTGAGCAGTCCGCGCTCTCTGAGAAATGGAAAAAGAAACGTCATACCGAGAATACGGTAGTCCGAGCTAAAGGAGAACATCACTGGACATTCGTACATGAGTTAACGGGCGAGAGTACCAAAAGCGGCAAATAATCGTCCCGTCAGGTAGTAGGTGCCTGGAGAGTCGCCCCAATGCCTGCGCCGTAAAAAATCGTTCAGAACCCTTCCATTCGCGGCTTTGTGTGTGTCCGGATGCTGAAGGTTCATCCGATACCGTTGAATCCCACGTGACAGCGAACTCACGAAGAGCACCGTTCCATCAGGCTCTACCGTCTCAACCACTCCAATATGCGTGAGCGGGTCGTTGGGTAAGCCATCTCCATTGAAATCCCAGGTGTTATGGAAAAATACGAGATCACCAGGATGGACGGTCGGACCATAATGAATCCGCCCATGTTCCATCACATGAGTGTAGATACGCCCGACCCCGTTTCCTCCATCCAGTTTTCCCAATCCACTATACAAATCGACACGCTGTGAGGCATAGACCCCTTGAACAAAACCAGAACAATCCGGATTATAATTTCGGCCACCGATCTGAACCCGAGACTGTCCGACAAATCGCACCGCCGTTTTGGCTAGTGCCGTCTGCCGTGGCATCCCCTTCGCCATGGCACAGCACGACGTTCCGCGCGTTCCCATTGTAGGAACCACCATCCGATCAGGAGAGCCTAACTGACGTGCGCTGGCGGCACAGCCGGCAAGTGTCGCGGCAAGCAAGAAGGCAAGAAGCCCTACGGTGCAAAAAAAACGGGACGAGGCTGGATTCATTGTCCTTCAGTATACAGATCCGCTGCTGGAAGACAATACCTGCTTGCTCATTCCACTATTCCATTCCCGCCCCCCCACCGACTGGTCCGGTTCCGTCATGCGCCACAGATCAAGCAGTTCCGCACAACGCTTCCCTGCTCACATCCTCTGCGATTACCCTCCCGCACTGCCAACTGGCCCGCCTGGTTCAGTCATACGCCAGGGATCGAGCAGTTCCGCTAGACGCTTCTCGGCGAGGACCTTCTGTTCTTTTGCCACCTGCCGCACCGTCTTCCCGGACTTATACGCGTCCTTTGCTAGTTTGGCCGCCGCTTCGTACCCAATCTCCGGCGCCAGTGCCGTGCACATGGCCAGACTTTCCTCAATGAGGCTCTTACAACGTTCTTCGTTGGCTTTGATGCCTTCGATACATTTTACAGAAAAGTTGTTCGACGCTGTGGCGAGCAGTTCGATAGACTGGAGCAGGTTATAGGCCATCACCGGCATCATCACGATCAGTTCAAAATTTGCCGCCTGCCCGCCGACCGTCACCGTGACATCATTGCCGATCACCTGGGCGCAGACCATGGTCACAGACTCGGCAATGACGGGATTGACCTTCCCCGGCATGATGGAAGAGCCTGGTTGCGTCTCCGGTAGATTGATTTCGCCAAGTCCGCACCGAGGACCGGAACCAAGCCAACGAATGTCGTTGGCGATCTTCATCAGACTCACAGCAATATTCCGTAGCTGCCCACTCGCCTCGACCAACGAGTCTTGAGCCGACTGAGCTTCAAAATGATTCTTGGCTTCCTTGAAGGAACAGCCCGTCTCTCTCGAGATAATCGACATCACCTTCGAGGAAAACTTGGGATGGCAGTTCAGCCCCGTACCCACGGCAGTTCCTCCCAGCGCCACCTCACTCAAGGCTGCCTGGGCTTGCTTGACTCGCTGAATACCCAGCTCGATCTGACGAGCATAGCCACCAAATTCTTGTCCCAGGCGAACCGGCGTGGCATCTTGGAGGTGCGTTCGTCCGATCTTGACGATCTTGTCGAACTCCTTGGCTTTGTTCTTTAACGCCTTGTGTAGTCGAGTCAGTGCAGGAAGAAGCTGGTGCTGCATCATCTCCGACGCGGCAATATGAATGGCCGTGGGAATCACGTCATTGCTCGATTGACCGAGGTTGACATGGTCATTCGGATGCACCAGCTTGCTGCCGCGCGCACCACCGAGCAATTCCGTGGCACGGTTGGAAATCACCTCGTTGGTGTTCATGTTGGTAGACGTGCCGGAGCCGGTCTGAAAAATATCCACGGGGAACTCAGTATCCAGCCGGCCATCCACAACTTCGGTCGCCGCCCGTTTAATCGCCTCAGCCGGCTTTTTGTCCAACAACCCCAGGGAATGATTCACCGCCGCAGCCGCTCGTTTGATCATTCCCATCGCTCGGATGACGGATCGCGGCATCCGGAGTGAACTGATCGGAAAGTTTTCAATCGCCCTGGCGGTCTGCACTCCAAAGTAGGCCTCAGTCGGCACGGCGAGTTCCCCCATGGTATCTCGCTCAATTCTGGTCGGTACGGATGTTTGCCCCTGTTTCATGCGTCGCACTCCATCGTTAAGTGGTTCCACTCCGTTGCAGTCGTCATGATAAACGTTGGCCGCCAACTTTCACAAGAGCATGGGCAGCAAACTGACCGCCGACGCGTCACCAGACCTTTACCGTCCATACCCGAAAAACTCGCTCTCCTCCAGTCAGACCATCGACAGAGTGGTCGTGATAGCCAATCGTTGGTGGGAAAATCCCTCCAGTATGATGGTCTCAATCCAAACCGACAATCGGAAGACTGACCTATCCGATGGAGGAAAACAGCTGAAGAATGCGTATGGCGGAAGAGGTAGGCACTACACACTGGGATACCGGATTCATGGCCCAGGATCTCGTGAGAATTTTGAACATGAGCAGCCTGTTGTCAAACCTTGTACTACGCGTATGGTTCTGTTTTGTGCCTCTCACACCCGAGTGCCCTCTTGCTCAGCTCGGTTGCCGCTCTCAACCTCCGGCTGAAACGTATATGCGGCCTTCGGTGTCACCACCTGGAATAAATGCAGGATGTCGATACCCATCCCAATCAAGGCAAGAGACCATCCACCGACGATCATCCACCACACCCATGAAAACATGTCCGAAGGCTGGTCAAAACTGAAGACCGCCACGACCCCTCCAAGCGCCAGGACCATGCCAACCGTCATCAGCACGTAGCAGAGTGTTTTCATCCTTGCCTCCTCAAACCGGTCAGGTATATGAACCAGTTTAATAGTCGAACGGAAACCCTACTTCCCTAATCCCAACGCCTGCATCGCGCCCTACACACTACACTTATTATGTGGCTCACAGGACCACAACGGATGGAGTCCCAAGGGCACTCTACTCGATTTCACCACCAGTGCAATCCAGCAGAATGTCCCTGGCATGTAGATCTGATTGGACCGGTACGACCTCAGCACCGAATAGCCGGAACCTGAAGTCTTCAGCAAACTAAGACGAGGTTTGTCGAAGGATGATGAATGGCTAGAAACGGGGTGGGCTAGTGACAGCGGCCCTTTCCCTTATCGGCGAAGGTTTTCCCAGCCTCAGGCAGAAACTCCCATTCGTAGCCGGTCGGATGGAGGATCAGCTTGAGGATGCCGAATGTATCGTTGTTTCGCACGTTGCTCCCGGTCTGGATGGTGCCGAACTCAGCATGGTGTGCACCACCCGTCCCCACAATGAACGAGCGGATCCCACGGGTCTCGTCGACTCGACCATCGGCATCCAGCGATGCGAACCGCTCATAGTCATGATCATGGCCGGACAGCACGACATCGACTCCCGAGGCATATAGTTCTTCCCAGATCGCGTTCATCACGTTGTTGTTCTGGTGCCGACCGGACGAAAATCTTGGATGATGCCAATAGGCCAGCGTACAGCGTGAGTGATGTGCGGCCAAATCTTCATGAAGCCACGCGAACTGGGCCGATGTCGAATCACAGGCCACGATCCGACATTCGCTGTTACTATTCAAGGCAATCACGTGCCATGCTCCGATATCGAAACTGTAATACCCTTGCTCCCGAGGTCCTGCCGCAGCTCCAAAGTACATATAATAGCCCGCTCCAAGTCCTTCATGGTTCCCGATGCTCGGATGGGTCATCCCCTTCAATCGACCCCATGAGCGATCATAGGAACGTTGAAAATCTGAAAGGGCACCAGTGGGATATTGATTGTCTCCTAATGTGAAGACCGCAGCCAAACCATCGACCTGCAGCGCCAAGTCAGAAGTCTCCATCTGTCGACAGACCTCGACCAGGGTGGGCTCCCGCTTGTCCCCTGTGCTCGAGGACGAACAGGCGATATCCCCGACCGCCACAACAATAGGATCCGCCGAATCCAAAACCTAGGCGTTTGCCCACAGAGGCATGAAACCTAGGGCACCCAAGCAAAGAAGCATCCATCGAAGGATACCAACGATCATCGGGATTTGTCGCATGAAAGAATTGAAACAGAACAAGGTAGGAGATGTATATACAAAGGCCCGCCTTACCAGGCGGGCCTTTGGTTCAGGAGATCTCTTTCGACCAACTTATACCACCTTCACGTCGATAGCCTTTGGTTTCGCCTTCTCCGACTTCGGCAGATAGAGATTCAACACTCCATCCTTGAACTCGGCTTTCACCTTCTCCTCATCGATCACATCAGGCAGCGAGAAGGTCCGGACAAAGCTCCCATAGGAGCGCTCAATCCGATGATATTTTTTCGCCTTCTCTTCCTTTTCATGTTTCCGCTCACCCTGGATCGTGAGCACGCCGTCTTCCAGCGTCACCTTCACATCTTCTTTCTTCACATCGGGAATCTCGGCCTTGATCTGATACTCCCCCTCTGTCTCGCTGATATCGACCGACGGCGTCCAGTCGGCCACGATCATTGTTTCCTTGCCACTCGTGCGCGGCGCAGCCGGACGAGCAAACATGCGATTCAACCGATCTGACACTTCTTCCAATTCTCGGAATGGATCCCATCGTACGAGCGTCATAACACCCTCCTTGATTTAGGATTTCTTGTTATTTGCGCTGGCGCTGCGCCGATTCACCTGCTTGTCCAACAGATAAATCGGCCCGGTGGGAAGTCAAGAGTCTGAAGCGCCTTGAAAATACGCGGATTACCGTTGGCTCAAGGGGATGTAGGGCCGGTTATGCTCGCCGGCATAGATCTGATCCGGTCGGAAGAGTTTATTTTCTCGCAACTGCTCCAACCAATGGGCTAACCAGCCCGATACCCGTGCCATGGCAAAGAGAGGCGTAAAGAGATCGACCTCAATCCCCATCTTGTCGTAGATGATGCCGGAATAGAAATCGACGTTTGGATAGATCCCCTTGCGATTGAGCGATTCGCCCGCCGCCTGTTCAATCTCGAGCGCCACCTCATACAAAGGAGAGCTCCCGCATTCCTTGAACAATCGCCGACAAAGTTCCTGCAGCACCGTAGCCCGAGGATCTTTGACCTTGTAGACACGGTGGCCGAATCCCATCAGCTTTTTCTTGTTCTGCAGCGCTCCCTCAACATAAGCCCGTGCGTTCTCGGTCGTGCCGATCTCCTTCAGCATCATCACGACTTCTTCGTTCGCTCCTCCGTGCAGAGGCCCCTTCAGCGCGCCGATCGACGAGGCCACGACGGTATAGGGATCGGCAAGCGTGGACGCCGTGACGAGCCCTGTGAACGTAGAGGCATTCATGGTGTGTTCGGCATGGAGAATCAGGCAGTCATCGAACACTTCCGCCCACACGGGTGGCGTGACCGACTCAGTCAACATGTACAAGAAGTTTTCGCTGAACCCGAGATCATCACGAGGAGAAATGGGATCGTCACCATGACGCAGTCGCGCCCAGGCCGCCACGATCGTCGGCAGCTTTGCGACAAGTCGGACCGCACTCCAGTAGTTATTCTCGACGTCCTTAACGTTACGGCCAGGATAGAACATCCCGAGTGCCGCCACAGCCGCCTGCAGCGCATCCATAGGATGCCCCGATTCCGGTAAGCATTTCAGCAAATCGATGATGCGGAACTTGATGCGTCGATGCTGGGTGACGTCCGTCGTCCATTGTAACAATTCACTTTTCGATGGCAAATGGCCGAAGAGAAGGAGATACGCCGTTTCCAAGTAGGAGGAATCCGCGCAAAGCGTCTCCACTCGGATCCCACGATATTCGAGAATTCCACGCTGCCCGTCGACATCGCTGATCGATGAGGTTGCAGCCGGCACTCCGGCAAGACCTGGCATGAAATCATGTGGCATGGCCCCCCCCTCAAACGTACCAAGGACGTATGAGCCTCAACGCTCCTCTCACTATCATACCCCAATCATAGCTGTGCGTCATTCTTGCAATAGGCCATCCTGCTTGGCATACTTCATTTGCATAAGCACACTGACCAATGGCCATGCCAGACAGGGAACTGCGGACGGAGATGAGACCGATCGCCATCCTCATTGGAAGCCTTCTTGTTCTCTGTGCGAGCGTCGTGCAAGCATTCTCCGCCTTAGCAGAAGAAAGTGTCCTCGCCTTTGCCGTCGTCAATGAGATTCCGAAGGACAGGACTCGGGTTTCGGCCAAAGTGGCCGTTGAGGGAACAGTCACCGACATGACGCTGCTGGCTTCCGATCAAATCCTGTCGAATTTGGCGTGGAAGCAACTGGAACTCTGTCATGCATTGAAGCTGGAGGGATATAAAACCTCTGAAGGTTTTCTTGTCCAAACGGTGCGCGCCATTGATGGTGCCATGTTACCGATGGTATTGCAGGGCTTTGAAGGAGATTGCCTGTTGAAAAAAGCATTGGAAGTGGCTCCCTTTGTCGATTAACATCTATCAGGATGCTGCAGGAGACTTCCTGCTTCGTTCCTGCACGATTGTGAAGACTGGTGAAGCATCTTTCGTGAGGCGTGAATCGCAGGGTAGAACAGCGGAAGAAGCTGTAGGGAACTGCGGCCTTGTTCGGTAATATGCGCGCCGTGGACTTAGGCGAGCTCAGTCGCGCCGCGAGCCAAGGTTGGGCAGGTGAAGCCAAATGTCTGTTTCACTATCCTGTGTGTTCAGTTGATGATGAGGTACAGTCGGGGCACTGCTCAGGTTCCGGATCGGACTCCCGCTCTTCAATCGTCAGAGGAAAGAGCAGCTCACAGGAGCGGCAGGAGCGGATCTCGAAGTACGGAACTGCCTGTTCGTCGATTTCGGTCGGAAGAAGAAGCTCTCTCGGCTCATACCCTACAAGCGCCTCATCGCTGAACCGTACCACAGCGAGTCGGTCGTTGAAGGCTTCAAAGGTCGCTTCCTGAGCTTTGCGACTCAGCACATGCCCCAAGACAAAGACCGGCTGGCCCTTACGTTTGATGCGAAGATCCTTTAACGTTCGTTGAGAGGCCGTGGCACAGGCAAATTGACCGGCGGAACTCGTTCCAACCCAAGGCATCATTCGCTCCAATTCTCAAGCAAGATGGTTGAGAGGGAGTACCATAGACTAAAAAAACCCGTCAAGACAGGTCTTTTTCACCAAGGAGTCACTATGGCAAATGTTACGATCTATCAGAAACCAACATGCACCACATGCCGACAGGCCGTCCAGCTGCTCAAAGACAGCGGGAAACCATACACCGCGATCAACTATTATGAACAACCTTTTACAAAAGAGCAGTTACAGCGCTTATTGAAAAAGGCCGACCTTTCTCCTCGGGATGTGCTTCGCAGCAAAGAAGAGATTTATCAGGAGCTTGGCCTGGCCAAGAAACAGCTTTCTGATGATGAGCTGCTCGACCTCATGGTCAAACACCCGGATCTGATTCAGCGGCCGATCGTGGAGAAAGGCGACCAGGCCCTGCTGGCAAGGCCGGCAGACTCCATCAAGAAACTCTTGTAGGATGTTGAAAAAGTCGGCCAGCTTCGTTCTCGCATCGTTCAGAGGCTCAACATACAAAGCAACGTATGTCTCGCCTCTTCACTCTCTGCGGCCTTGATCGGTGAAAGACGCGCCTTGGCGCGCTGGGGTGGGCGGGTGAGGAATGATGGCCTTTTTGAACATCTTGTGACCACTCGGATTACATGCCTACGCACTCAGCGATCGGTGGTCGGCTCGGAGGGCGCCCACCGGATCGCGCGGGTGGTTGGGTCGACGGTAAAGACCAGCTTCCCATCTAACGCCCCGAGTAGAAGATCTCCGACCAAGATTCGTCGCCACCCCTTGAGCAGCGGAAGATCCAACATCGACCGGTTGACTTTAGTATCAACCAACTCTTGAAGGTCAGATGTCGTAGCCAACAGGGTCGGGGCAATCTCTTCTTGCAACGCTCGCGCCTTGACGATCGCCTGTAGCAACTCCACTAATCCATTGAACTCCGGTTCAGGCTTGCGCTCTTTGTTGAGCACCGGCCAGGCGGTCGATGGAAGCGCGAGCGCAGCCTGAATCGTCGCGAGAATCGACTCTCCATTACGGTCAATCTCGGAACCGTGGAGCCCCCTCACCTTGCGCAACTCATCCTGGTGCCGTGGTGGATGCCGCGCCAATTGGAGCAGGACCTCGTCCCGCACGACCCGGCTGCGAGGCACATTGCGCCGCTTCGCTTCGCCTTCGCGCCAAGCCGCGAGCTCGCGAAGAACGGCTGCTGCCTTCGGCTTCAACTGATCCCATCCCCGTATCCGTTGATAGCGTTCTTGCGGCTCCCGCCGAGACTCGCCGACCGCTCCTTCCAGACGCGCAAACTCTTCATGGACCCACGGCAACCGACCGAGTTTGGACAACTTGGTCTGTAGATGATCCTGAATCGCCAAGAGAAACGTCACATCTTCCAATGCATAGGCCAGTTGATCGTGAGAAAGCGGGCGAGCACTCCAATTGGTAAACGTATGGGCCTTGTCCAGTCGTCTCCCATGCACTCGCTGAACAAGATTGGCATAGGCAACCTGCGGGCCAAAGCCCACCATGGCTGCCGCGATCTGGGTATCGAAGAACGGCTTGGGTATCTGGCCGGCGTGGACCGCAAAAAGATCCAGGTCTTGTCTCCCGGCATGCACGACCTTCTGAACCCGCTCATCGCAGACGACTTCCCAGAATTTATCGAGACCACCCTCCGACAACACTGCTGGAAAATCGATAATGGCCGCCGTCTGTTCGGTCGCGACTTGGATAAGCTCCAGCTTGGGAACGAAACTGTCCTCCCCAACGAATTCGGTATCCAGTGCCAAACGGGGACTGTCACGGAGTTGCTCACACAACTCGCCGAGCTCGCTGGCACTCGTAACGTACTGTGGTGGTGGGGTGGACATCATCATCGGCACATCATTCGGAAGGGTTGTAGGGGCGATCGGGCGGTCGCATCGGTTCTGTATTGCTCAGACTGAGGTATTCCTTGAGGAATTGATAGGCTTCCAGCATCCGACGTAGTTCCGGTTCAGAACTCCGATCACCGTTATTGGCATCCGGATGGAGTTGCTTCGCCTTCACTCGGAAGGACGCCGTCACTTCGGCTAACGAACTCCCGAACTCGACTCCCATGATGGCATAGGCATCCACCGCGTTATTCACTCCGGTCGGATTCTCCGACAAGGATCCCGCCCCACTGGCAGCCTTTAACATGTCGGCCAGACTGACCCGCTTACGCCGCCGACGTGGACGCTCCCGAATTTCACTATCGAACTCATCCCATCGATCTTCGACAAATTCCAACCGAGACTCTAGCCGCATGGCGCCGCTCAAATCCCGAATCACCTCGAGCTCTTCCTCAATTTCAATCAGCGATTTGATGACTTCCTCCAGGCCATGTTCCACTTGAAAAAACCCATCCACCCGTTCTTCCATCATGCTCTCGACCGCCATGTCCAGGCTCTCTTCAGTTTTTGCGCGCAATGAACCGATCCGCTTCTGCATGCCTGTTCGGAACTTCAAAAATTTGGCGGTGGAAAACGGCATCGTACTCCCCTGATTTCCAAGGGGCGCATTCTACCACAGGGGATGCGCCGGTCTGAAGGCTCAAGAAACCTCGCAAAACCAGCTGAATGAAGGGAAAGGACCTACTCAGGCGGGGGAAAATCGTCCACTTTAGCCCGTCTTCTGGCCACGCCGCTTGCGCGGGCGGCGGCCGCCACGGCCCGCGCCACACGGGGGACGACTTCCTTATCGAAGACACTGGGAATAATGTAATCCTCACTCAACGTATTCTCCGGAATCACATGAGCGATGGCCTGGGCCGCCGCAAGCTTCATCGCCTCGTTGATCTCACTCGCCTGTGCATCGAGCGCCCCTCGAAAGATCCCAGGAAATGCCAATGCATTGTTGATTTGATTCGGATAATCCGATCGCCCCGTCGCGAAGATCGTGCTATGGGCGCTGCCGACCTCCGGATCAACTTCCGGATCTGGGTTCGCCAAGGCGAACACAATTCGATCGGGAGCCATCAACTCAAGATCATCCACCGTCACCACATTGCCGACGGAAAGACCGATAAAAACATCGGCACCTTTCAACGCATCGCGCAACGTGCCTTTGGGATTGTCTCTGGTCAAACAGGCACGGAGGTCGGTACGGCAGGCCCGGAGTTGCTCGGCTTCCCCATAGAGAATGATACCCTCCTTGTCGCAGCCCAATACATGCGTGGCACCGGCCGCCAGCAACATCCGACAACAGGCCGTACCGGCGGCACCCAGCCCATTGACGACGATCCTGGCCTGATCCAGTTGCTTCCCTGTGACCCGGAGCGCGTTCGTCAACGCAGCAAGTAACACCACCGCCGTGCCATGCTGATCATCATGCATCACAGGGATATCCAGAGCTTGTTTCAGTTTCTGTTCAATTTCGAAACAGCGCGGCGCACTGATGTCTTCCAAATTAATGCCACCGAACCCTGGAGCGATTCCTTGAACGATTTGGACAATGGCATCCGGATCTTGCGTGCCGAGACAAATGGGCCACGCATCGATTCCTGCCAGCTCTTTGAAGAGCATGACCTTGCCTTCCATGACCGGAAGCGCTGCCTCCGGACCAAGATTCCCCAACCCCAGCACGGCCGAGCCGTCCGAGACAACTGCGACACTATTACTCTTACTCGTAAAGGTATAGACCTTGGACTTCTCCTTTGCGATGGCCTGGGACACCCGTCCCACTCCCGGCGTATACACCATTGAGAGTACGTTCCTGGTGTTGATCGGCACTTTACTACCCACCCGAATCTTACCGCCAAGATGAAGGAGGAAAATACGGTCGGAAGCCGACAGCACCGTCACATCTGGCAACGCATGCAACCGTGCCAACACTTTTTCACCATGTTCCTCGTTCTGGACGTCAAAGGTGAGGTCTCTCACCATACGGGTCTTGGTCGCCGATACGAGATCGACCGCCCCGAGATTCGCCTGTTCCTCCGCCAATAGTGCCGCAACCTGCGCAAAGATGCCGGGCTTATTTGCCAGTTCCAGTCGAACCGTCAACCGATAATTAGAGTAGGGACCGATGTCTCTCATACGTATCCTTATTTTCCCCTTCCTCGAATGAAGCCTACCACAAACACATCGTTCGTGAAGCATAACGTGCGTGGCGGAAACAATTCTTATCTCATCTTTTTATTGCGAAATACGCGATACACCTCACGTGATACGAGCATCGTTCCGTTGACGCTCTTCGCGTCCTGATGCTAGGTTGAGCCCATGTCATCACCACCCTTAACCGACAAGCCTAATCGGCTTATCCACGAAACCAGCCCCTACCTGCTGCAACATGCCCATAACCCCGTTAACTGGTATCCCTGGGGACCTGAAGCACTGAAGGCAGCCAAGGATCAGAACCGTCCCATCCTCTTGTCCATCGGGTATTCCGCCTGCCACTGGTGCCATGTCATGGAGCGGGAATCGTTTGAGAACCAGGCCATTGCCGAACTCATGAATCGCTGGTTCATCTGTATCAAGGTCGATCGGGAAGAACGCCCTGACCTGGATGAGATCTACATGGCCGCCACGGTCACCATGAACCATGGTCAGGGTGGGTGGCCGATGACGGTGTTTCTAACGCCGGAGCAGGAACCCTTCTTTGCCGGAACGTACTTCCCCCCTGAAGATCGCTGGGGGAGGCCAGGTTTCGGCTCCGTCCTCAAGAAGATTGCCGACTATTGGGACACACGATCCTCGGACGTCCGCGATCAAGCCAAGGAGCTGACGGCACAATTACAAGGGACGAAGCAGCCCCCCTCTCCGATCTCTATCAGCGAATCGGTGCTGACGGAAGCAGTCTCCCAATTCAAGGACGACTTCGACGACTCCCATGGAGGGTTCGGTACGGCGCCGAAGTTTCCTCCGGCGATGGGCTTGTCGTTCTTATTGAGGAGTCACCGGCGATCGGGAGACTCACAGACCCTCACCATGGTGACCAAGACGCTCGACATGATGGCCGCAGGCGGCATCTACGACCATATCGGCGGCGGATTCGCGCGCTACTCGACGGATGCCCGATGGCTGGTCCCTCATTTCGAAAAGATGCTCTATGACAACGCGCTGCTGGCCCGCGTGTATGTTGAGGCCTATCAAGTTACCAAGGCACCGCTCTATCGCCATGTCGCAACCGATGTGCTCGACTATATCTGCCGCGAGATGACCGGTCCCGAAGGAGGGTTCTACTCCTCGACCGATGCCGACTCGGAAGGTGTTGAAGGCAAGTTCTTTGTTTGGACACCGACTCAGGTCCGGGAGGTCCTCCAAAACGACGAAGACACTCGGCGATTTTGTGGGCTGTATGACATCACGGAAGCAGGCAATTGGGAACATACGAATATTCCCAATCGGCTGCGACCAATCGAGGACATCGCCAGGCAGCTGAATCTGACCACCGACGAATTGCTGGACAGCGCATCCCGTGTGAAGCCCCTGCTGTATGAAGCGAGACGGAAGCGTGTCCCCCCTGGACTTGATGACAAGATCATCACCTCCTGGAACGGCATGATGCTCTCGGCCATGGCCGAAGCCGCACGCGTCTTTGATGACGCCCGATACCTCCAGCATGCTTCGAGGACGGCCGATTACTTGTTGCGATACCATGCCAAACCCGATGGACGCTTATTCCGCACCTCACGGGCCGGTGGCGCGCATCTCGATGCCTATCTGGAAGACTATGCCTACTTGGCAGAAGGGTTCGTCGATCTCTATGAAGCCGGCGCCGCTGAATCGTATCTCCATGCCGCCGCGCGATTGGCCGACTATCTGATCTCAGACTTTGAGGATAAGGAGCAGGGCGGATTTTTCACGACGGCACAACAACATGAAGCACTTATCTTGCGTCACCGCGAAGGCACTGACGGGGCCACACCGAGCGCCAATGCTGTAGCCGCGTCAGCCCTTGCTCGGCTGTCCTTCCACTGTGATCGAGATGACTGGCGCCGTGCGGCGACGACTGCGGTACGTGCCTACGGCCGGCAGGTCACTCGCTATCCTCGAGCATTTGCGAAGAGTCTTGCGGTTGTGGACTTTTTGACCGAAGGCCCGGTGGAGCTGGCACTCATCGGGGATCCCGCGCAGAACACGCTGGGTTCGCTTCGCCAAGCCGTGGCCCAATGCTATCTGCCCAACCGCGTCATCGCGACAGGCTCACCGTTAACACCATCCTCTCTGCCTCTCTTGAGAGACAGAACGGCC